>JAYUKI010000307.1:0-1483 GCA_043764595.1 Myxococcales bacterium | reverse complement strand
CACTTTCCCTTGATGACTTGGCCAACCCTCGCTCCAGGGTTTGCCGCGTCCGTCTGGGACTTCACCACATCGGCCACGTTCTACACCACCAAGGGAGGCCGGAGTCCGAGGAGCGGCACGAGCGCCGAACCGACGAAGTCCACCGACCTATAGAATAGCGACCCTTGCTCTAGCTTCCCAGGAAGTTTTGGCATTTCGTCGGAGCTGGGTGCGTGGGCTCTCCTCCCCACCCTCACCTGCCCCGATAGCCAGCCCCGATCGGGGTCGCGTCGTCTCGGTTGGGAGGCCCACCGCATGGGAGAGTCACGCTTCGTCCCAAACAGATCGTCGAGCTTCCCTCGTCGCCCTGTTGAGGCGAAGATAGGCTCAGAAAACGCCTTTTTTCTGAGGTTTCCATGAACGTACTCGAGCTCGATATCGACGGGATGACCTGTGGTGGATGCGTGCAAGCCGTGAAAAATGTCCTTGGTCGTGTGGCCCACGCCGAGTCGTTCGACGTCGAACAGGGACGTGCGGTACTGCGTTTCGGTTCAGGCTGGGACGGACACCCCGACGCCGCCATCGCCGCGATCGAGAAGGCAGGCTTCAGCGCGAAAGTCGCGGCTCCTCCTCGGAGCTGACACGACGAACGGCCAGAAGGCCGAAGAACGTGGCCAGAAATCCTGCGACGGGTGCGAGCACTAGCGGCATCACGCCGAAACCGAGCCCGAGCACGGCGATCAGTGTGGGCGCGAAGGCCGATCCAACGCCCACACGCGCACGCTCCCGCAAGGCACGAGCGAGGGAGAGTGCGTGGGCTGCCGAGCGAACGTCGTCGGTCGCGAGCACCACCGAGAAATCGCCCGACTGCCCCACCGATCCGAGAGCGATCGAGACGTCGGCAGCGGCCAGTGCCGCTTCGTCCGAGGGGACACGTCCAAGCACCGCAACCACGTGACCACCTTCGCCGAGGGCGCGAACTTCCGCCGCGCGATCGTGCGGAAGAACCTCCGGACGGACGTGCTCGATGTCGAGCGCCCGCGCCAACGTTTCGCACGCTTCGCGCGTCTCGCCGCTGACGAGGACGGGCTCGACGCGAGCCTCCAAAAGGCGCTGGATCGCCGCGCGGGCACCAGGGCGAAGGGCGTCTTGGAGACCGACGAGACCGACGAGCTTTCCACCGACACCGACGAGCACGACGCTCGCGCCTTGGGCCTCGAGCTCACGCACGCGGTCCTCCGAGCCGGCCACGCTGATGCGCTCTTTCAAGAGCAGCGCACGGCTTCCGACGACCAGGGGATCGCCATTGGCGAGCAGTGCAGTGACGCCGAGACCGTCGTGGCGAAGAACGCTGCGCATGGCTTCGGGTGAAGTGCCTTCGGCGGCTGCAGCTCCGTGAAGTGCTTTGGCCGCGGGCGTTCCAAAGGACGCATCGGAGCCCGAGGCGAACGCGAGGATGCGCTTGCGAGGATAGGCTGCCACGAGAGAGTCCACCGCGATGACC
>JAYUKI010000306.1:0-1485 GCA_043764595.1 Myxococcales bacterium | reverse complement strand
TCTGCGAACTTCGGATCGGACTGGATGGCCTTCTGGAAGTACGGGATCGCGCGCTGCGCGTGGCCGCGCTCGAGCATCACGTAGCCGAGATTGTAGTGTCCTCGGGCTGGCGGTCGTCGACCTCGAGCGCGCGCCGGTAGAGCTCCTCGGCGGCCACGACGTCGCCTCTCCGGAAGCGAATGTTGCCGAGGTTCGTGTACGCGATCGAGAGCTTCGGATCGAGCTCGATGGCCTTGCGGTAGAGGGCCTCGGCTTCGTCGTACGAACGGGACTCTTCGTCGAGGGCGCTCGCGCGCACGTAAAGGTCGTAGGCGGTGCGCGCGCGGTTCTTCTGCGTCTCGGGTCGAAGGAGGCGAACGACGTCGTCGCGCAGCGAATTGACCTGGAAGTCGAGGATCATCTGCCCCGTGACGGGCTCGAACACGCCCTCGTCCGCCCGAACGACGACACGCGAGCCGTCGCTCACGATTCGCAGCTCCTGGAGAGGCTTCGTCACGCGCGGCAGAGTGCTCCGCAAGGCTCCAATCGCTCGCGCGACGTCTCGGAGCTTGACGTGGCTTCGCAAGAGCTCGCTCGTGGCGCGGAGGGCAATGAGGTCCTGGAAAGTGTACGCGCGAGCGCGTCCGCGAACCCCAGAGGGCGATACGATTCCGGTGCGATCGAGCGACTTCAGGAAGCGTGGGCCGAGGCCAAGCAGCTTCTCGACCTCTCGAGCCGTAAAGACGTCGGCGAGAGGCTCGGGACGCTTCGTATCGCTGGAACCCGTGTCGTTCGGCTCGAGCTCCGTCCCGTGCATCGCTGGCGCAGGAGGCGGCGGCTCGGACACACGTCCGCCGCCTTTGCCGAACGTGACGTGGATGACCTCGGCCACGCGCGGCTTCTTCTTCGGGGGATCGTCGTTCTTTCGGGCCATGGGAGGAGTCGGCGGAATCACTCGGGAACGCCGGGCGTCATAGGACGCGAGCGTTCGTCGTCGCGTTCGAGCGTTCGGCTCTCTATCAAGGCTGCCTCGACGTCGACGTCAACCCTCAGCCCCCTCGGATGGAACGAAAATCGGAGCTCGCACTTCACGGTTCCGAGGGAAGCGGGGGCGCGCACCTGCGCTTCTCGGCTCGCGATGCGGATGGCACGGAGGCGGGCATGGAGGTCCCCCGCGGCAAGGGTATGGGGCTCGTACGGGGCCGTCTGCCGGGCATCGAGCGGCAAAATGAGGCTCGTCGAGCCGTACCACACACGCCCCTCGCGCTCTTGCCTCACGGCCCCTTCGCTCACGCTGTCGGCGAGAGCGAACGCGTCTCGCCAGACGCCGTCGCTCGTACGAACGCTCGAGGTCGTGGTCACCAAGGCCGGATGGGCTTTGGCGAGGCCCGGGCCCTGCGGCAAGGACGTGCGTTCGAGATCTTCGGGGCGTGCCATGCTCACGAACGGATCGTGGACGGCGGGGAAGTGTCCGGGAAACTTTCTGTCCTACTTTTTCCCACCTCC
>JAYUKI010000305.1:0-18344 GCA_043764595.1 Myxococcales bacterium | reverse complement strand
TCCGCGCCATCGCCCACGACCGTGCCCGTGGCGTGGCACTCCACGAGAGACACGTCGCTCGGCGAGAGACCCGCGTCGGCGTAGGCCGCGCGCATCGCTCGAATTTGCCCTTCTTCCGAAGGCACCATGAGGCCGCGGCTTCGGCCGTCGTTCGAAAGGCCCACGCCCCGAACCACGCCGAGCACGTTTTTGCCTTGGGCGAGCGCGTCGTCGAGGCGCATGAGGACCACCACCGCGGCGCCTTGGGCGGGCACGAGGCCGTCCGCTTCTTTGTGGAACGGGCGGCTCTGTCCGGTCGGCGAGAGCGCGCGAAGGGCCGAAAATCCCCCGTGAAGGAAGAGATCGTCCGCATGGTTCACGCCGCCGGCGACGGCCACGTCCGCGAGGCCGTCGTTCAAGCGATCGCACGCGAGCTTCACGGCGTAGAGCGACGAAGCACACGCGGCATCGAGGGCGAACGCCCCGCCGTGGAACCCGAGCGCCGCAGCCACGAGGTGCGCGGGAAGTCCGGACATATACCGATTCTTCGGGTTCGTGCCGGCTTCGTGCGCGCCGCCGCGCTTCCAGACCTCGAGCGCGAGGTCGACGAGGCCGGGGGTGGGGTACGAAAGGTTTCCGAGGACTACGGTGCCGCGCGGGCTCTTCTCGCGAGGATCGAGACCCGCGCTCTTCATCGCTTCGCGAGCGGCGTGGAGCGTGTAGAGAAAGACCTCGTCGAGGCCGTCGAGCTCGTGCGGTTCGAGGGAAAATCCCGTAGGGTCGAACACGAAGCCCTCGACGTAGCCGCCGGTCTCGCTCACGATTTCGGCCGCGAGCTTCGCGCGGTCCGCACCTTGGTCGATGCGCCACAGACCCGGCTTCGTGTGTGCGACCGCCGAGCCCTTGTGGCGAACGAGCTCCCAGAGCGCCTCGGGGGAGAGCGCACCAGGCAGGACACAACCTTCTCCGACGATGGCGATCGGCTTCATTTCGAGGGCCCGTCTTCTAGCCCGGATCGGGTCCGAATGGGGGATCTCCGCCCGCTCCAAGTCGGGTCGTGACGATGTTGTGACCAAGGGCACGCGCCGGGCGGATTCTCGAGGTGATCCAGCAGGTTGCGCTCTCTTTTTCCCTTGCCGAATACGCCTTCGTCGTCGTGGCGGGGCTGGCGAGGCGCGTGCCTCGAATGGGTGAGCTCGAAAGGACGAGGTCATGACTCCGTTCGGTCGCTCGCGTTGGGCAAGCCGGTCGCCTCAGCTTCCTTGCGGGTTCGTCTTGGTGCAGCAATGGAGGACCGGGTCGCGATCGTGCTTGCGGATCGAATCGAAGGCGTCCGACGCTCGTCGAATTCCCCTTCGGAGGCATTCATGCGCGTTCGTCCGTCGACCTCACTCGTTCTGGTGTCGTGTGCAGCGCTCGCCTGCACGGCTTTGGTCGGGCATTCGGCGGTGGGGCAATCGGCGTTGCTGCGAGGACCAAAAGCAAAGACCGCCCTCCGGACGCGTCTCGTTCCTGCGAAAGTCGCTCCTCCTTTGCAAGCCACGGCGATCGGCAAACGTCCTCAGGACGTGATCGTCGCGAAGCTCGGTGGCACGTCGGCCGGCACGGCGAACGACTTCGTCGTGCAAGCCGCAACCAACGACGCCCGAGGCATCCACCACGCGCGTATGGCCCAAATGGTTCGCGGTTTGAGGGTCTTCGGGAGCGACGCCATCGTGCATCTTCGAAGCGATGGATCGGCCGAGGACACGACGGATCACCTGCTTCGCGACGTCGATTCGCACCTCTCGACCACCACACCGACGTGGTCGGCAGCACGTGCCGCCGCGGCCGCCGAACAAGCGGCACGGTGTCCGGGATGTTCGATGCCTGGGGATCCGCCAGAGCTCTTGGTGGTCCCGGACGGTGAAGGCGTCAAGCTGGCCTACCGCGTACAGCTCGAGAGCCTCAACGGAGCGACACCGACGCGCCCGCTCATGCTCGTCGATGCGACCACGGGCGCGGTCCTCAAGCGTTGGGAGAACCTCGAAACGGCTACGGGCTCGAGTACGTACTACGGCAACGTGACCATCACGACGGCGTCGGTTGGATCTTCCAAGTACCTGGAGGACGCGCGCTGGAAAGCGGGCACTTTCGACTACGGGAACCGAAGAAGCGACCCTGAGCGATTCACCGATGCGGACGATCTTTGGAATGCACCCAACCAAAAAGCGGCGGTGGACGCGCATCTCGGGCTGACCGGGACTCTTGCCTACCTGAAAAACACGTTTGGCTACGTCGGGCTCGACGGAAAAGGCGGTCCGGGACCGTCGACCTCGATAGACGGCTCCACTCCCCTAGTGACCGCGCTCGTTCACTATGGAACGAGCTACAGCAATGCCTTTTGGGACGGCTCGACTTTGACGTTGGGCGATGGCGACGGCAAGATGTTCGGAGCTCTCACGTCGGTCGACATCGTGGCGCACGAATGCGGACACGGGGTGATCGAGGCCACGTCGGGCCTCATCTATTCGGGGGAATCCGGAGCACTGAACGAGTCTTTCTCGGACGTCCTTGGCGGACTGGTCGAGGCGAGCCTCTTTGGCGAAAGCGCCGACACCTGGAAAATTGGCGAAAAGGCCTACACTCCGTCGAACGGAACCGCGGACGCTCTTCGCTATTTGGACCAACCGAGCCAGGGCTCGCAGCCGGACCACTATTCGGAGCGAAGCACGAGCTCGAGCGACAACGGCGGAGTGCACACGAACTCGGGGATCCCCAACAAGGCGTTTCACTTGGTGGCCAAAGGCGGGGCGCACCGAAAGGGCGGCACGATGGTCGGCATCGGGCTCCAGGACGCCGCGCGGATTTGGTTCCTGGCGTTTACTCAGTACATGTCGCCGGGAACCAACTTCGCGGGCGCGCGAACGGCCACGATCGAAGCTGCTCGCAGTCTGTTTGGTGCGACGAGCCCCAAGGTCACCGCCGTTGGCGACGCTTGGTCCCTCGTTGGGGTAGGCACCAAAGAAGCGCCACCGCCACCACCACCACCACCACCGCCACCGCCGAAGCCAACGCCCACGGCGCCGTCACCGACGCCGCCACCACCCCCACCGCCACCCACGGTCGCATCACTGCTTGCGAATGGCACTTTCGAGGGAACCGCAAGTCCGTGGATGTTTTCGGGGAGTGCCTTCTACGCGACGGCAGGATCGGCGCCTCACTCGGGCACTGGATATGCGCTTCTTGGCACGTCGACGGCGAGCTCGGGCATCGTGGCCCAGAACATCGTTCTTCCAATAAGTCGCCCGCAGAAGCTCTCGTTTGCGCTCAACGTGACCACGACCGAAACGGCAACGACGCCGGTCGACAAGCTCTACGTCGAGCTTCGCTCGAGCAACGGCGCTCTTCTCGCCTCGATTGCGCTGTTCTCGAACCTCGACAAGACGTCGTTCGGGTCCTACGCGATCAAGGGTCCGTACGACCTCGGGAAGTACTCCGGCCAAATCGCCAAGCTGCAATTTCGCGCCGTGAACGACCGCGCGACCCGAACGACCTTTCGCATCGACAGCGTCAAGGTCGAGTGAGGGTCAGCCGCTCGGGCACGCTTCGCGCGGGCGACGAATTCCGTCGTTGATTCGAGGGGTTCGCCATCGGAAGGTGCGATGTCTTGGCCGCTTGGAAGATTGTCCGCCGGACCTTGCGCGACCTCGGTAGGATCGACCCAATGAAAAATTGCGTTCCTGTCGTTGTTTCGCTGCTTTCACTGTCCGTCTTGAGCGGTTGTGGCGGCAAGAAGAAGGACGAAGCTACGGCGCTTCCCGCGCCTTCCGCCGGCGGCTCGGTGGCTACCACTGCTTCGTCTGGGGCCGCCCCCGCCGCGAGTGCCGAGGAGCCGACCGAGAAACCCACGTGCACCACGTCCAACCAGAAGGTGTGGAGCAAGGGCGTAAACGCGACCACCGGACTTACTGCCGAAGAGCTCGCCGACGGCACCGACGTGCTCGGCCTCGCCGTCGGAAACACGCCCCACGTTCTGACCGTGAAAGCAGGCGGCGCCGGCTCGCTCCAGAAGGTCACCGTCAATCCTGGTTCGGCCTTCGCAAAGGCACCGAAGGCTGGCGAAGGCACTCGCATTCTTTGGCGCGTGACTCCCGTCAAGATCGAGGGAACCACGGTTCGTGCTTTCGTCGACTTCCGCGACGAAATGAAAGCGTCGGACGCCACCGCGGGAGTGAAAGGACGCAAAGTGGTTTGCGGTCCCGCCGACCTCACGGAAAAGTGGGTCGTCTGGGAAGGGCCGGCCATCTTCGACGATCCGAAGTACTCGGCCGATCCCGTCAAGGCATTGGTCGATACGCACGGCCTCGCCGCGAACCACCCGTACCATGAGATTCGCGACTGCCGGACCTTCTACGATCCCAAGAAGGGCGAAGAGTGGGTCGTGGCTTCGGGAATCAAAGCGACGATGACGGGCGCCGATACGAAAGTTCAATCGGAGCTTCTCATCGCGACCTCGAAGTCCGAGAGCGTGGTCCACACCACCGATCTTTCGGCCAAAACACCCTTCAAGCGCGTCGACTACGAAGCCCCCATCTCGGACCAGCTCCCCGACGGAACGTTCTTCCTCGCCGCGCGCGCCGGAACGGGAGCGTTCGTTGCTTCGTTCGTGACCCAAGACAAAAAAGCCAAAGGAACGCCCAAGAGCTACCCGGGCTATTTCCAAGCGCCGGACCTCGCACACGACGGCACCGATAGCGTGCTGATTGCGGCCCAGGCGAGCGCCAAAGGCGGACTCACGCTTCGCGGCATGCGCATCGCCGGCGAGAAGCTCCCCGAGGGCTTCAGCAACGTGACGAACGAGAACGACGAAGCGCACTCGGCCTCGCGTCCGGAGTTTCTCCGCGATGCAAAAGGGCAGCGCTGGATTGCCTATCTCGAGAATGTCGAAAAGGGGAAAGGTACTCTGGAAATCATGCCCGTCGGCGCGACGTTCCGCGCCACGGGTCGCCCGTATGCCGTCACGAAAGACGATGAGCGCGCCATGGAGTCGCGCCTCTTCGCCAAGGCGGGTGGCGGCTTCATCGTCGCCTACATTCGGGACGGCGGCGCCTCGGGCGGCGAGCTCGTGACCGAAGACCTCGACTGCAAGGTCGAGAAGTAGACTCCTCGCCACGAAGGGAAGGAGACGCGTGGGGCGTACCCACCAGCGCTCCTTCCCCGTTCTTTTCTCGCAAACTGGATCCGAAACCCCTGCACCACCCCATTTCGGCTCGCATTCCGCCGAACGTCCCTCGACAGATGTGGGTCCGTGTGACACTCCGAACGACACACCATGCGCCCTTCCACCCTCCGTGGCCTTCCCGTCTTTCTGGTTCTTGCGGCCGCGCTGGCCGGCTGCGCCTCCCCTGAGGCCGACGACTCGACCGAGCTCGAGAGCCCCATCACCGCACGTTGTGTCGCTCCGACGGACGTCACGCCGGGACGACCGCAGGTGTACTTCGCGCCGTTCGACGGTCCGGAAGACCAAGCGCTCTGCATGCTGGACACGGCGCGCAGCGAGGTGGTCATCGCGCACTACAACATTCGCCGTGAGCGCGTGATCGCGAAGCTCATCGAGCTTTCGCGGCGTGGCGTCGACGTGCGCATCGCCGTCGACAAAACCAACGCAGCCCAGTCGTACAACGTCGGCGACGACGCGCTCGAAGCGGCTGGAATCAAGCTCGTTCGTGTATCGCCGCCCGGTTCGGCGTCGATCATGCACCTCAAGGCCACCGTCATCGACGGCAAGACCACCATGACCGGATCGTTCAACTGGAACGAGACCGCGGCGCTCGCAAACGACGAGAACATGCTCGTCTTTCGCGATCCCGAGATCGCGGCCAGGTACCGGAGTCAGATCCTGGAAGTTTTGGGCGAGAAGCCACGCACCGTCGAGGGGGGCGTGGTGCTGCCCGGTGTCGAGCTCCATTTTTCCCCCGAAGAGAAGCTCGATCTCACGATCGTGAAGGCCATCGACGCGGCAAAGAAGTCCGTCGATATCGCGATGTTTACCTACACCATGCCGGCCATCATCGACGCCACGGAGCGTGCGGCCCGCCGTGGCGTGAAAGTGCGGCTCATCGTCGAGCGCAAACAAGCCGGTCTCTCCAAGGGCGACGAACGTGTCGCAGCCGCAGGGGGCCTCGTGGTTCTCGCGGCCAACAAGGTCGGCCAGTTTTCCGCGATGCACCAAAAGTACGCCGTGCTCGACGGCGCCAAGGTCATAACGGGCGCTACGAACTGGACGCAAAACGGTACGCGTCAAAGCGACGAGGATCTTCTGCTCCTCGACTCGGTGGAGCTCTCGCGCAAGTACCGTCGGAACTTCGCCGATCTCCTCCACTACTACGGCAATCTCGACACCACCGCGGACGACGCAGCCGTGCTCTCCCGCACCGCCTCGCCCGTGCTCTTCCACGTCGTGAACGACGCGACGGCGCTCGGCGATCAAGTCCTCGTGGTGGGATCGGATCCAGGCATTGGGAGCTGGGAGCCCTCGCGCGCCGTGATGGCCGAAACGGCGACGGACCTCTTTCCGAACTGGGCCGCGGCCACGCAGCTCACGGCCGGTGCACGTGTAGAATACAAGTTTATCGTTCGGCGGGGTGACGGCTCGATCGCTTGGGAGCCCGGCCCGAACCGCGTCGTGAACGTGCCGTCGACGGGCCGAGCCTTGGTGCTCGAAGGCACCGCCGGAGACACGTCCAAGAACTCGACTCCCTCGACCCAGCGCTGAACGGCGCCAGTCAGCCTTTCACGAGCTCGCGAGCTAAGGCGCCCGGTCGAAATGGGTGTGTCGGCTTCCGTCGAGACCGACGCGAGGCTTTTGCCCGATTCGCTCGCCCCGGAAGCCTACTCCCGTAGTCTGAGGAGCGGAGCGACGAGGCCACCTGCCGTAGCGAGAGGATCGGCGGGAGATGGCACACCCATTTCGACCAACGCCTAACCTCGGTAAGGGGCGTCTTGGACGGGCTGCTTGGCTATGCGTAGCGCTTCTTGGAAGCTCTCGACCGCGTAGTCGGCCGTCGCGCGATCGGTCGCTCCGACGTCGATCTCGCGCATGGTGCCGTCGGCGAGGTTCACGGCCACCGAGTAGCTCGTGGACCTCGAGCCGTTCGTCTCTTTCACGGCAAAGCCGTCGACGAGGGTGTACGGCAGCGAGAGGCTTCCTCGAACGGGGACGGGGGAGCTCTTCCAAGAAAGGACGCCGTTCGCGAGCACCAGTCGGTGCGTGTTGAAGAGCCCGACGAGCGCCTTGTGGGTCATGAAGAGGCCCGCGCCGAGGTGGATGAGGCCGAACACGCCCATCATCCACACGCCCCCGGCGATGGCGATGCCGTACCAGACGGCCATGAAGGTGTTCCAGACAAGGCAAAAACCAAGCAACGGAAGCGCAGCCAGGCGACTCGGTGTGATGGTGGCTTCGTAGCGCTCGCCCACGACCTGCTCGGCGAGCTTGAACGATGCCGGCTTGTAGAGCCGGGCTCCAGGTGTAGATGCCAGGTTCGAGGACGGAGCGAACGGCGTTACGACGGCCGGAAACGGCACGAGCTCCCCGCACGGTCGGCATACGCCGACGGCACGCGTGAGATCGATGTCCTCCCCGGAAATCGCCTTGCCGCACTTCGGGCAAAGGATCTTCATGGTCTCAGTCTGGCACTTTCGCGGTCACGATGGGGACTCCATCGCATCGACGAACGCGGCGTGCTGGCGGAAGTGCGCGTCTTCGCGCTGCCCCTGGCCTTCGTACGTGAACGAGAGGACGCCATCGGCGGAGAACGTCTCGTAGAGCCACTCGTCGGTCGAGCCGAACACCTCGTAGCCAATGGTCTCGAGGCCGGATCCGAAGAGATTTCCAGGGAAATTCGTGGTGAAAAGTGCTGCTGCGCGTTCGTGACGCGCCACGTCGGTGCCCAAGATGGCGCCGTCGCGCAGGGCTTTGGTGTCGCCCCACTCGTGAATCAAGGCGCCTCGCGCGTCCTCTTGGCAGCAATGGTAGTCGATGGTGAGCTTCAACTTGGCATTCGACTGGGATAGCTCTCGCGCGCGATTCGGGTTCGGTGAGCTTTGCGGAAGCTTGCGTTCGTTGAGTCGGCCGCTAGCCATGCCCCGTCATAGACGATTCTCCAGCGGCCGCGCGCACGCTCGAAGGCTCCAAAGCCAGCCCACGCTCTACCTCCGGGAGGCCTGGTTGCGTCATGACGGGCGCGAACCATCCGCGTCGTGCCGACGTTTCGGCGAGCGATTCCTGGCTCACTGGAAGAGTTTGATGAGCCTGCGAATTCTTACGTAAAATCGGAGGGTTGGATCCTCTTTTACCGCTCCCGTGTGCTCCACTTGTGGGCCAACGTAAGCGCACCTTCGGAGGTTTGTCCCATGGCTTCGATTCGACTCGCCGCGTTCGTGTCCGTCCTCGTGGGCTCGCTCGCTCTTTCTGGGTGTGCTGCGGAAGTGGGCCCGGATGGTGAGCCGCTCATCGACGAGAGCCAGACCGGTGAGAGCTCGGAGGCGTTCAGCTCCGCGACCAACTTCACGGCGCGCGGTACGGGCTATTACCCGGACTCGAGCGCCCTCGAAGGCGGGTTCTTCGATCGCCGTGGCAAGCGACTGACGACGCTCCAGCAGTTCCTCGCGGGCAATGCCACCTACGTGGCCGTGGCCATGGACTCCAAGGCTTTTCCCTACGGCACGAAGCTCCGAATTCGTGAGCTCGAGCGCAAGTACGGCCGTTCGATCGACTTCCGCGTGGTCGACACGGGCGGTGCGTTCAAGGGGAAGTGGACCTCGCGCATCGACATCTGCACGGCGAACCGCACGGCGAGTATGGACAACACGATCAACGGGACGTTGACGATCGACCGTCTTCCCTGAGCCGGATCGTTCGTGAGCCGAGCCTTCGCTCCGCGAAGCTCAAAGCTTCGCAGGTGGAAGCGGAAAGACGCACGTTTCGGCCCGGTCCGTTCGCACCTTGCACCGTTCGATGGCCGCGCGGCTCGCGTCGACTTCGCCCGCGTCGGCGCGAACGCGAGCGAGCGCCAAGTAGCCATACGGACTCCCAAGTAGATCACGCCGATCGAGGCTCTCGAGCAGCTTCTTCCCTTCGGCTCGGGTGTGCGGAAGGCTCGTCAGGGCCTCTCCGAGGTCGACGGCGAGGTCCGGAGATTCGACGGGAGAATGGCGCGTGGCAAACGAGCGTTGCGTCTCCTGCCGCTGCTTCCATACGGAAATCTCACGGAGCGTCGCAATGGCCCATTCGAGGTTTCCGGCCCGCGCCCAGGTCGTCGTCTCGCCGAAGCTCGAGCGCCCATCGGTGCGAACGATGGCCACGGCCAAGATTCGCGCGGAGCGCACGAAAAGTGGGTCGCGCGCGGTGGGCTCGATCGTAGCGCTTCGCAGGTTCGAATAGCGGGAGAGGACTCGTCTCGCGGCTCTCGTAGGCTCGCCTCGTTTGAGTGCAGCCTCGGCTTCGGCCACCGCGACCGCGTTCGGATCGACCTTGAGTACGACCTCGTTGTAACAAGCTCGCGCCGGCGTGGGAGCGAGGGGAATGACCCCGATCGCGGCACCGAAAACGAAAGCCGGAAGACCTGGAAGAAGCGGGCGTGAGCGCATGGACGAGCGGGGACCGTCCCTCCGTTCGAAAGTTCCCGCGCCCGTGTCGGAGGGGTGCATTTCGACTCGGAATCGACGCCCGACCACAGGCTCACTGCAATGTTTTTGCGTGATTGGAAAAGATACCGCCCGGAAACAAGGACGTTCGCCCGAAGCGCGTCCGTCGCCGGCTCCTCCACCTGGTCGGCAGCCGGGACCTGCCCAACGAATCTCCCCCTGGCGATCGAGGGTCGCTATCATCCGGCCTTCGCCGCGAAGGCATGGAGGCTGACGATGGGTGACCTCGAAATAGGAATGGTCGGGTTGGGCGTGATGGGCCAAAATTTGGCTCTGAACATCGACGAGAAGGGCTTTTCGTGCGCGGGGTACGACGCTTGGCCCGAGCCGGTCGACAAGTTTCTCGCCAAAGCCACCCGCGAAGGAGCGAAGAACGTCGCTGGCTTCAAAGACCTCAAGGAATTCGTGGCGTCGCTGCGTCGCCCGCGACGGATCATCCTGCTCGTGAAGGCCGGCGAGGTGGTGGACAAGACCATCGCCGCGCTTCTGCCCTTCCTCGAGAAGGACGACATGATCGTCGACTCGGGAAACGAGTTCTTCCAAAACACCGAACGTCGCGCAAAGGAGCTCGCGCCAAAAGGAATACGCTTCTTCGGAATGGGCGTGTCCGGTGGCGAAGAAGGGGCTCGCCACGGCCCCTCGATGATGCCCGGCGGGGATCGCGCCGGTTACGACGACATGGCGCCCATCCTCACGAAGATCGCGGCCCAGGTCGACGGACCCTGCGTCACGTATTGCGGTCCCGGTGGGGCGGGCCACTACGTGAAGATGGTCCACAACGGGATCGAATACGGCGACATGCAGCTCATCGCCGAGGCTTATGACGTCTTGAAGACGCTTGGCGGTCTCTCGAATGCCGAGCTCGCGGACACGTTCGCGGACTGGAATGCGGGGGAGCTAAAGTCCTTTTTGATCGAGATTACCGCCAACATCTTTCGCAAGAAAGACCCGGAAACGGGGGCGGATTTGATCGATCTCATCGTCGATGCTGCTGCGGCGAAGGGTACCGGAAAATGGACCGTCCAAGACGCTGCGGAGATCGGTGCGCCGGTTCCAACCGTGGCCTCTTCGGTCGAAGCGCGTCTCGTATCGTCCGACCGAGCGGGTCGAGCCGCTGCCTCCAAAGTGCTCGTGGGCCCAGTCGTCAAGAGCGCGGTCGACAAGAAGAAGCTCATTGCCGACGTTCGGGCCGCGCTCTATTCGGCCAAAGCGTGCAGCTACGCACAAGGAATGAACCTCTTGCGCACGGCCTCGAATCTTCGCAGTTGGGGAATCGATTTGGGCGAGCTTGCCCGCATCTGGAAAGGGGGCTGCATCATTCGCGCCCAGTTCCTCGGCCGCATCAAAGAGGCCTACGATCGGGATCCGAACCTCGTGAACTTGCTCCTCGATCCGGGCTTCCAGAAGGAGCTGGCCGAGCGGCAGGACGGCTGGCGTAGCACCGTCGTGCAGGCCATCGGTGCCGGTATCCCTCTCATGACCATGGGCGGCTCGCTCGCGTACTACGACTCCATTCGTCGTGCGCGGCTTCCGGCCAATCTCACCCAGGCCCAGCGCGACTACTTCGGATCGCACACGTACGAGCGTCTCGACAAGCCGGGTTCGTTTCATACGGAGTGGACCAAATAGGGGACGTGCCCACTACGCGGTCGACCCTCGCCTTGGGCGGGGTCGACCGTGTCTGCGCACGAGGCTCGGACCTGGGAGAGTCCCGAACCGATGTCCCGATGTCCGCTACTTTCCTGCGAGGACCGTGACGGGCTTGGTCCGAATGTACTTTTGTTCCGGTGCTCCCGGATATCCGACGTTCAAATCGAGGCCGTCGCCAAGCTGCCCTGCGCGGTTCGCGCCCCAGCAGCGGACCTCCCCCGGCCTTCCGGCTGCACCGCCAAGTACCACGCAGACGTGCTCGCCACCGACGGCGACACTGCTGACGGTCGGCGGAAGCTCCACGGTCGTGAAGGCCGTGTGCGGTGCGGTGTCGACCGTTCCGTTGCCAAGCTGGCCGGAAGCGTTCGCCCCGAGGCAGCGAAACGTTCCGCTCTCGACGATGCACGTCGTGTCGCCGCCCGCGGCAACGTGGGTCACCTTTGCCGCATCCACCCCCGCCACGAGATTCGCCTTTCCGTCGACCGCGGTCCCAGTAAGCGTACCAATCGCGCCTTTGGTGGCGCGGCCCCAACAGTAGAGCCCCTCGCCTCCGGTGGTCTTCGCCGCGATGGTGCACGCGTGCTCGGCGCCGGCGGCGGCAAGTCGCGGATTGGTCAAGAAGGTCTCCGCTCCAAAGGAGGGTGTGCCGAACGGTTGGCCAGCTCCGAACGTTTTTCCAATCTGATTGCTGTTGGCGGCACCCCAGCAGACGAGCCCTCGGAAAAAGACGCCCGAGGGGACCGGTATGAAGGCCTCGGAGCAGGTGAAATCGGCTCCTGAAACGACCTTGTCGACGTAGAAGGGATTCGTGTCGCTGTCTTTTCCATTTTGAGTGGCAATCAGCGGAACGACGCTCGGGAAACCATTCGTGTCGCGCCCCAGCTCACGGAATAGGTTCTTTCCCCAGCACCACGAATAGTTGATGTCCTTGCCGACCAGCGGGCTAGGGCCACCGACGGACGTCACGCACACGTGGGAGCCTCCGACGCTGACCGCCGCCACCGGATCCCACTTGCCGCGGGCGTCGGTCGGTGGTGGCACGACTTCCTTCACGTCGCCCACGGCGGAGAAGGGGCTCCGCGCGAGCTGGCCGCTGTCGTTGTTCCCCCAACACGCCACTTTGCCAGTGTCCAAGTGGGCACACGTGACCTTGTCTCCGGCGGAGACCATCTTGGCCTTGCTCGGGAGCGGAACGCGTACGGGAAGGGAGGACGAGGGCAGCGCCCCCGGCGGCGTGCCTAGCTCGCCGTTTCCGTTGCTCCCCCAACACACGACGTCCCCGTTCACGAGCAACGCACACGTGTGTGTGCTCCCCGCCGAAACGGCAATGGCCTGGAGGCTGGGCGGGCCACTGTCGACTTTTCCGGCATCGACGATGGCTGGAGCGTCGGTCGAGGCATCGACTCCGGGAAGGACCGCAGCGTCCGTGCCTGGTGGCGGGGTTCCTGCGTCCGGCGAGGAGGCTGGTTCGTCGCCGACGCATGCCGATGCCGAAAGAATCACTGCCAAGACGGACGGGAAAACAACTCGCATCTGGAGAAGGTAGCCCGCAGGAGCGTCCGGGACGAGGGATTGCTGCCGACGCCATCGCACCGGACCGAGGTACGAGATCGGCCACGCCGGCATATTCATCACCCTCCCCGAGGCATGCAAGCTCGAGCTTGGCGCATGGCGTGTCGACCCCGGTGCGTAGCCTTCGATCGGGTGCTAGCGTGCCCGTCGTTCGGAAGCCCAAGGAGGAGCCCATCATGTTCAAAAAGGTCGTCGAGGCGGCATCGTCCGTCGTCAACCGCGCAGTTTATGGGAAGGCCCCCGAGGGCGGTCCCACTACGATCGACGCGATCGCCTGGAAGCGCCTCGACGGAACGCCGCTTTCGCCCGAGGAGCTTGCCGGAAAGGTGGTCCTCTTCGTGAACGTGGCCAGTCGCTGCGGTCTCACTCCCCAATACGAGGGACTGGTTGGCCTGTATGCCAAATACCGCGAGCGAGGACTTCTCGTGGTCGGTGCACCCTGCAATCAATTTCTCGGCCAGGAGCCCGGGACCGAGGCGGAAATCGCTTCGTTCTGCAGCGCGACCTACGGTGTCGACTTTCCGCTCCTCGAGAAGCAGGACGTGAACGGCGCGAATCGAAGCCCGCTCTACCAGTTCCTCGTCGGGAGCGAAGCGGGTGGCGGCGCGGACATCGGCTGGAACTTCGAGAAGTTCCTCGTTGGCCGCGACGGCAAAGTCTTGAAGCGCTTCTCGCCGAAGACCGTGCCCGAAGCCCCCGAGGTCGTGGCGGCGATCGAAGCCGCCCTCTAAATCAGTGATTGTTCGCCCGCGCGCTCGCTACATCGGGAAAAAGAGCTGATTCGACCCGAGTCTGGCTTGCGCGCGGCAAACGCGGGATTGCCTATTTGGCGTACGGATCGGCTTCGTCGAGAGGCCGTATGGCGGGGGGTCGTGGCGTTGGCCCGGGCGTCGCCGAAGGCACTGCCGGACTGGCTGCCAATGAAGGCGTTTGAGGCCGTGCATGCGGCATTCGCGTTGGGCCCGTCGGTTGGCCCGCCAGCGCCGCGGACGGGACCGCCGTGGCCGTCGGTTTGGCTGGTTCGGAAGTGGCGTTCGCTCGAGGGTCCAGAGGCGGCTCTGCTTCCACTTGCTCGGCCGAAGCCGCACCGAGGGCGGGAGGCGGGCCCTTCGGGGCACGTACGAACGTGAAGCCCACGAATCCGAGCACGAGCGCCGCGACCACGGCCAGCGCCGATGCCACGAACCATTGGCGCCGTTCCTGCCGCTTGGGGACTTCGGCGAACAGGGGGGCCGGGGTCGAAAGCGTGGTGGGGCGAGGGTCGATGGACTCGCGCTGTACGTCTTCCGGTGGCGGTGGGATGGATGGCAGGGCAAAAGCCGTGCTCGTATCGAGAGCGCGCAGACGCGGTGGTGCCATCGAAATCGACCGCGACAGCGAGAGATACGAACCTGTCAAATAGGGGCCTGTCGTGTCCGAGAGAGCCCCGACCTCGTCCAACAGGGCCTTGTGCACCACGGCGCGTTCTTCTTCGTATTTGGATCGCACGTTGGGAGCCCACGCCTTTCGTGGGCATTCCTCCTCCCGCGTCGCGAGCCAGGAATCCAGGCGGCTTGCCATTTCGGCAGCGTTCGAGAAGCGGTCCGAAGGCCTCAGTGCGAGTGCTTTTCCGCACACTATGGCGAGCTCGGGATCGACGTTCGGGACGACGTCCTCGATGCGGGGCTCGGTGTCCTTGAGGCGGGCGGCCAGTACGTCCTCGGCAGGGCCATCGCAGCGCTTTTTTCGGGCGATCGACTCCCAAAGCATGGCCCCCACGGCATAGAGATCCGCGCGCCTGTCGACCTTGAATCCCGCGACTTGCTCGGGCGACACGTAGGGGAGCTTTCCGCGAAAACCCTTGCCCACGAGTTGGCTCTTCGCGTCGGTGCTCTTGGCAATGCCAAAGTCGAGCAACTTCACGCGACCCGAGTAGTCGACCATGACATTTCCGGGAGCCACGTCCCGATGAACCACTCCGAGCGGTCTACCGTCGAAGTCGACGAAATCATGGGCATGGTCGAGTGCGTCCAAGAGGTCGCGGAGAATCCGGACGTGCGCGACGAGCGGGAGTCGGGCAGGGGACAAATGAGCCCGTACGCGGCTCCAAGGTTGTCCGTGCACGTACTCCATCGCCAGGTAGAAGGTGCCGTCGTCGTCCTCGCCAAAGTCGTAGGCACATACGATGGCGGGGTGATCGAGCTTCGACGCTATTTGCGCTTCGTGGAAGAAGAGCTGGCGCGCGGAGTGCTCGGCCAAGAGCTCTCCGTGGAGGAGCTTCAGCACGCACGGCTTTCGTACGCCCGCGGCGCCCGTCGACACTGCGAGGAAGGCTTCGCCCATCCCTCCTCGGCCGAGGGACATTAGCTTCGTGTAGCGAGAAGAGGAGAAACGCATGGCAGCCGAAGCGGGGATGCGGCCCGTTGCTCGCCACGTCCCCG
Source organism: Myxococcales bacterium (assembly GCA_043764595.1). Lineage (GTDB taxonomy): Bacteria > Myxococcota_A > Polyangia > Polyangiales > Polyangiaceae > JAAFHV01. The sequence continues at coordinate 3,033 of JAYUKI010000305.1, read as the reverse complement.
TCGAATGGAGGTACCACGAAACGAGCCTCGGCGCTTTCTCTCAGGCCTGAGGAATCGATGGGGCCTCGGCGCTTTATCGGCAGGCCGTCGAAAAGGCGCGAGGAATGCCCACTTCCGTGCGAACTGGGCGTTGTGCACTCGGTTCGCGGAGTGCCTCAGCAAACCCGGTAGAGGAGCGCCACGCGCCTTCCAAGCCGCACGATTTCGACGTGGTAGTCCTGCGCGTTGCGAAGGCGCGCGTAGGCCTCGAGGGCCTTTTCGGGGATCGCGACCGAGTATCCATCGACGGCGCGCAGGCTGTCCCCGTTTTGGAATCCGAGCTGAAACAGCATGGTTCCAGGACGAACCCCAAAGAGCCTGATGCCGACCGTTTGGCCGTTTTCGTTCTCTGGAACGATGCGTGCAGAGCGCATAAGGTCGGCCTGGTTCTCGAGGGTTTGGTCGATGTACTCGCGCGTGACGTAGGTGATGCCGTAGCTCGCGCGGTAGACGCCGCCCTCCGCCCAGGCCCGGCTGCAGGCGTACGCGTCGGTTTGAGTGAGTGCGCGAGGTGTGGCGGTGAAGGCCATCGGTGCTGCGGGCGCCAGAGGCGGGAACGTGGCCGCAGGCGCTGGACTCGGCGCAGTAGGCGCAGCCATGTGAACGTGCACCTCCGGTGGCGGAGCCGCGTTGCTGCACGCGTTTCGGGGCAGCGCGTTCGAGCTGCGAATGGTGAAAATGGTGGTCGCGAGCGACGCTCCGAACACCGACCATGCGACGCGGCGGAGACCGCCCGAGACCAGATTGAAAAGGGGGTTCATGCCTAGGGACATAACAAGACGCGTGCCACGCTCGAATGAGGGAAAAGCTCGGTGAATTCGTGCCTATGGCCGAACGAGCAAAGCGGCGGGCGTCGATTTGTCGAATGGGGCCATCGGGTACTGCCAAAGTGGCAATTGAATCGGCCACCGAGCAGCCCACGACGCCACTCGTCGTGGGCCTTGGTCCGTTCCCGGCCGGCTTCGGACCGCTCGGATTAGGGCCTCCGGCGAACGCTCTCCAGCGAGGCTAGACCTCCTTTATGGAAGCTTATCCGACGACATTCGTGCCAGATCAAGTCGAGCCTCGCGCTCTCGCGCCCCCACGGCTGGAGACGCAGCCCGCCGAAGGGCAGCGGTGGAGCGCCGATGCGCCGGTGCTCGGAAGAGGCGTGGTTGCGGTCGTCGAGGCCCTCCTCAAGTCTCCCGCGAGCATCCTTCGCGAGGTTCAAGAGGGCCGTGGCGCGAGCGCCCGGCTGTCCCTCGTCGTAGCCGCGAGCGCCATCGTGGTAGGCCTCGTGACAGCGTCGTTCTCCGGTGGTCTGCAGTTCGTGCTCGTACCGATGAAAATGGTCGGCGGCGTTTTCTTTTGTGCGCTCATTTGCCTCCCGAGCCTGCATATCTTTTCGTGCCTCTCGGGAGCGAGACAGAGCCTGAAAGAGACCTGGGGTGCGCTCTTGATGGGGGTGGCTCTAATGGGCCTCTTGCTCCTCGGGTTCGCGCCCATCGCGTGGATCTTTTCGCAAGCCACCTCGTCGGTCGCGTTCGTCGGAGGGCTCCATTTGCTCTTTCTCACGCTGAGCTGCGTCTTGGGGCTCCGACTCGTCGATCGGACGCTCGCCGCGATGAACCGCGCGCCGCTCCGAGGCCTTCGCATGTGGAGCACTCTTTTTGTCGTCGTGCTCTTTCAAATGTCGACCACGTTGAGGCCGTTCGTGGGGGCGGCCGATGGCGTGAGGCTCGAGGAGCGGCTATTCTTCCTGACGCATTGGGTGAAGGCCCTCGCCTCGTGACGTTGGTCGGTCCTGCCGCGCTGTGTCGCCTCGACGACGTGCTTCTTGGGCGGATTCGTCGTGGAGACGATTTGACGGGAATCGTGCTCTCGGCGATCGTGACCATTGGCGTGGGCGCAGGCGCTTATGGCGTTGCTTTCGGGATATGGCGTGGAGGCGCGCAGGCCGTCTTCTCGGCCGTAAAGCTCCCGGCCCTCTTTTTGGCAATAGCGTCGTGCACGATGGGGCTCGGCGCGATGGTCGCGGTACTCCTTCGTTCGAGGCTCTCGTTCCGGCAGACGGCCGTGTGCATGTTGGTGTCTCTCGCCGTCACGTCGACCGTGCTTTTTGCAGCCTCACCAATCGCGATTCTCTTCGCACTGGCCTTTCCACCTCCCGATCCGACGGTGGTTGGATTGGCGATCGGCGACCCACGTGTCGCACCCTCGTTGGTCGTCGCGCGAGGGCTTCTCGTCCTTCACGTCGTCGTCATCGCGAGTGCTGGAATGGCCGGAGTCGTGCGGCTTCGAGGCCTTCTTGGAAGGCTCGGCCTCGCGAAAGCGGTGGCGCGTCGTGTGCTCGTGAGCTGGATGGCGGCCCAGTTCTTGTGCGGAGCCGAACTCTCATGGCTGATGCGACCGTTCTTCGGAAGACCGCATTTGCCGCCCAGCTTCTCGTGCGACGATCTTCTCGAGGGCAATTTCTTCGAGGAGCTCGCGGTATCCCTTCGCTCGGCATTCGGGCCCATGGCCCCGCTCGTGCTCGTGGTGGTGGGGTTGGCGATGGCGAGTGCACTGGCCCATTCGCTGCGCTCGGAGCTGGACCGCGTGGACGTGGCCATCGGACCGTCAGGCCTCTTGGTCAACGGAGGACCTCGTGTGGTGTCCTGGGCCGCCGTCCTCGCGCTTCGCACCGTGGACGGGGACGTGCACATCGAGCTCGTGCCGGACGAGACCCTGGCGCAAGACGCGCTCACGGTCGGGTGCGCGAGCGAGGAAGACGCTACGCGACTTGCCAACGAGATCGAGGCCGAGCGCGCCCGGGTGCACGGGGGACCGTTCCGAACGCGCGGCTGAGCCGGGAGTGTGCAAGGCTTTGCACACGACGTGTGACCACTGCACACATCGGGGAGATCGAGCCACGGATCCGTTTGGTCGAAAGAGGCCGAAAGTCCGCCAAAATCCGCTCGGCACGCGGGCTGCAAAGGGGCGCCACCACCACCACCATGGAGCCCACGATGAAAA
>JAYUKI010000304.1:0-4933 GCA_043764595.1 Myxococcales bacterium | reverse complement strand
TCACGCGGAACGACCTTCTCACGCGGCTTCTCACGGCGCGCGATCCCGAAGGCGTCGAGGCGCGCATGAGCGACAAACAGGTCCGCGACGAAGCCGTGACCCTCTTCGTGGCCGGTCACGAGACCACCGCTACGGCGCTCGCCTGGTCGTTCTATCTGCTCGCGCGAAATCCCGAGGCCCTCGCGCGAGCCCAGGCCGAGGCCGACGCGTTCGGCGCCGAGCCCATCACCAAGTGGGAGCCCGAGCGGCTCGCCTACTGCACGCGGGTCTTCCGCGAAGCCATGCGTCTCTATCCGCCGATCATGATGTTCCCACGGCGTACCCTCGAAGAGGTCGAGATCGGAGGGGTCACGCTTCCACCCAAGTCCCTCGTGTTCGTGAGCGCGTACACTCAGCACTACCGTGCAGATGTCTATGAAAATCCTAGGAAATTCGACCCGGATAGGTGGCTCCCGGAGCGCGAGGCCACACGCCACAAGTCGTCGTATTTGCCATTCAGCGCGGGCCCGCGGTTTTGCATCGGCATCCACTTCGCCATGATGGAAGGCCCCATCGTGCTGGCCACCTTGCTGCGGCGCTGGCGCATCGAGATCGAACCGAAGAAGGTGATCACTGAGGACGACTTCGCCACGCTTCGGCCGAAGGGCGGGGTTCCGGCCGTCATTCGCGCCCGCGCGTAACTCCAAAGGCGCCCCGCGGTGGGCCGAGTTGCGCTATCGCGGGGCCATGGGTCTTTCGCGATCGCTTGGTCCTTTGCTCGTTGCGCTCGTGCTTGCCGGGTGTGCCGAGGGGTTGCCTCCCGCCACGGCCACGCCTGCGCCGGTATCCGCCGTCGTGGCTCCGCCCGCGTCCGCGCAACCGAAGCCCGGCCCACGCGCCTTTTCGCCGTTGCCTGCGGGAGCGAGCCCCGTCACGTTCGCTCGAATCGCAAAATACCCCGAGCCGGGCTGGCACTTGCCTTCGCAGCCCTCGTTCGCCGCGGGCCCCCAGAAGCTCACGTACCTCTCCAGCGAAGCCAAAAACGACGTTCTCTCGCTCTTCGAATACGATCAGGCCACCGGGGCCACGAAGGTGCTTCTTCGGGCCGAGGACGTGCTCGGAAAGTCCGGGGAAGTGGTCTCCAAAGAAGAAGAGCTCCGCCGCGAGAGGCAGAGGCTCCGCACGAAGGGCATCACCTCGTACGCCTTCGCGAAGAAAGGGGGCCGTCTCATCGTTCCCCTCGGCGGCGACGTCTACCTGCGCGAGCCCGACGGCACCGTGCGGCCCCTCACGAAAACCAAAGAGCCCGAGCTCGATCCCACGATTTGCGCGACCGGCGCGAAGGTCACGTACGTGCGCGGCTCCGAGCTCTACGTCACCGACGTGGCGAGCGGAAAAGAAAGCGCCTTGACCAAGGGCGCCAAGCCCCATGTCGTTCGTGGGCAGTCGGACTACAACGCCCAAGAAGAGTTCGGCGAGCCCTCGGGCTATTGGCTCTCTCCGGACTGCACGCAAGTCGTCTATCTCGAGGTCGACGACTCCGACGTGGACGAGGTGCTCATTCCCGGTTTTCGCGGCGGCGAGCCAAAACACGACCCGCTTCGGTATCCACGTGCGGGCAAGAAGAACCCGAAGGTCTCGGTGTTCGTGGTCGGTCTGACGGGCGGCGCACCACGCAAGGTCGCGCTTCCGGACCTCGATGGTCACTACTTGGTTTCGTTCTCGTGGGAGCCCAAGTCGGCCGCATTCACGTTCCAAGCCGTATCGCGCGACCAGCGGACGCTTTCGTTCGTGCGTGTCGACGCGAAGACTCTGGCGCACACCACCCGCGAGATCGCCAAAGACCCTCGTTACGTCGAAGTCCGCCCAATGCGCAGGCTGGAAGAGAGCCCCGGCTTCGTCATGGCGAGCCTCGTCTCCGGGCGCTCCCACCTCGAGCTTCGGGACGGCCAGGGCGTGGTGGAAAAAGTTCTCACGCGGGGCGACTGGGACGTCACACAAATCGCGGGCATCGATGAAAAGGCGCGTGAAGTGTTCTTCGTGGGCACCAAAGACGGCCCCCTCGAGCGTCACCTCTATGCCGTGTCCCTCGCCGGCGGCGAGCCCCGAAAGCTCACGAAGGAGCCCGGCACGCACGTGCCCCTGGTCGACGCCGAATCCGGCCGTTGGGTCGATGTGCATTCTGCACGCAACCGTCCGCCTTCGGTGCAGCTCCGCGGTTCCAAGGGGGAGGTCTTGCGCGATCTCACGCCCCCGCGCGATCCGGAGATCGACGCGCTTTCCATTCGGCCGTTGGAAGCGTTCACGTGCCACGCGAAGGACGGAACGCTCCTTCACGCGAACCTCCTCAAGCCGCGCAACGTCGATCCGACGCGGCTCTATCCGGTCGTGGTCATGGTTTATGGCGGACCCGGAGCCCAGACCGTGGTCGATCGGTACACCCCGAAGCTTTTGTGGCAACACCTCGCCGATCGAGGCTTCTTCGTCTTCCAAGTCGACAACCGTGGGTCGGCAGGGCGAGGCTTCGAGTTCGCGGCGGCGACCTACGGCAAGCTCGGGGAGCTCGAGCTTGCCGACCAGCTCGACGCTCTCGATGCGCTCAAGTCGGTGGACGGCGTCGATCCGACGCGAATTGGCATTTACGGAGTGAGCTACGGCGGCACCATGACCCTCGAGGCCATGCTGCGCGCGCCTGGAAAGTACAAAGCCGGAGTGGCCGACGCGGCCGTGGTGGATTGGTCCTTTTACGACAGCGGATACACCGAACGTTACCTCGGTCCGAAGGGGCCGGCGTACGACGCGACCGAGCTTTCCCGTCATGCCAATGCGCTCACGGGCCGCCTCCTGCTGATGCACGGCCTCATGGACGAAAATGTGCACTTCGCAAACAGTGGCAAGCTGATCGACGCGCTCGTTGCCGCACAAAAGCCCTTCGACATGGTGGTGCTCCCGGGCGAGCGTCACGGCACGAAGGACCCCGCGGCCAAGGAGTGGGCTTCGCGAAAGCTCGCGGAGTTCTTCGCCGAAGCGCTCAAGTAGCCAAGAGTCGAGTCGACGAATCGTCGATGGCCCAGCGGCGAAAGACCACGACTGCGGCGAGCTCGTGCTCGTTTGCCACCAAGAGGGAGGCACGCCCGCGCCGAGGCGCCCTCGAAGCTACAAGGATTCGTGTCCGTCTCCCGTTCCGAAGCCGAGTCGAACGAGCGGAACGAGCCCGATCGCGAGAAAAAGGACGTTGCCGACCGCGTTCGGCCACGCTCCGTGACCCAACGACGCCGTCGTATCGAGGACGAACCACACCCCGAGTCCAGCAGCGAGCGCCCGAGCTCCGCGTGAGTCGCAGGTCGTCGCGAGTCCGACGATCATGGCCCCGATTCCGGCGGTCAGCCCACCCGCCACGCCCGCATAGGTGCGACAGGCCACATCCGGGAAAGCCGCCCCCGGCACCAACAAGCGATCGATACGTTCGAGCCACGGCGGTACGAACGAGAGCAGCGTGAGGGCTGACCCCGCCACCACGTAGACTATGCCTGCTGCTTTCAACCATGCTCGCGTCATGCCCTCTCCTTTGGCGTGAGCATGCGGTCTCCACGCACGAAGCCCATGACCTCGGAGGGCATGATGTGCGTGCAGAATGCACTCCGTCGAACGCCGGCAGGTTGCCGGATGGGCGTCGGTTGCCGGCAAGAGGTTGCCGACTTGGGTACGTCGATGCGCCGATACGCTGCATTCGTAGGGGTTTCCTACGTATTCGAGGTCTGGCATGGCGAGTGCTGAAGGGGAGCCAACGCCGCCCTTCATGGCCCGGTGCGAAAGGACCTTTCGATGCAATCCCCGCCCTCCGACCCCCGAGATCCTCGTTTCGCCCAGCGCGCGTCCATGCCCCAGCCGTTCGGACAGGCGCCCGCGCAGTACGGCCAGCCGGCGCCCCAGTACGGCCAAGCCCCGACGCCGCAGTACGGCCAGCAGGCGCCCCAGTATGGCCAAGCCCCGACGCCGCAGTACGGCCAGCCGGCGCCCCAGTACGGCCAAGCCTCGATGCCGCAGCCCTACCAGGCGCCGACCCCTTCGGCGCATCCAAGCGGATTTGCGGGTGTTGGGGGCGTCCCTGGCCTGTCGTTCGGTACGCCGACTCTTCCGAGCCTGGGAAGCGCGGGAGCCATGCTCTCGGGCGTGCCGCAACCAAGTGGCTTGTCCCCCGCACTGGCGTTCGCGCTTGCAGCGGTCGCGGTCGTGGTCGCGCTCGTGTTCGACGTGGCGTTCCTTCACGTCCACATTCCGGGCATCGGAGGGTACGCCTGGTATCTGACGACGGCTCTCTCTTTTGGCGCAGCCGGATTCGGAGGAGCCAAGTGGACCCGAGCGGGCCAATCGACGGCCATGGGTGCGGTCGTGTTCGCGGGCGTGCTCTACGGAATCGCCGACGTCGGTCTTGGCCTCGTCATGGAAGATCTAGCGATGGGAAGCGCGCTTTTCCTAGGCATCCAGGGCCTCGTGATCGCATTCGTCTGCGGCGGAGCGGGCGTACGAAAGGGACTCGCGGCGAAGGCCTGAGCCTTTCTCTCGGGGACGCTCCCGTGCCACACGACGCCGCGCTGGGCCTGTCCCGCGCGGCGCTCGTGGGTTCGAACGGCGCGACAAAACGCAACTTTACGTGGCTCCGTTTGCTCCGCGCGCACTCTCGCGCAATGCTATGCGTCCCATGTCGATCCGGCGCCACTTCGCAACGCTCTTCGCCGCGGCCTTCGTCGCGCTCTCCGTGCCCGGTGCGGCATCCGCAGATGCGCCGCCGAGGGCTCCGACCGTACTCGCCGAAGTCCCCGCGTCCGTCCTGACGGGGCTCTCGGTGCATGCCGCAAGCTTCGAGCAAATGAAGCTGCGCGGCGGCTACACGTTCGACGGCAAAGTGGAGGAGCTCGACGGCGCGGGCAATCCTTCGGACACCAAAGAAATC
>JAYUKI010000303.1:0-1488 GCA_043764595.1 Myxococcales bacterium | reverse complement strand
AGCGATCCCACGATCCTGCGCCGACGGCGAACGCGAGCTCGAACGCGAACGCCGAGCTCGACGCCAAGAGGCGCGACGCCGAGGCTCACCCGCAAGATCCGAAGGCTCTTCGTGCATGGGCCAAAGCCGCCTACCGCGCCCACGAGACCAAAGAAGCGCGACGCGCCGCACGCGAGTGGGCCGCCCACGACGGCTCGGCCGAGCCCCAGGTGTTTCTCGCCACGGTGCTCGAGGCTTCGGGCCGCCACACCGAAGCAAAGAACGTCATCGACGAGTGGATCGGCAAGCACCCCGATTCGGCCGAAGCACGTCGCATGCGTGCGCGTCTTGGCGCCGACCGCAAACCAAGCCGACGCTGAGCGCGCGCTGTCACGGCGCACTGAACGCCATCCGAATCGTGCGGGCATCGCGCCAGGATGAGGAAGCACCTAGGCTTTTCCCCATGAGAGCTCGTAGCCTTTCCTTTTGCGTCGGGCTCTTGTGCGCCTCGAGCTTGGGGTGCTCTACGGTGACGCGCCTCGCGGCAGGTCCCACGATGACTCCCGAGACGAGCCGCGAGGCGTTTGCGGCGGGCGCTGGAATCAGCGCGAATACCGGGCTCGGAGTCACCAGCGAAGATGGCACTCGGACGACCGGCCTCGAGATCGGCATGCGCGGCAACTTCACGGGACGTTCGCAGGTCGTGGCGTTCGGCGAGGGGGCCTACCTCACCAAGAACCTCGGAAAGCGCGCCGTATTCCTCGTCGATGGAGGTCTCCACCTCGCGTTCGAACGCTACGACGACAGGCTCTTGGTCGGATTTGGGCCCTACGCGGGAGCCGGAATCGGGATCGACCTCGCTTCGCGTGAGTACTTCTCGCCAGGCATCATCGTCGACGAGAACCGGCGCGAACGCACCCTGTTGACGTTCGGCCCGACCCTCGAGGTCGACGCGCGCTTCTCGCGTCCGAGCGCCTCGCCGTTCTTCGGATTCCAGATCGGCCTCGCGTGGTTGAACGAGCACTTGCCGCGCGAATCGACACCTCGGCCGTCGACGCCGTCCCAAGGCCCACGAGGGACCCCTGGGCGGGGCGATCCGGAAGCCTCGCCCGCCCCGCCCTCACCAGCGAAGCCGCCCCCGCCCAAAGACATTCAACTGTGATGCTCGAGCTCCGGCACCACCGGTGCGACATGTCTGCAGCGCCGAGTTACTTGTCCGTTGCGCGCCACCCTTGTATTGCAGCGGTTAACGCGTAACACCCTCGTCGCACCGCTCCGCTGGTCGGAGGGTGCGGAAGGTTTCTCTCCCGCCGCCTGCTCGCGTAAGCAATGGACAAAACGAAACTGGTCGACCTCCGCCTCATCGAGGGCCCGACCTACCGGACCATCCTCAAGCTCGCGATGCCCACCGTCATCGCCATGCTCTCGCAGAGCGCGGTGAACGAGATCGACGTGGTCTTCTTCGCGCGCTTGCCAGGATGCCAGGCGTCCACCGCCCAAGCGGCGCTC
>JAYUKI010000302.1:0-1488 GCA_043764595.1 Myxococcales bacterium | reverse complement strand
GCCGACGACGCACCGGCTCCCATCGATCTTTCGGACGTGAAGACCCCGACGGCGTTCCCGCGTCTGAACCCGGAGACGAGCACGGGCCGCGCGTGGCTCCTTGCCGAAGGTCCGGAGCCCAAGCCCAACGACGGACGACGCTACGTCACGTTCACCTTCGACGACGGTCCGTTCGTCGAGACCACCCCGGCGATTCTTCGTGTGCTCTCGCAGCGCAAAGTGCACGCCACATTCTTTGTCGTCGGGCAATACCTCGAAGGTCAGACGCGACGCGCGGCGCGAACACGCCAAATCTTGCGTGACATCGACGCTGCCGGGCATTTGGTAGGAAATCACACGAAGGACCACAAGCTCCTTACGGCGATTCCGCGTTCCGAGGCCGTCCTGCAGATCGACGAGAACTCGGAGCTTCTCGAGCGAACGCTCGGAAAGAAGCCCGCGCTGTTCCGGCCTCCTTTCGGAGAGCTCGACACGTACACGCGCGGAGTGGTTCACGATCGGCGCCTCGAGCTCGTTCTTTGGAGCATCGAGGCCGCCGACATGAAAAACGACGATCCGGTTTCCATGGCGAGGAACCTAAGGAATCAAATCGAGTTCAATGGCGGGGGAATCGTCCTTTTGCACGACATTCGCCCCACCACGTTGCCCACGCTGAAGCGCGTTTTGGAGTTCTTGCACCAAAAGCGCTGGCGGGCCGAAACTCCGGAAAAAGTCGGCTATCAAGTCGTGGACTTGCCCACGTACTTCGCGCTCACCGAGGCATCGCCGAGGCCCCACGCGAACCGCGAGGCCCTCGAGAATGCCCGCCACGATGCCTTCCGCAAGAAACACCCCGAAGGACGCGCCCCCGAAGCTGTGGGCGACGACGGCGAGAGCGAGAGCGACCAAGCCACGGACGAACCGAGCGAGCGTATCGTTCTCTGATCGATTCCCTCGGCTCGTAGTGGTGCTCGAGGAGGGTGGCAAAGCTTTGGTGGCCACTCCTTCCGAGAAGGCCGCTTCCGAGAAGACCGCTTCCAAGAAGACCGCCCGATAGGCGCGTCACCTGAAGCCACTCGTGGATTGGCCCAATGAAAACGCGTCGCGCATTCCTTCAAGCGCCCTTGGCCGGCGCCGCCCTCGCCACCCCCGTATCGGGGTAGCCGTTTCGCCACGTGGGTGCTCGGACGACGGAAGCATCGAGCGACGGACGGTTCGATCGGAACTTCGTCAGGCTAGGCTTGCTCGAAGAACGGGAACGGGAACGGGAACGGGAACGGGAACGACCGGAACCGGAACGGGAATGGCCGATCGCGCGGATCATGGGGTGCACATGGCGGGGGGCTCGAGGCTCGGGCGCTTAGGGAATGCCTACGATATGGGCGAACTTCTCGACGATTTTTGGCAACACACGCGTGGCCTGGCGTTTGCTCTCGTTTGTCCCATGCTGTTCCGCCGCGCCCTCCTCGTTGCCTCGATCCTCGCGAGCACCGCTTCCCTCCTTCTGGC
>JAYUKI010000301.1:0-18374 GCA_043764595.1 Myxococcales bacterium | reverse complement strand
GCGTTCGATCGCAAGAACCCACCACCGCCTCAGGGGCTCGCCACGGCCGCCGTGAACTTTGCCGTCGTTCCAGGGGACACGCTCTTCGCGAACGAGCCGCGGACACGGAACACGACGGTGTCGTGCCCACCCACGACCGAGCTCGTGAGTGTCTCGTCGCCGTTCACGATGTCTCCGCTTGCGGGCGGCTCGTACATCCTGGTGGCCTTCTACGATCGGGGCGGGCGGTTTTTGCCGCAGTTTCGCTATCGAAATCAGCCCGAGGCCGGGGACATGGCCGGAGGTTACGTCGACGTTCGAGATGCGGAGCTAAACCGCAACAACCCGAGCTACGTGCCGAGCTACCTTCCCGTCGACGTGGGCGTTGCTGGCCCCGACGGAACGTTCGTCATTCCGACGCAGGGCGCGCTCACCGACAACGTGCCCGTCAGCATCGGTCAGACGGTGAACACCAATCGACCCTATTTTTTCCCTGAGGGCGCGCAAGATCCCGCTCAGGTGACGCCCACCGCTGCGAACCCTTCGGGCGACTCGAAATACGTGCCGGTCCTCACGATGACTCAGGACTATCAAGTCTTGGCGGCGCCGGATGCCGCGAACATCGAGACGCTTACACGGTTCGAGCAGTCGTTCCGCGCGGTGAGCCTCGCGTATGGGGTGCCGAACGAAGAACGCGTCGACGCCACGTCGCTCGACAAGCCGTTCGGCCTGCCGCTCGAGCCCCTCCCTCCCGAAGGTCGGGGTGGCCTCTTGGTGTTCGGCCGTGGGACGTCGATCCCCGAAAGTCCCAGAGTCCCGGCCCTTTGGCCCTTGTTCACGTTCCGAAAGCTCCAAGACGATCCGAAGCACGAGAGCGACCCTCAGAGCCTTGCGTTCCAGGGGGGCGCGAAGGCTCCGACGGTGCTCATCCAGGGCATCACGCTGCTCGACGAAAGCCTCGTCAAGACGGTCGCGGGTCCCATCCCGGCGAGCCCCGCAGTATCGAATCTGCGCGGTCGCGTGAAGGTTCTCGTGAGGCCCGCGGCGCTCTGCATCGATGCCCAGCGTGCGGACAAGGGTGGCGTCCTCGTGACTCCGCATCTCACCGGAAAGAGCGCGAATCCCGCCGAACCGGGGGACAGGCCGCTCGTGGACGAAGCGCGGGTCAAGCAAGCTTTCGGCAAGCTCGTGGCGGAAGTGAGGCGTGGGTGTTTGCCTCTCGGACGCTACGCGATGGCTGCTGCATATCCGTCGGGTCAAGTGTGGAGCGTTCCGAACGAAGCGGGTGCGTGTGCTCCCTTGGAAGGAAAGCTCGTGGAAGCCGACGGCGTGGGATCTTGCGCGCGAAAGCCGCGTCCGATTCTTTACTCGCAGGGGCCTCGGGCGGTCCTCGAGATCGTGCCGCCAACGACTCCCGAAGGGGAAAAAGCCTGTCAGGAGGCCCCCGTACCCGTCGAGTGTCTTCCGCGTTGAGCGGTACGAAAAGCCGCGAGACGGTCAGTCGAAGGGCGCATCGCTCGGGACTTCGACGCTCGCGGTGAGCTCGCGTGCGCGTGCGGCGTCGGCCGTGATTTGCGTCTTCAGGGCATCGAAGCTCGGGAACTTGCGTTCGTCGCGAACGTGCTCCCGCACATGCACGCGAAGCTCCGTGCCGTAGAGATCGCCGTCGAAGTCGAAGAGGAAGACTTCCACGTGACGGGTGGTGGCGTCGCCGCTCACCGTCGGCCTCGTTCCGACGTTCATCACGCCATGCGCGAGCGCACGAGCGTCTCCGTCGAGGCGATCGACGGAGACCGCGTAGACCCCGTTCGCTGGACAAGCTTCGCGGATGCCGTCGAGGTTTACCGTTGGAAAACCAATGGTGCGCCCTTTTTGCGCGCCATGTACCACTCGCCCCGAGAATGCATGGGGCCGTCCCAAAAGCTTTTGGGCGCGGCGCACGTCCGAAGCGGCAAGCGCAGCGCGCACACGCGTGCTGGAGATCGGCCCTTCGGCGTCCACTTCGAGGACGGAGGCAAAAGCCTCCAGGTTTCGCGCTTTCGCAAGCGAGAGCAACGTGGCGAAGTCGCCTGCGCGAGCTTTTCCGAAGCGAAAGTCGCTGCCGACCACCACGACTTCTGCGCCGAGATCGCCGAACACGAGGTCGTTCGCGAAGGCCTCGGGGGAGGTTTCGGCAAACGCACGGGAGAACCGTGCGACGAACACCTGACGTACGCCGAGCCGTCCGAAAAGCTCGATTTTCCGCTCGAGTGTCGAGAGTTGGGTGGGCGCGCCCTTGCCGAGCACGATCGCGGGGTGGGGATCGAACGTGAGCACCGCGGGCACGAGACCTCGCGTGGCGGCGAGGGCCTCCATCTGGCGCAGCACTGCGGCGTGCCCGAGGTGGACGCCGTCGAAGTTGCCGATCACGAGCGCAGTTCGCAGCGAAGCTGCAGACGCAGTGGCCCCCTTGGGCGATACGGCGTCGAACGTCCGCACGTTGGGGAGTGGAGCGAAGGAGCTCACGTTACGCCCCTTTAGCACGGACCTCCTGGGTCGAGGGCCGCGGACCCGCGAGCTTCTGCGAGACTGGGGGCGCACCTTCTGCGGGCCCAGGGGTCAATCGACGAAGCCGCGACGGCCTCGAGCTCGGAGAGTAAAAAAGGACGTCGCTTTTCGGTACCTGCGCTTTTTCCCCTTTGGTACGACTGGTACGGGGAGGTGCGTCCCCGGAGGAAGCCCATGAAACGAGCGGATCTCGACGGCCTCGATCGCGAAGCGCTCATCCGATTGGCGGAAGAGCACGGAGTCTCGCGTGCGCGAATCCTCACGAGGCCCGAGCTCGTGGACGAAATCCTCTTGCGTCGCGCGGCGCGCGAGGGCGACGCCGATCCGTCCATCGCGCGTGGCTTTTTCGGGCTGGCCCGCGATCTCGTGGCCAGGGTCGTGGAGCGTGGGCTCCATCTCCCGGATGCAGCCACCAAGATTCGCTCCATCCATCTCGATGCGCCGAAGAAGCTCACCCCACCCGCGGTGCTTCCAACCGTGACCCTCGCGCAAATCTATGCGTCTCAAGGGCACACGAGCCGTGCGATCGACACGCTGAAGCGCGTGATCGAGGCCGAGCCGGACCACGCGGATGCTCGCGACCTTCTCCGTCGGCTCTCCGAGCCTTCGTACGTCGCGCCAAAAGATCCCCTTCCTCCCGAGGACGAGGCCGCTCTCGCCAAGGACGAAGACGCTTCGGACGAAGACGCTTCGGACGAAGAGCGTGACGACGAACGAGTCAGCGATCCCGTTGCCGAGTCCGCCGCCACCGAGCCCGCCGCCGGCGTGCTGGCTTCCGAACCTTCGGCCGAGCCCATTTCTGCGGCCCGCGAGCCTACGCCGCGAGGCTCCCAAGCCGTGCAAGCACCTTCGGCCGAATCGCCTCCCTCCGCGAGCGCCGAGCCCGCGGTCGAAGAAGAACCCGATCCCACCAAGTCCGAGCCGCCACCCCCGGCGTTCCTCGACGACGCGCCGTTGCCACCCAAGTACGACGTGGACGAGTGCGTCGCCATCCCCGTCGATCCCGAGACCTTGTTTGCTTACTGGGAAGTGCGCGATTCGCTCCTCGCGAGGCTTCGTGAAGTGCGTGGCGAAGGTGTGCTCGCGCTCCGTGCGCTCGTGGTCGAGCCTGGGTGGCATGGCCCGCGCAGCTATGTGCGCGACCACGACGTGCATGGCTCTCTCGGCGACTATTTCCTTCGTGGCCTTCCCGCGGCGGCCGTGGTGCGCGTGGCCATCGGCTACCGCACGGCGACCGCCTTCGTCCCGATCGCGCACTCGCCGCTGCTCGCGATCCCGCGAAAAGAAACCGTCGGCAATGTCGCCCACACGCTCGTTCGATGGACGAAAACGGGCACGACCGTGGTCTTGGAGGACGATCCGGCGGCAGGATTTCTCGCTCGAGCGCTCCGACGGGCCAGCGAGCGTGGTGGAAGCGCAGCCGAGGTCGCGGCCGAGCTCGGTCTGCCGGAGTTGGGGCGCTTCGAGCTCTCGCCGTCGGCGCCCAGACCTACCCCGGCTGGCTCGTCTCACATGACGTCGAACGGATAGCCCCCGTCGACGTAAGCGCGCTCCGCGATGGCTTTGCGGAGCTCGTCGTCGTTCTCCTCGAACTCGGCCACGGCCGCGGCGAGACGCTTTTGGGCGGCAGCGACGAACATGCGCGTCATGTCGAGCTCGCGTTTGCTCCCCTCGACGCCGCGCCTCTCGAGCGCACGCGTGGTTCGCGTGAGCACCGCCGCGATCGCGTAAAGGTCGATCGTCATGTCGGCTGCGCGTTTCTGAGTGAACTGCATCTCGTGGATTAGCTTGCCGTGCTGACGAATGGCTCGGTCCGCGTGTTTCGCAAGCAACGACGTGTACTGGCCGAGCACCTCGCCTTCGGCTTCGAGGGCAGGGTGGATGGCCGAGAGCTTGTCGCGTGAGAGGGCGGAGCGTGCCTTGCGGATGGCGAATCCGCTGAGGAGCCCGAAGCCCTTGATGGGCTCGCGAACGGCTTTCGCCACTTCGGACAGCTCACGCCCGGGGCCTTCGATTCCAGAGAGCGCGATGAAGCAGCGGAGGATCTCGTTCGTGCCCTCGAAGATGAGGTTGATGCGCGCGTCGCGGTAGATGCGCTCGTACGGATAGGCTTGCATGTAGCCTACACCGGCTGCGATCTGCAGCGCTTCGTTGGCGACTCGCAGCAGCGTCTCCGAGCCGAACACCTTGCAAATGGCGCTCTCGACCGAGCAATCCCCGGGGCGAGTGTCGACGAGGCCCGTGGTGAGGTACGTCATGCTTTCGAGCGCGAAGGTCTCCACGCTCATGCGCGCGATCTTGTCCTTCACGAGCCCGAACTGGCCGATCGGACGTCCGAAGGCTTTGCGCTCCTCCGCCCGCTCGACGCTCATTCGGAGCAAGCGACGTGCGCTGCCCACGCAGCCGGACGCCAGGCTCAAGCGGCCCCGGTTCAGCACCTCCATGGCGACTTTGAAGCCGCGCCCGACCTCGCCGAGTACGTTCGATGCGGGCACTCGCACGCGATCGAGCACGACCTCGGTGGTCGAGCTTCCGCGGATTCCGAGCTTCTTCTCGTTGCGACCGGTGACCACTCCGGGCCCCCGCTCCACGAGGAACGCCGTGATGCGAGGCTTCGCGCCGAACTCGGCCGGAGACGTGCGCGCGAAGACCGTGAAAAGGTCCGCGATCCCGCCATTCGAGGTCCAAACTTTCGTGCCTTCGAGCACGTAGTCGTCGCCGTCGCGCACGGCCGACGTCTGGATGGCGCTTGCGTCGCTTCCTGCACCTGGTTCGGTGAGCGCGAACGCTCCGAGGACTTGGCCGGTTGCGAGCGAAGGAAGATGCTTCGCTTTTTGGGCTTCGGTGCCGAAAAGAAGGAGCCCCATCGCGCCCAGAGAGAGGTGGGCGCCGAGCGTGACGGCCAGGGAAGTGTCGATGCCGGCGAGCTCCTGGACGACACGCGCGTAGGCCGTCTGGGATAGACCTCCACCGCCGTAGATTCTCGGGATCAAGAGCCCGAAAAGGCCGAGGTCCGCCAAGCCACGAATGACTTCGGGAGGGATGTGCTCGTCGCGATCGATCTTCGCCGAGTCGACGTTCTTCTGACAGAAGCGACGAAGGCTGTCGGTCAACGCGTGAACGGTGTCCGCTTCGCTCGCGTCGGGCTCCGGCCATGGAAAAATAAGGCCCTCGGCCACTTCTCCGAAGTAAAGCGCCTTCGCGAACGATTCTTCGTTAGCCATGAATCCCTTAGTCTTTTCTCAGTCGACCGCCTTTCGCAAAGGAATTCTCCGTCTCTTCTGGATCTGGAACGTGTCGCGTGGGCGTTCCGATCGCGATGCACGCCGACGGTCGCTTATCACTCGGCGGGTGCCACGTTCGGCTCGGCGCAGCAGCGGAGGCCTTCTTGGTAGAACATGTGGGTCTCGCCGTGGGCCTTGGTGGCAGGTCGGCAGCGGGTGCGGACCGGTCCCCAGTAGCCGCCCTTCAGCACCGAGGGGCGCTCGCCCGGCCGTGAGCTTCGGGTCCACTCGTCGATGTTGCCCGTCATGTCGTAGACGCCGAACGGGCTCTTGCAACGAGGTTTGCTCCCCGATGGCTCGCCCTGCCAGAGCCTGTCGAGCTCGCGCATCGTGGCCTCGCTGTCGCGGCGGCCGAACTGCTTGAACTCGCGCCACGTCCGATCGTTCACACACACGTCCTCGCGCGAGTAGCCGTTCGGATAGGGCTGGGCCTCTTCGCCTTCGCACGCGAACGTCCATTCGTCCTCGGAGCAAAGGCGCTTCTGTTCTTGCTTGCAGAGCGCGTTGGCTTCGTACCAATCGACGAGCACGATGGGGTATTCGCCGAGGCGGTTCGGGTACTCGAACCGGTCGATGCAGAAGTGCATCGGCATGGTCTTCATGTTCTTCGACTTCTCGAGCCACGCGGCGCGATCGTATTCGGCGCAGCGCTCCGGCCACTCGCGGTTGATCCACTTTTTGCACGTGAGCTGCTGGAGCCCGTCGATGCCGAAAAAGTCGCCCGAGTCGTCTTTCATGCGACCCGCGACTTCGATCATTCCTGTCTTGCACGCCCCGCGATTGCCTTCGCGCAGATCGGTTGCGCGCGGATCTTCGGATGGCGTGGACGCGACGATTTGCCAGAACTTGCCGTCGATCACTCGCCACGGAAAGTTGGGACGGCCGACGCCGCCCGCTGGCGGATCGAGCGGGAAGCCTTCGCTGCCAGCGACGACTTCGGAGCCGACGGCCATGCTCGAGAGGCGTGCGCGGGAAGGGGCTGGGGCAGGGAGCTCGGCGCTCGCGGAGCGCGGACCGGGAGCAGCGGCCACGCCGAGAAGCGAGGTGACGGCCACGAGCGTGGCCAAGAAGCGAACGTTCCTCGTCGATGTTGGCATCGAGGAATCTACTGCTTTCCTCATACTTTAAAGGATTGGGCCGAACGTGTTGAAATCAAGTGTGTTTTTGATGGATTGTTCTCCTTGCGCGGGTACGGCTCGTCTGTCACGATCCGTTCTCGTCCGCGTGGGGTAGAGCAAACGAATTGCTCACAGGCCCGGCCCTTGCTAGGGCAGAGGTAGCGAGGGGTTTGATTTCCGGTTTCCGAAGGACCGCAGAATGCGGGGCGTGGGCTCGAACGAGCGCACACGGCCGGGCCTCGCCAGGGCGAGGCGCGCGCGCATCGCGGGAGTCACTTTGGGAGATCGGGCCGCACGCTTCATGAACGAGATCGCACGCGCCCGGACGCGTGGCGAGGCGGTCGTCATGGGCGTGTGCAACGTCACTCCCGACAGCTTCAGCGACGGCGGGGCATACCTCGCACCAACGGATGCCCGCCAACGCGTCGACACACTCCTCGCCGAGGGAGCCGTCGTCATCGACGTGGGTGGGGAGTCGACGCGGCCCGGGGCCCCACGAGTCTCGGCGGCCGAGCAGATCGCCCGCATCGGTGCCGTGGTCGCCTATGCAAAAGACAAGTGCGTGGTGTCCGTCGACACGACCTCGGCCGAAGTGGCCGAGCACGTCCTCGGGCTTGGCGCCCACGTCATCAACGACGTGTCGCTCCTGTCCGAGCCCGCGCTCGCCGCGGTGGTCGCCTCGTTCGGTGCCGCGCTGGTCCTGTCGCACGCGCGTGGTTTCCAGAAAGACATGGCAGGGTTCGGGTCGTGGCCGGAAGCCGACTACGACGACATCGTTCGAGACGTGCTCGCGGACTACGCACGAAAGCGCGACCAGGCAGTTGCTCTCGGCGTCGCTCGTGATGCGTTCGTCATGGATCCGGGCCTCGGGTTCTCGAAGAGCGCAAGGCACAGTCTCGAGCTCCTGCGACGCACGTCCGAGCTCGTCGCGCATGCGGGCGCGCCGGTGTTGATTGGCGCGAGCCGCAAGTCGTTCCTCACGCACGCCATTGGCGAGGCTCCGCCGAACGAGCGCCTCGGAGCGTCGATCGCCGCGGCCGTGTATGCCCAGGCCCGAGGGGCTGCCCTCGTGCGCGTGCACGACGTTCGCGACACGAGGCAAGCGCTCTTGCTCTCGTCGCGGCTTTTGGACACGTCGCTCGTCGCATCGACGGCGAGCCTCCCGGGCGAGCCCGACATGGCTCCGCGCGTGGAAGCTCGGGAGGGGGGCCGATGCTAGAGGGCTTTCTCCAGCTTTTTTCGCGGCGCCCGCTCGGGCAAGTCGCCGTCGACGTCGCGGACCTCTTCATCGTCGCGTACCTCATCTACCGCGCGCTTCTCGTCATTCGTGGCACTCGTGCGATGCAGATGGGGCTTGGACTCGGTCTCATCGTGCTGGGCTACGTGGTGGCGCGGCAGGCAGGGCTCGTGGCCACGTTCAACGTCCTCTCGACGCTGCTCTCGTCCATCTTCGTGCTCGTCGTCGTCGTGTTCCAAAACGACATCCGGCGCGGGCTCATGCGCGTCGGATCCGGTGCGCTCGTCGGTGGGCTCTCGCGTCAACAAGAGACGCGCGTGATCGACGAGATCGTCGCGGCCGCCACCGAGCTCGCGCGTCACCGCATGGGCGCCATCATTTGCCTCGAGCAAGAGGCGAACCTCGACGAGTTCGCGAACGCCCAGGGCACCACCATCGACGCGGCGGTCCAGCGCGACCTCTTGGTTTCGCTCTTTGTTCCCGAAGGAGCGAACAAGCTCCACGACGGAGCGATCATCATTCGCAATCTGCGCATCGCGAAGGCCGGAGTGTTCTTCCCGCTGCCCGATACCAAGATCCTCGACAAGTCGATGGGTACTCGGCATCGCGCCGCGATCGGCATCACGGACGAGACCGACGCCGTGGTCGTGGTTGTTTCGGAAGAACGCGGAACAATTAGCTTTTTCTTCAATGGCAACATCATCCCGAATGTGGATGGTGTCGCGTTGAAAGAAGCCCTCGCCGGGCTCTTCGGCAAGAAGCCACCCAAGAAGAAGACCTCGACCACGCTGCCGCGCTCTTCCCCCGAGAAGAGCTCGAAGGCTCCTGCCTCACGGACGCTTCCATCGCCGTCTGCCAAGACGCCGCTCCCAGGCGCGCTTCCTGCGGTCGGCAAGACGCCATTGCCGGGGGTGCTTTTGCCGGTCGGCAAGATCTTGCGCACACCCGCACCGACGCCCATGCCCGGCACGTTGAAGGCCGTGTCGCTGCCCATCCCGCAACCGGACGAATCGGTGCCCAACGTCGTGTCGACCTCCGAGATTTCTCGGCCGATGCGAAAGATGGATCCCGTGGTCCGCCCGAGCGAGTTCCCCCCGGATCCGCTCGCGAAGGTCTCGACCATCTCCGACGCACCCCCCTCGTCGTCCATTCCAGCGGCTCGTGACACGGGTACGGACGCCGACGCCGACGGGAAAGCCTAACCATGAACACGACCTTCTTGGATGGCTTGGTCGAGAACTGGCGACTCAAGGCCGTCAGTGTGCTCTTTGCCGTCGCGCTCTACGCCCAAAGCCACAGCGGGCAGGACGCAAAACGGACGCTCGTCGTGAACCTGGAAGCCCAGCTCCCCGAGCGCGAGGACAAGGTTCTCTCCGACGCGCTTCCGACCGGCGTCCGCATCACCATCAAGGGCTCCGGCGCCGAAATCGACAATCTTCGTGCGAGCTCGCTCGGCCTCCAGGTCGACTTGCGTGGCGCACGCTCCGGCCACGTGACGTTCGAGCCCAAGATGGTCCATGGGCCTTCGGGGGCGCGCTTCGAGGTCGTCGAGTTCGATCCTGCGGGCATCGACGTGGGCTGGGAAGATCGGATCAAGCGGGACGTCCCCGTGCAGGTCTCGGTCGTTGGCACACCCGCGGCGGGATACGTCGTGAAGGGGGCTCCCCTGGCGGAGCCCACGAAGGTCAACGTGACGGGCCCGGCCAGCGACGTGATGGCGCTTCAAGACGTGAAGGTGGGAGCCTTCGACGTGCGCGGCCTGTCCGAGGGCTCGTATCCTCGTCAGTTGCCCATCGTCGCACTTCCGCCACGCATGCGCGCCGAACCACCCACCGTGTTCGTCACGGCCACGATCGTGCGCGAGACGGCAGAGCGGCCCTTTTCGCGGCTCGCCGTAGTCGTCATTGGAAACACCAAAGCAAAAGCGAAACCCGCCGAAGTGGACGTTCGACTCGTGTGTCCGCCCGAAATCGTGCGGTCGCTACGCTCCGAACAGGTGGTGCCACGGGCCGAAGCGACCACCAAAGACGCCGCGGGAAGCGTCTCGGCACCGGTAGTGGTGATGGTCGAAGGGTGCGAGGCGCACGTGACGCCCTCGTCCGTCGTCCTCAAGTGGTGACGGGCTCTCTCTCGAGCTTGTAGAGACGCTTGGCGTTTTCGCCCAAAATGGCGGGCAAATCGTGCTCTCGGACTCCGTGCGATGCGAGCCGTGTGAACTCACGATCCCACGCGTAGGGCAGGTTCGGGAAGTCGGTTCCGTAGAGAATGCGTTCGGGCCGGGCGAAAAAGAGAGGGTTCGGTTTCAGCCCGAAGTAGTCGGCCAGCATCATCGTCGTGTCGAGCCAAAGGTTGTCGTGGCGTTCGAGCAACGCGAGGTACGGATCGAACTCGTCGGCTCCGAGATGCGGGACGCAGAGGGTGAGGCGTGGGTGGTTTTCGAGCACGCGTTTCGTTCGTTCGGCCGAGCAAAGAAGGTGCGGATCGCACTTGTAGGCCGTGCTCTTCGGCTCGCGGCCGGCATGGAGGACGAGCGGCTTTCCGTGCCGTGCGCACGCGTCGTAGATGCCGTCCAATGCGTCGTCGTCCGGGGCGAAACACTGAACGTGGCAATGGAGCTTGATGCCCGACAGGCCGAGAGCGAAGGCCTCTTCGACGATCGCGACGGCGTCCGGTTCGCCAGGGAGCACGGTGCCGAGCCCAGTGACGAAGGGGTTGCCTCGCGCGATCTCGGCCATGTAGGCGTTGAGCATGCGCGCCATGCCCGGCTTGTGGGAATACGCGAGACCGACGACGTGCGAGACGCCGCGCGACTCGAGGAACTCGAGCACACGCGGCGTTTCGAGGCGGTAGCGGATCGGCCATCCATGCGCAGAAAACCAGCGCCAAATGGCCGCAAAAACGGCATCTGGGAACAGATGCACGTGCGCGTCGACGACGGGCGGAAAGCCCTCGGGGACGCGCAGGCCTTCGAGGTCGTCGAGGAGAGGGCCCGGCATCGGGAAGGTCGCGACGCAGGCGCGAGCGTCGGGATACAGCCCGCTTTGTTCGCCCGACACGACTACTCCGTGGCCGTTGCCGCGTCGTTGACTGGGCCAGCCTCGGGCAGCGCGCCCACGGCAAGTGCGCCAGCCTCGCCGCGGTAGGGACCTTGTTCGCGTCGCTCGTCGTGGAGGACCCGACCGTCACGCAGGGTGATTTTGCGCGGCATGCTGTCGGCCAGGGCCATGTTGTGGGTGACCACGACGATGGTGGTCCCACGCTCTTTGTTGATCGAAAAAAAGAGGTCGTGGATTTGATCCGACGTCTTCGAGTCGAGGTTGCCGGTGGGCTCGTCCGCCAGAATGAGCTTGGGTTCGAGCACGAGGGCCCGCGCGAGGGCGACACGCTGCTGCTCGCCGCCGGAGAGCTCGCCGGGCCGGTGCGAGGCGCGCGATCCGAGCCCAACCTCGGTCAAGAGGGCCATTGCGGCTTTCTCGAGCTCTTTGCGCGGCCGCCCTTGGATGAGCCCCGGCATCATCACGTTCTCGAGGGCGTTGAACTCGGGCAAGAGATGGTGGAACTGGAACACGAAGCCGATGAGGCGGTTTCGGAGACCTGCGAGGCGCGAGCTGCTGAGGGACGAGAGCTCTTCGGTTCCCAGCTTGAGCGACCCCGACGTGATGACGTCGAGGGTGCCAATGCAGTGGAGAAACGTGCTCTTTCCAGCGCCGGACTGGCCGACGATGCCCACGAGCTCGCCTTCTTCGATCGTGAGATCGATCCCTTGGAGCACCTCGAGGGAGCGCCCCATGTGCAAGAAGGACTTTTTGACGTTCGACGCTACGACGAGGGGAGTGCCCACGCGTCCCTCCTAGCATCTACCGATGGCCTGCGGGGGACTCCGTCGACGAAAACGCGGAATCCGCGCCCTTGGGGCGTATGGGGCTTTCGGGTATTGTCCCCACACATGCGCGTTCGAGTCCTCGGATCGGCAGCGGGCGGGGCGTTTCCCCAATGGAACTGTGGCTGCAAGAACTGCCGCGCCGTGCGCGCAGGCCGCCCTGGTTTTTTGCGCCGCACCGAAGACTCCCTTGCCGTTTCGGCGGACGGGACCTCGTACGTGCTCGTGAATGCCGCGCCGAGCGTCGGGGAGCAGATCCGGCGGACTCCCGAGCTTACGCCGGTCGGAACGCGGAGCTCACCGATTCGCGCCATCGTGCTCACGAACGGCGACCTCGACCACGTGCTCGGGCTCTTCTCTCTTCGCGAGTCCCAGCCTTTGAGTGTGTATTCTACACGGGCCGTGCGCGAGGGCCTCATGCGAAATGCGTTCATGCGGACGCTCTCCCGCTTTCCCGGGCACACGGTCTACAGGGACCTGCCTCTTGGGACCTCGGTTCCACTCGTCGGACCGGACGACGCGCCTCTCGGGCTTACGGCCACGGCCCACGCGGCGCCGGGAAAACAGGCCCTGCACCTCGAAGGCCTCGCCTCGCCCTCGCCGGAGGACAACGTGTGCCTGGTTCTCGAGAGCGAACGTGCTCGGGTGGCCTATGCGGCCGCGTGCGGAGCGCTGGGCGACTTCCTGGCCTTCGTCGAAGGGAGCGACGTGGTCTTCTTCGACGGAACGTTCTACTCGGAGGACGAAATGGGCACTTCGGGATGTGGACCGAAGACCGCAGCGAGCATGGCCCACGTGCCCGTGTCGGTGAGCCTGCCAGCGCTTGCTTCACTGGACGCGAAGCGGAAAGTGTTCACTCACGTGAACAACACGAATCCACTCTTGGATCCAGGGTCCGAACAAGCCAAAATTGTGACGGACGCCGGCTGGGAAGTCGCGTGGGACGGTATGGAGATCGTGGTCTGAGCCGCGTGGTCCGAGCGTGCGCCTCACCCTCGGGAGCATGAGTCAGGAGGCCCGCTTCGGCGGGTCGTGTCTCCCGCTCCGCAGAAGCCCCCGAGGAGGCGATGTCAGCTTTCCGCGTCGGCCTTTTCGGGAGCTCGCGTCGTAGAAACGAACGCGGGTTGGCGCTCGTCGTCGCGGAAGTCTTCTTGGTAAGAGCCAATCTCCGCGTCCATTTTCACTTCGACCATTTTCGGAGTTTCCCAGATCATTTTCGAGCGCCTTTCGGTGGGGTCGGTGCAAGTAAAAGTGGAATTTGGCTCAGTTCGGTCGGGCGCCGGCGCGAAGCCACGCCACCACTTCTGCGAGTTGTTCGGGGCTGACGCCGCCCGCGGGCATTTGAGGAAATCCGTCGCCTTTGAGGCGCTTCACGATCTCCGAATTGGGGTCGCCAGCGACCGCGAGTGGACCGCCCGTTCGGCGCACTTGGGTGAGCCTTTGGGCATTCCCCACGTCGTCGCACTTGAGGAGTGCAAGCCCGCCGGGGAATCCCGGTCCTGCGCCGTGGCAGCTCACACAGGCTTGGTCGATGACGTCCCGCTGGACGGCAGCCATGGGCGTGTTCTTGCTGCGGAGCGACTGGCAACGAGCGGCTTCTTCGGGGCTCACGACCGGGCGCGCGGGTGGCTTCGGGGCTAGTGGCGCGCCATTGCCGGCCGCTCGATCGTAGAAAATGCGGAGGACCGTGCCATTTTTGTCTTCGCTCACGAAAATGGAGCCGTCCTTGGCCACCATCACGTCGACCGGGGCGCCTTGGGGATCGGTAGCGGTCTTCTCCCAACCACGGACGATGTCGCGGATTTCGCCGTTCGGAACGCCGCGCGCGTCCACCGGTGCGAGCACGATGCGGTGGCCGTACTCGCGGTAGCCGTGGAGCGAGATCACGAGCTGGCCCTGGTAAGCGGTCGGGAAAAGATTGCCCGTGTAGTATTCCATGCCGAGTGGCGAGCTGTGACCCGGGAGCAGCAACGCGGGGTTTTGATGCTTCGTGCAGTCGGCGGTTTTGTACTCCGGGCTAGGCACCCCGTTGTCGTAACAATAGGGCCAGCCGTAGCTCTTGCCTTGGGCAATGACGTTGAGCTCCTCGTGGGGGAGGTCGCTCTCGCGATCGGTGAGCTCGGGGGCGCGCTTGTTGATGCTGTCTCGTGAGTTTTCGCCCTGGACCAGCGTGCCGGTCGAGTGAAAGGCAAGCGCCATACTGTTGCGGAGCCCACGGGCGACGACCGAGCGGCTCTTTTCGACGTTTCCGGCGCCAGTCAGGTCGATCTTCAGAATCGTGCCGCGGGCGTTCTGCGCGCGCTCGGTCTCGTCGCAGGGCGTTGCGAAACGTCCGTCGACTTCGCAGTTGTCGCTGTCCGAGCCGACGTTCACGTAGAGCTGGAATGGGTTTTTGGGATCGAAGGCAATGTGGTGCAGCGGATGGCGCGCATCGGCGCGACTGCCCAAATTCTTCGCCACGACCGTGAGCCTCGGCTGCGGTCGGCGTGGATCGGCGGGATCGAAACGGAACACGTCCGTCGGCGTGGCTACGTAGGCGAGATTGTCCGGGCCAATGGCCACTCCGCTCGGCTTGTCGATTGCGGACAGCAGTTGGCGTTTGGTGAAGGTTTTGTCGGCGTTGCGCTTCAAAAGCCACACCGTGCCGCGGTCCGTGGCCCAACCGCCCATGTCGACGACGACGATGTCGCCGTTCGCGGTCTGGCCGAGGCCGCGCGCGAACTTGAAGCCCGAGGCCACGACACCGACGCACACGCCGGGTGGGGTTTCGAGCTTCAACTTCGGTAGGCCGTCGCAGGTGCCCGACGAGGTGTACATTTCTTCGCTGATTCCAGGCTCGTCCTCCCCCGTGGGCGGCGTGGAATCCTCGGCCGAGCACCCTGGCACCACGTGGGCGATCGCTGCACAGGCGAGCGCACCAACGAGTGGAACCACGGCGAGAGACGTGGCTCGGGAGAAGAGCGAAGAACGGAGAGACGTCATTCGAACCAGCTTTACGCGGAAGGCCCTTCCGGAGCAACGCGTGCCCACAGGTTTCGGAGCAGTTTTTTTCGGCATTTGTGGACGCTGTCCCATGTTCGAGCGTTGGCCGGACCCCGCGAGAGCGAGACTCGATACGTTCGTCAAGAACGTTGACAATGTCTCCAAGAACCCGCGAGACTCCCGGACATGGATCGTCCGAAGGCCGTCTCGCGCCCTGCCAAGGCACCGAAGTCGAAAGTGCCTACGAATGAGGCATTGCCAGGCAGCCATCCGGACGCGCGAGAGTCCGTCAGGACCGAGCCCATGGGTGGAACGGAGACCGTCGGGAGGACCGAGCCCATCGGCGGGACGGAGACCGTCGGGAGGCTCGAGACCGTCGGGAGGCTCGAGACCGTCGGGCAGGCCCTCGTCCGCGCGGCGCGCATGCTCGACGATCTCGCGGTAGGGCGCCTCAAGAACAAGTCTCCGGAAGCGCGCGCTTCGCATACGAGACTGCTTCCGTACATCGACGCCGAGGGGACCCGCCTCACCACGTTGGCGGATCGATTGGGGGTCACGAAACAAGCCATTGGCCAGTTGGTCGAGGAGCTCGAAGGTCAGGGGCTTCTCCTCCGTGAGCCTGATCCCGACGACGGCCGCGCAAAGCGCGTGAAGCTCACCGCCCGGGGGAAAAAGGCCATGCAAGAGGGTCTCGTGCAGCTTGGCTTTTTGGAGGCGCTGCTCGCCGAAGCGCTCGGGGAAAAGCGCATGACCGACCTCGGCGCGACGTTGACGGAAGCCATCCAGTGTCTCGAGGCGGAGAGTGCCAAGGACTGATCTCGTTTCCGGCGGCGACCTCTACCGGCACGTCCTGGCCGATGCCTGGCCGACTCTCGCGCCGCAGGTAAGGGGGATGCACGCGCCCGGCTTCTCGGCGAGGGGCACGCTCACCGTCCGTCACGGGCCTAGCTTGTTCGCGAGGTGGCTCGCGCGCCTTTCGGGGGCGCCGAAGCCCGCCGAGGCCTGCCCGGTGGTGCTCGACGTCACCGTAGCGGGAGCGGGTCAGACGTGGACCCGTGCCTACGGCGAGCACAAAGTGACGACGACGCAATGGGTTCGCGACGGGCTCCTGGTCGAGGCTTATGCCGGGCTTGCCGTCCACTTTCGCCTCGTTCCGGACGGAACTGGAGCCCTCGTCTACGAACAGGTGAAAACCACGCTCGAGCTTGGTCCGTTCGCCATTCGGCTCCCTTCGTTCGTCGCGCCACGTGCACGAGGTCGTGTCGCCCCGGGCGAAGGTCCGGACGAGGCGCGTATCGACGTGTCGGTGAGCGCGCCCATCGTCGGTCTTCTCGTCTCCTACGTGGGCACGATGCGGGGAGACTTCGGGTAAAACGAAGCCGCACGAAAGGTCGAGCCATCGGCGGCGAGCGTCGACGCCGCCCCCAGTCGGCGCGTCGAGGTCTACGCCTGCGCCGCGCGGACGCCGAGTCGATCGACAAGTTTTGCCGCGGGCCCTAAGGTGCGAGGCGAAATGAGCACTGTCGAAAAGGTGGGCACGGCGATCGTCGGCGCAGGCATGAGCGGACTTGCCACTGCGGCGGCCCTCGGAAAAGCGGAGAGCTACGTCGTCCTCGAGGCCGATTCGGAAATCGGCGGCTACTGCAAGACGGTCCGGAAAGACGGGTTCGTCTGGGACTATTCGGGCCACTTTTTCCACTTCAAGCATCCCGAGATCGAGGCCTATCTTCGCGAGCGAATGCCCGGTCAGAAGATCGTGACGGTCGACAAGCGAAGCTTCATTTCGTACGCGAACGGCCGGATCGATTTTCCCTTCCAGAAGAACATCCACCAGCTCCCGAAAGAGGAATTCGTCGACTGTCTGTACGACCTCTATTTCGCGAGGGCGCCCCGCGAGCTCTTGGGAAAGCACGCGAAAGAGCAGGCGCCGGAAGGGGGCAGTTTCAAAGACATGCTCTATTCGCGGTTTGGCCGGTCCATCGCGGAGAAATTCCTCATTCCGTACAACGAGAAACTCTACGCTACGGATCTGGCTCGCCTCGACAAGGACGCCATGGGGCGCTTCTTCCCCCATGCGGATCTCACCGACATCGTGCGCAACATGCGCGAGCCCGACAACGCCTCGTACAATGCCACGTTCACGTACCCCGAAGGCGGGGCCATCGAATACGTGAGGGCCATCGCGAGCGACGTGGCTCCGGAAAAAATCTCCCTCGGGGAACGGCTCCTCGACATCGATTTGGCTTCGCGAACCCTGCGCACGAATCGACGTACATTGTCTTACGAGCGCCTGGTTTCCTCGATTCCATTGAACCGCTTGCTCGCCATCGCGAAAGTGCCCCACGATCCGAACGACTATTCGTGGAACAAGGTGCTTGTCTTCAACTTGGGATTCGACCGCAAGGGACCCGACGACGTTCATTGGATGTATTACCCGTCCCGTGAGACCCGCTTCTACCGTATCGGTTTTTACGACAACATCTTCGGCACGGACCGAATGAGCCTCTATGTCGAGCTCGGGTTCGACAAGGACGCCGAAGTCGGTGACCCGCTGGCCCACTTGCCGCGGGTGCTTGCGGATCTCGAGCGCGAGGGAGTGATCGACGGGCACGAGCTCGTGGCGCAGCATCACGTGGTGATGGATCCGGCCTATGTGCATATTACACAAAAGTCGAACTCCGAAGTCGTGCGGGCGCGGGCGCTCTTGGCGGAGCACGGAGTCCACACGATCGGTCGCTACGGCGGATGGACCTACTGCTCCATCGAAGACAACATCGTCGAGGCTCGCGCGAAGGTCGCCGAGCTTCGGGGCCACTAGCGGGCACTGCGGGCACCAAGGAGAGAAGCATGGAACACGTTGGAAAAGCGCTGCGCGTCGTCCATGACGGCGCCATTGCCGAAGTCGTGCTGCAAGGCCCCGGCAAAGGGAACGCGATGGGCCCCGACTTCTGGAAAGAATGCCCCGAGGTCTTCCACGACCTCTCGCGTGACGACTCGGTACGGGCCATCGTCCTTCACGGCAGCGGCGAACACTTCACGTACGGGCTCGACCTCAAGGCCATGATGCCGGTGCTCATGCCGCACCTCGCTCCGCCGAATTTGGCGAAACAGCGCACGGCCTTTTTCGACCTCGTGCTCGATCTCCAGCGCTCGGCGGACGCGATCGAGTCGTGTCGGAAGCCGGTCATCGCTTGTTTGCACGGCCAGTGCATCGGTGGCGGAATCGACATCGCGACGGCCTGCGACGTTCGTCTCGCCAGCGCCGACGCGAAGCTCAGCGTGCGCGAAGTGCGCGTGGCCATGGTGGCGGACCTCGGCAGCTTGCAGCGGCTCCCCCGCATCATCGG
>JAYUKI010000300.1:0-1490 GCA_043764595.1 Myxococcales bacterium | reverse complement strand
CGCCCCAATCGGCGCTCGGCAAGTGCCTTCGCTAGGCCCACCCCCAAAAGGAAAAGGCCCCGTCTTCCGACAGGGCCTCTTCTCGTATCACTGCACTTCACGGCTCACTCGTCGTCGCCACCTTCCTCGCCCGCGGGGCTCGGGAGGGGCTCGTCTCCTTCGAGGGGATCGGGTTTGCGCTCGGAGCGGCGCTTTTCGCGCAGGTAGGCGCTGGTGGCTTCGCGGACGACCTCGGGGGTGGCGCGGAAGGCGTAGCGGACGACCTTGCGGACCTTCGCGATGCGGACGCGAATGAGCTCGAGGTAGGCGTCGCGCGACGCGAGCGCGGTATTCGTGCCCGTGTTCGCCGTGCGCGAACGGAGGGCGTCGCTGAGGAGGAGTCCTTCTTCGATGAGGTTTGCATCGAAGTTGGGAATCGTCTTGAAGCTCTCTTGGTGCTTCCGCGCGTGGCGCGCATAAGAGCCAATCGAGTCTCCGAGCTCGGCGTTGGTGCTGGGATCGGCGGCGTGGGTCTTTCGGAGCGACTCGAGGGAGACGTCCTTTTCGTCGCGAACGCCGTCGTCCGCGTCGAGCTCGGCCGCGAGGCGAAGCTCCCTGTTGACGAAGCGTGCGCGCTCGACCTGCGAGTCGCCGACGGGGGCGGAGGCGTCTTTGGCCTCGTCTCGTTGGGTGTCGGCGCGGTCCGTCAGATAGAGGATTTCCGCTGCGACTTCCGGGCCGCCGATGCGATCGGCATAGAGGGATAGGGCGGGGAACTTCCGAGGGTCCGGGCTCTCTTGGTACTTGTGCACCATATTGGCGCACTTGATGCCCTCGGCGATGAATACCGCATAGGGCATTCCGAGCTCGATCGGTGCGACCATGGTCATGGCGGCCTCGGATTCGATCCGCGCGATGAGCTCCGGCGTGATGGAGGCGCGCAGGGCGAGCGGGGCGACGGGCTTCTCGATAGCGGGCCCGCGATTGACGACCAGGGGAGACGAGACGAGAGGCGTCTCCAGGTTCGCTCTCTTCTTGACCAGCTTGGCCTTCTCCTTCGCGGCGGCCTTGCCCTTCGCCGTGTTGGCGACCTTGGTGGAGAGAGAGGGGATAACTTTCTTGGAAGTGGTGTTCATTTTGGTCTGCCTTTCATCCGGCATCCGCGCCGGATAACCCTCTCTCGACGGACCCCGCCAAAGCGTTGCGTGCCGCGTGCGTTTTTTTCTCGAGAGGGCTGGATTTGGCGATTTTCGTGAGCTATATTAAAGACTTGCAGATTTGTGACCAGACGCGATCCCCCTGTGACCAGACGCGATCTCCCTGTGGCCAGAAGGCGATCCCCCTGTGGCCAGAGACCGATCTCCCTGTGACCAGACGGCGATCTGCCTGTGGCCAGACGCGATCTGGCTGTGGCCAGAAGGCGATCTGGGTGTGGCCAGAGAGCGATCAGGCTGTGGCCAGACGCGATCTCCCTGTGGCCAGGAGCCTCGCTCGTGTCGAAGGAGCCGACC
>JAYUKI010000299.1:0-4948 GCA_043764595.1 Myxococcales bacterium | reverse complement strand
GGACGAAGCGGAGCTGAAGGCTCTCCGCACCATCGTCTCCCTTGGTGGCGGCGCCCGCGGCGATAGTGCCCTTGGCGAACGTGAGCGCGTTGGAGTCGACCGCGACGACTGCGAACGAGCTTCCCGAGCTTTGGGTCGCGTCCGGCGAGTGAACGTCGAAGTTGTCGATGCGGGTCGCTTTGTCGATCTTGACGGCGTGAATGGCGGGGCTCACGGGACTGGCAAGAAGGCTGCGCTTCTCGGTGAGCTTCCAGCTGTCCCCGGCGCAATCGAGCCCACCCACGATCGAAATGCCGTTTTCGAGCTCGAGAGACTCCTCGTACGTGCCTTCACAGACGAAGACGCGAGCCTTCTTGTCGGTCTTCGCCTTCTCGAGGGCCGCCGAGATCGAAGCGAGTGGCGATTTGCGAGTGCCAGGGTTGGTCGACTCCCCGTGTTTGGCGACGAAGATGGCCGTTGCCTCGTTGATGTCCTCCGCTTTGGGTGCGGGGGCCGGGGGCAAGGGAGCAGGCGAGGGCTGCAAAACGCTGGCGTCACGGTCGCCTTGCGGCGAAGTTTGTTGGCCCGGTATCGAGGGGCCGCCGTCCGCGCTCGCGCCGATGGGCGGAAGAGCCTCGGGCCCCGAAGAGCACGCGACGAACGAGGGGAGGGCGAGGAGAGCGAGCACGGTAGCGATGGAAGAGCGCATGGGAGCACCAGATCTTTCGAGAGAGAGCCACGTCCTCGGGCGAACCGTTCGCTCCGTGTCGTCTGTGGTGCCCCTCTCTCGACGGAGGCGCAGAAACCGTTGCGTGCTCCTCTCGCTTATTCTTTCTTTGGCGCGAAACCAGGGAAATCGGACTCGATCCGACGCGAGGGCTCGACGGCACGTCAGTGGATCGATGCGACCTCGGTGAATCGCCTGAGGACCATGGGGGTCCTCGCTTGGTCCTCCGTTGGCGGTGCACCTCTCGTGTCGGGATTGGGAGATCGTGTCGGGCGGCTCGACCCGCGAGTCCTTTGGGAAAACTTGCCAGCCCATGCGAACCGATGGCACTGAAATCGAAGCCTTCGTGGCCATCTCGGTGAGGTACACTTTTCACATCGTGGTCATCTGTTTTCGATCGCGAGCGCCGTGGCGCGCTGTGGGAACGCCGTTTCTTTCTGCTGCTCTCGTCTGTGCGGGTCTCCTTTGGACCGCCGCCGCGAACGCGGGGACGAAAGAATAGATCCCGCGGACGACGCCCATGAACTGGGCCTTTCCCTTGCAAAAAAAGGGGATTCGGAAGGTGCGCGGGCCTCTTTCATTCGGTCGCTCGCGCAGAGACGCATGCCCAAGACACTCCTGAATTTGTGCGTGGTCGAGCACCGCCTCGGACATGACCAAGAGGCGATGGCGTACTGCTACGAGTACGTCGACGTGACCGAAGACCGGGAAAAGGTGTTGGTCCTTCGCGACGGTCTCATGAAAGAGATAGCTCTCCGCCTCGGCAAAGTCGCCGTCCAGGCCTCCGTCGGCGAAGTGATTGAAGTGGACGGCAAGGCAATCGATACGGCGCCATTGGCGCGTCCCGTGTCGCTTTCGCCGGGCTGGCACGACAACCTTGCGCTGGTCCAGGGGATATTGTTGCGGGCGAATCAGGTCACGATCGAGCTCCGTGAATCGATTCGCGCGGTGGTGCGGTATGCGAAGCTGCGCGGCCTCCTGGCCGAGTTTCCTCAGAGAGGCCCGAGACGATTCGCGCGGTCATCTCCGGGCCGTTGTCCCTATTTCGAAATACGCTCAAGTATGGAAGGGCCCTCACGACCTTCTTCCCGACGTTGGTCGCCGCACCTTCTTTCTCGATGAGCGCCGAATGCGTTCTTCCTGGAGGGCCGGGAAGACCCGACCGGGACGTTGCGGTACTCGTGGACCATACGGCGCCCATTCCGCGCCACCACGCCATTCCAAAGGAATGCGACAGCTCCGTGGAACGCGCGCTCGTTCGTGATCTCCGCAAGAGCGGAACGGGCTTTACCCTCCATCGAGAAACCACGGTGCTGCGCGCCGGAACGCACCTCGTGTTTCCGGACTTTGCCCTGCGTCGGGGCCAGGATCATGTTCTGGTCGAAGTTGTGGGGTACTACACGAAAGAGTACATCGAGCGAAAGACGGCCGCATTGCGCGCGGCGGAGATCCGGAATCTCATTGTCTGTGTGGACACGGACCTCGACTGCGGAAATGGCGCTTTCGGAGCCCACGTGGTCGTGCCGTTTCGGAAGCGCATCGACGCTGCGCGGTTGCTCGAGGCCGCCAAGCGGATGCTGGATGTGGCCTCTTCACGGTAGGGCGAGCGCATCGGCGCCACCCCTGCCCCAATCCGGAGCTGTCGTCGCGTCTCGAGGTCCCAGCATCTGCCTGCGCGCCCTGCGCGGCTGCCTACCTACCTACCTCAGCTCCTACCGAAGAGTGGGGCCCGCTCGGCCATCTGCGTCGACTTGGTAGCGAAATGTGCCTATCCTTGATGCGACGAGTAAGTGTCGTCAATCCCCTTCGCGAGCCATGCCCGACAGGGATCAAGGTCACGCTTCTCGCTCGACCCTAGTCGCTTGCGCCCGACACGTGCTCCGATCCACGACATGACGCCGCGAGTCCCGCGTCGCCTGCCGCTTCGTTTTGCTACGTCTCCCGCTCGGGGATCGGCAGAGGTGAAAATGGATCCAACGGTCGCCACAATTGGAAGGCCTCGATGGGCTGCTAGCCCGGAGTGCGCGTGTTGGTCGGCAGTCGACCAAGATCGACGAAGCGCCACAAGACCTCGCAGCGGTCGCACTTGGAAGTGACCGCGTCTGTGTCCTCACGAGGCAGGGGGACGTCGCCTGCGGAGCCTCGGAAAAAGGGGAGCGTCTCGCGTTTCGTCGTATCGACGTCGGCGGTACAGCCGCTCGCGTGACCGCGGGAGCCCACCACGCGTGTGCTCTCACGCGCGACGGCCACGTGAGGTGCTGGGTGCCCGCCGCCGCCCTCCAGCCCGCCAGAGCTCTACCTGAAATCCAGGCCAATCCCCGGAGGGCTCGTTGTTGCTAGCACTGGCAGAATCGTCGAGTTGCGCTCTCATGAAGGACGGTTCGGTCTTTTGCTGGGGCGAGCGAAGCACGCGCTCGGTGTCTGCGAGCACCGGCGCTGTCCAAACCTTCTAGTCCGAAGAAGCTCTCGCGGCTGGGCCGCGGCGGCACTTTTCATGGGCGCGTTTGCTCGCTGCGCCATTGCCAATGATGGGCATGCGCAATGCGTCTCGGGGATGGGTGGCGTCGGCGGCCGATGGCCCGTCGAGCTCGGGAATGTTCGGTGTCCGTGGGCTCCGCGCATGCATGTGCAGTCCCTCAAGGACGGAGAGCTCGTGTGTTGGGGCAGCAATTCGAGCGGGCAAATCCTTGGAGCAACGCCCCCCTCAAAGTCTCGATGCATGGGTTGAAGCAAAGGGCGCAAAGACCTCAATCGAAGGAATCAAGCGGGCTCTTGATGTGCGGAGTATCCATCGTTCGGTGCCACACATATCCGCGAAATACCCCATTGTGGGCGTCGATGGCCGCGCGCCGTGGAACCGTACCGAGCCCTTTCTGCGAACCTCGCTTCGACACGCAGCGGGCAATGTACGCGAACGTCCACGTGAGATGCGCGTCCCCATGTTCGTCCGAGAGGAGCTCCAGCCGAGGATCGTCGAGCATTCCGGGGGCGAGACCAAGGTTCGGCCGAATGGCTTCCAGAGCGGACAGCGCGTCCTCCGAAGTGAGTGTCGGGTTGGCTCGGAAACCTGGTGGAATCTCCACAAGGGAGCTCTCTACATGGGTAACCTCCCATGTTCTTTCGTTGACGAAAAATCGCGCCTCGCATTCGCACTCGACGCCCGGTACCTTCTGAACGAAGCGGAAATACCGTCCAGGTGGATACGGCCCAATCGCCCGGGACTCTGCGAGAGTCACGTGGGAGAGCGAGGGACTTCCGAGCGCCCCACGATGCGCCGCAAGGAATGCGTATGCTCCTTTGGCGTCGAGGCTGGTGAGCTTGAAAGGAGAGGTGCCTTGGGGCTCCCAAAATCCAACGCGAAAGGGGATATCGCTTCGCGTTTCTAGGGTCGAGCTCCCTCCCCATCGTCCACTCGCGATTGGAGGCGAGGTCGTGGGAAGGCTTTGCTCAGCCGCTTCCTCGATGGCTTGCCGCATGTAGGCCGCCTTCGCCTCGGGCGAGTCGAACGACGAGCTGCCTACGCACGCATCGCGGGTCGCGATGTATACGCCGGGTCCCACCTCCGCGAATGCGAGCGCCGTTCCCGGGGCGCTAAGTGCCAATATCATGAGTGCACATGAATGAAGTCGCATCGGAATTCTCCTATCGGTCACGAAACGGCGAGCGTCATCGGCGTGATCGGTCAAGGGGTGTCGAACGAGTCGCATCGCGGGACAAAGTCAGCCATCACAGCCGAGCGGCTGCGGTTGTCTCGAATGGCGCACACGTATCCGGACTGGCATTGTGCCCCCAGCGTGACAGAGCCATTGGTGCACTGTATCGCGTCGAACGGTTGCACTGCGCTGCAGTACCATCCGTTGGGCCGTCCCGCGCAGCTGTCGAAGTCGAGGACCGTGCATGAATAGCCAAGCTTCGCGAGGTAGGCGTCGTCGAGGGCGCCCACAGCGTGCCATGCGCACGCTACGGTCTTTGCCTGACCAGGGAAGGCCATTCTGGCATACCCCAACTGATCGCGCGCCATGCTGACGAACGTGCGCGGAACGATGCGCGCGAGCACCGGATTGGCAGCCATGGAGGCAGTGCGCAAGCCGATGAGAGTGGACGCTTCTTCGGTCAAAGGAGCTTCGACGACAACACGAGACATCGTGTTGTAGCCGCCATAGGACATCAAATGCCATGCGTGGCCGACGATGGTCGCATTCATGTGCCGGCACCCGAAATCGTTCCGCTCGGTGGGGACGG
>JAYUKI010000298.1:0-1493 GCA_043764595.1 Myxococcales bacterium | reverse complement strand
GCTTGTCGAGATCGAACGCGTGCATCGGCTGGCCGTAGCCGAGAAGCACGAGGTTGGTCACGTCGACCAAGTTCGAGATGGGGCGCACGCCGAGAGCCGATAGCCGATAGCGCCACGAGAGCGGCGAGGCTCCGACGGTCACGTCGTTCACCACGGCCGCGGAAAACTCGGGGCAGCGGTCCATGGCTTCGATCGCGATGGGCACGTCGAAGGGGACGTTTGCGTTGCCGAATTGGGCCGAGCCGGCCGCCGAAAAACGCACGCCCAAGACCGCGGCGAGGTCGCGCGCCAGCCCGAGATGGCCGAGGCCGTCGGGACGGTTCGGAGTGAGGCCAATCTCGAAGACCGTGTCGCGCACGTTCGGAACGGCTTTGATGAGCGCATCGCCGGCGCTGCCGATTCCGGCGGGCAGAATGAGGATGCCTTCGCTCTCGTCGGAGAGGCCGAGCTCGGACTCGGAGCACAGCATGCCTTCGCTCACGACGCCGGCGATCTCGCGGCGCGCGATGGTCATGTTCTTCGCGGGCAAGTGTGCACCGAGCTTGGCGAGCACCACGAGACCACCGGGGTCCGGGACGTTGGGCGCGCCGCACACGATTTCCTGCTGGCCCGTGCCGAGGTCCACCGTCACGAGACGAAGCCCGCTCTTCGTGGGGTGGGGGCGCATCGACACCACCTGGGCGACCACGCAGCCTTCGGCTCCGAGACCGAACTCGTGGATGCCTTCGACCTCGAGGCCCGCCGAGGTCAGCTTCGTTGCGACGTCTTCCGCGCGCAGTTTGCCGAGCTCGGGAAGAAGCTCGCGCAGCCAGTTCAAGCTCGCTTTCATGACACTCTCGTTCTCTTGTAAGTCTTCAGAACTGCGCCAAAAACCGCGGGTCGTTCTCGAACAGCAGCTTGATGTTCGGGATGCCGTACCGAAGCATCGCCACGCGATCGAGGCCCATGCCCAGGGCAAATCCGGTCCAGCGCTCGGGATCGATTCCGCAGTGCTCGAACACGACGGGGTGAATCATTCCGCAGCCGAGGATCTCGATCCAACCGGTGTGCTTGCAGACCGAGCAGCCTTTGCGCGTCCCGTCCGATTGCTTGCAGAATACACACCCGATGTCGACTTCGGCGCCTGGCTCGACGAACGGAAAGTAGCTCGGGCGGAGGCGCACGGGAGTGCCCGGTCCGTACATGCGCTCGGCGAACTCGGCCAGGATGCCCTTCAAGTTCGCGAGGCTCACGTTCTCGTCGATGAGGAACGCTTCGAGCTGGTGGAACATGGGCGAGTGCGTGGCGTCGTCGTCGCGTCGGTAGACCGTGCCCGGCGCGATGAAGGCCATCGGCGGCTTGACGGTGGTCATCGCGCGCACTTGGACGTTGCTCGTGTGGGTGCGAAGGACGTGTTTTCCCTTCGTCCAGAAGCTGTCCTGCATGTCGGTAGCCGGGTGGTCCGGCGGGAACCCGAGCTTCGTGAAGTTGTTCGCTTCGAGCTCCACGTCCGG
>JAYUKI010000297.1:0-1493 GCA_043764595.1 Myxococcales bacterium | reverse complement strand
CGCCGGAAGAGATCGCCGAGAAGATGGAGCTTCCGCTCGACAAGGTCCGCAAGGTCCTCAAGATCGCGAAGGAGCCCATCAGCCTCGAGACCCCGATCGGCGAAGAAGAAGACTCGCACTTGGGCGACTTCATCGAGGACAAGAGCGTCGTGTCCCCGGCCGAAGCGGTCATCAACAACAACCTCGCGGATCAAACCCGCAAGGTCCTGAAGACGCTGACGCCGCGCGAAGAGAAGGTTCTTCGTATGCGGTTCGGCATCGGCGAAAAGAGCGATCACACGCTCGAAGAAGTGGGCCAGGACTTCGAGGTCACCCGCGAGCGCATTCGCCAAATCGAGGCGAAGGCTCTCCGCAAGCTTCGTCACCCCAGCCGCTCGAAGCAGCTGAAGAGCTTCATCGAGAGCTGAAAGCCTCCTTCCGTATGCGCCGCCCGCGTTCTTCCAGGTCTTTGGCCCGGAGGATCGCGGGCGTCGTCGTTCTGGCGTTCGTCGTCGGTGGCAACCTCGGGTGCGAGCGGGGGTGCCTCACCCGGGCCGTTACGGAGAGGAAGAAGGCACTCGAGGCTCCGGTCGATCTTGCCGGATCCGATTGCCCCGCGGACCTCTATCGATGCCGTGCGGGGCGCGTCGAACGCTCTTTGGCCGGCCATGTTCCGGTGCGTTGTGAGCGGGTGGAGGGGTGCGCGTGTCCGTTCGTGGCCGAAGGCACGTGTGCAGGCGACTGCCTCTTGGAGGACACCGCTCTCGCCCTCGAGGACGGCGGCGCATCGCTTTGCGTAACGCCCGGAGCGCGAGCGGTTCCCGTACTTTCTCCTGCCCCGGAAGGCGCGTGCGATTCGGACGATGCGCGCTGTCTGAATGGCGCGGTCGTTCGGTGCGCCCCCACGCCCAGGACCGTGGCGCGGTGTCTTCGTGGCTGCGCCGGTACCGGCACGCTCGAGGCCGAAGCGACGGAGCGTGAGCTTGACGCGCTCTGCCGGCCCTAGCGCAAGGGAGAGCCACGTGCGAGGCGCCGTCGCCGCATCCATTCCTGGGCCACACTTGTGGGGGGAGGGCCACGGCTGGACCTGATGAAGGAATCGGCGATCCATGGTCCCAGCGCTGGTCCACCTGGCGCCGATGTCGTGGTCTGTGTCCTCCATGCGGCACGTTGGTGCGACACCTCGCCCAACCGACTGCTCGGCGAATGGTCGCAATTCTGCCCCTTTTTGAGAAGTGGGTGTGAAAATGTGACCTTTTGTACGACATGTAAGTACGCTCCGTTTCTCTGAACATTGGGCGGATTTGTCTTGCGCTCCTCCGGATTCGCGGGGGTGGGCTGGCGGGTCCGTGTGTCAAGAAACCGGTCGCGCGAGGGTGGCCACGGTCTTGCTTTTCATCTTGGAAGGCACGGCCGCAAGGAGCGGGAGAGAAGTCATGAAGCGCTCGAAGTTTGGTGCTTTGGTCTTCGGATTCGTCGTCGTTTCGGTGTGCGCGGGACAAACCTCGCAAACC
>JAYUKI010000296.1:0-4949 GCA_043764595.1 Myxococcales bacterium | reverse complement strand
GTTGGCCAAGTCATCAAGGGAAAGTGGACGATCGAGTCCCTTCTCGGAGTAGGCGGCATGGCAGCCGTCTATGCGGGCGTCCATCGAAACAGCACACGCGCGGCACTGAAAATTCTCCACGCGGACTTCGCGCGCGAGAAGACCGTGGTCGAGCGCTTCCTCCGCGAAGCCTACGTTTCGAACAAGGTCGGCCATCCCGCTACGGTCCAAGTCCAAGACGACGATCAGACCGAAAATGGCGAGCCGTTCCTCGTCATGGAGCTCCTCGAGGGCGAGACGGTCCGCGACGCTTGGAAGAAGTCGGGCCGCACGATGCCCGTCGTTCGCGTGCTGCAGATCGCCGAGCGCGTCCTCGACTGTCTGGTCGCTTGCCACAAGATCAACGTCATTCACCGCGACCTCAAGCCGGCGAACATTTTCATCACCGACGTCGGCGACATCAAGGTCCTCGACTTCGGTGTGGCGCAGATGCGCGACGCCACGAGCGAGCGCACCGCTACGGGCACCGCGCTCGGAACGCCCGCCTACATGTCGCCCGAACAGGCCATGGGTCTCGTCGATCAGCTCGACGGCCGCGCCGACCTCTTCTCGGTCGGCGCGATGATCCACGCGCTCGTCACGGGCCACCGGATCAACAACGGCCGCACCGAGCAGGAAGCGCTCGTCATGGCGGCGACCAAGCCCGTTCCGTCGGTCGCTCGTCTGGCCCCGAACCTCCCGCTCGAAGTCA
Source organism: Myxococcales bacterium (assembly GCA_043764595.1). Classification (GTDB taxonomy): domain Bacteria; phylum Myxococcota_A; class Polyangia; order Polyangiales; family Polyangiaceae; genus JAAFHV01. Next base: position 4,219 of record JAYUKI010000296.1, on the reverse strand, counting down.
TCGCGCTCACCGACAAATCCCTCCAGTGGGACCGTCGCAATCGCTTCGCAGATGCGGCGGAAATGCAGGCTGCGGTGCTCGATGCGCTCGCCAAAGCCGGAGGCGAGCCCCTCGTCTACGCCAACGTTCGGCGAGCGCCTGGCAAAGCGGCGCCCGCGGCGGCACCCGCACCCGCCCCTCAACAGCCCGCTCCGCCGCAACCCCTGGAACCTTCCCACGGCGGCACGAGCGGATCGTCACCGAAGTCGATCGCGAACGCGCCACTGCCCTCCGGCTCGCACGTGTCCGCCCGCGCCGACGGTCCGAAGCCCGCGGCCCAGAAAGCGGCGCCTCCGGCCATCCCCGCCGCAGAAGCTCCCGAAAACGACCCACGCGTCCAAGGAGTGCGCGATCTGTTTCGGCACTTCGATCGGGTTCTTCCGAGCGTCCGTCAGTTCGGGTGGCAGCACCCCGCCACCGATCGCGCACTTCGCACGGCCCACGATGCCTTCCGGGAAGCGCTCATGCGCGAGCCCGAGCTCATGAAGTACACGGTGCGTCCCTACTCGTTCGTCGTCCTTGGACACAACGTATGGGAGCCCCAGGCTCCATACGACTCGATCCCCTACAACCTCTTTGCGTGTGGCATTCGCCACATGCGCATCGGCGCCACGGTCTCCCTCGACGAGCTCCGCGAGTGCCTCACGTTGATGAGCCTCGATCCGGGTCGGGATCTGCCCCCGGAGGACGACATCGCCGCGGCCTTCTGGGAGCGTGGCCTTCCGAGCATCAGCTACGAGTGCGCCGAAGCCTTCGCCGAAGGTGACGCAGGCGAGCGCGAAGCATTCTTCGAAGAAGCCGATCGGCTCGAAGAAATCGCCGAAGACGCCTCCCGCCAGAACATCAGCCGCATCGAGACGCGGACGATGACCATCTCGACGGACAAGTCTGCCCTTACGGCCCCACGCACGCCGAGCATCCTCGCGCTCGACGACGTCGTAAAAGGGGCGGTCTCTTCTCAGTTCGAGATGAGCCGCGATCAATGGGCGGATCGCTACGTCGACGCCCTCGTCGATGGTTTCCTCGACGCTGCGGCCAATCGGGACGCTCCACTCGTCCTCGCGTCCCTGCGCAAGTCCGGGCAAGACCTCGTCGTGGCAGGCCGAGTCGACGTGCTCGTACAACTCTACAGCGCTCTCGTCGAGCGCGTAGGCCAACGGGTCTCGAACGCTGAAAACCAGCGAAAGCTCGCCACGGTCCTGACGAGCGCCATGTTCGGCGGCGAAACGTTCGACCTCGTCATTCGCAAGCTCCGCGACGATCCTTCGCGCGTCGAAGTGTTCAAGCCGATCCTCGGCCTGCTGCCCGCGACGGAGCTCCCCGTCGTTCAAGCGGCGCTCCGTGAGCCGTCGCCGCCGCAGGTTCGCTCGCTCCTCGTGAGCTTCCTCGAGCGTCATCTTCCCGGCCGGGAGAACGAGGTCGCACAGGTGGCGTTGGGGGCCGACTCCGAAGTGGCAGCGGCGATCGTATCGCTGCTTGGTCGAGCGGGCTCGCCTGCCGCTCGTCAGGCTTTGTCGAGCCTCGCCCAGACCGACGACGTCAACGTCCGCGTGGAAGCCCGCATCCTCATGATGGGCTCTCCGGACCAAGCCGTCGGCGAAGTCTCCCGCATGATCGAGAACCCGTCCGCGCTCGTGCGCATGGCGGCCCTCCGAGCGATGATTCGCTACGGCCTCCGTGGTGCGTGGCTCGCCGTGCAACGGGCCGTCCAAGCCAAGCCCTTCTTCGAGCTCGGCACGGACGAGCGCAAAGAGCTCCTTCGCGCGCTCTTTCTGCTCGCTCCGGACCGCGGGGAGCCCATGCTCATCGAGCTCGTCAAGAAGGGTGGAGTACTTGCTTCCGAGTCGCGCGAGTCTACCCGTGCGCTCGCCTGCGAAATCCTCGGCGACTACTCCCGTTCGCGCGCTGCCATCGCTGCGCTCAACGAGGTCTTCGCCTCGCGCTGGGGCACCGCCGAAGAGACCCGACAAGCGGCCACTGCGTCGCTCGCCAAAATCGCCGCGCGACTCGAAGGAGCCAACCCCACATGACGATGCGTCTCGACATCGTCACGAACGACGCTGGCGAGCTCGTCCGGCGCGAGCACGCGCGCGATCAAGGCGCGTCCGCGCTCATGTCCGTCTACAAGCTTGCCAAGCTCGCCCAGGTTCACAACCTCACGAACCAAGCGTTCTTGCAGCAGCTCGATCAGACCGTCGCCATCGTCGGCGACTACTGCATTCGCTCGGGCACGAACCTCAACATCCTCTTCGCGCACAAGGCTGCGTTCATCACGGGTCAGCTCCTCAAGGGCTCGCGTGGCGTCTACCAACTCGCCGCGGAGCTCGGAGAAATCTTCGAGTGGCTCGGCGGCTCCGAGCTCGTCATGCAGCGCGACATCTCGCGCGAAGAGATGCTCGCGTTCGCCGAGGAAATCTCCCGCTGCATGCGGAGCGAGCGCGGCAGCTTCCGGTCGTCCTCCCCGAAAATCCGCCTTCGCCAAGTGGCCGACGCGGCACGTCTCCGAGGCATCGAAGTCGAGCAGCTCGACCAAGAGCAGCGCATTCGCCGCACCTACGCCTCCGCCGTCGTCGTTTTGCGTAGGTTTTTCGAGGACTTGCAGGAAAGTCACTACATGCTCCCGCGGCGCATCAAGCGCGTCGCCCAGAGCCTCGTGGACCTCTCGGAAGGCAGCACGGCCGCGTACCTCGGCGTGACCGAAGCCCGCAACGCCAACCACGACGAAGCAGGTCGTGCGGTCAACTCGGCGATCTTGGCCGTGGCCATCGCGCGCGAGGTCACGCAGGACCGGGTCATCCTCGCGCAAGTCGGCATGGCCGCGATGATGCACGACGTGGCGCGTCCGCGTGCGTTCGCGCTCAGCAAGGCGTCCGCGGGCGAGTTCGCCCCGATGATGACCACCCTGTCCGAGGATCAAGAAGACCGACTCGCCGCCGGAACCGCAGCGGTCCTCACCGCGCTCGGGCGCGTGAACGAGCCTTCGATCACGCGAACCGTGGTGGCCTACGAAGCCCAATGGATGCGTCGCCAGCAGTGGCTCGGTGCGCTCTACCGTGGCAAGCGTCCACCGACGGTGCATGCCCGCATCATGCGGATCGCCCGTCGCTACAACGACCTTCTCACGCCCGAGCCGGGGCTCCCTCCGCCCACCACTGACTTTGCCGTCGCCCAGCTCGACGAAGAGCTCGCCGATCCGTCGGACAAGACCGTGCTTCGCATGTTGGTGTCGGCGCTGGGCCTCGTTCCGATGGGCACGGTCGTCCAGCTCTCGACCGGTGAGGTCTGCGAGGTCACACGTGGCGCGTCGGGTCCCCTCGACAAGCCCAAGCTCAAAGTGGTCATGGACGCTCGTGGCGGCGTCGTCGCCAACGGTCCCGAGATCGAGCTCGGAAAGCCGGGCGGGCCGCCCCGCCAGATCAACCGTGTGATGAGCACGGACGGCTGGAAAAAAGGGCTCGAAGGCTTTCGCCGCGACGAAGGAAATGCCGGCGGTGGCTCGGATTACCCGCCGCCCGACTCGGCTCCGCCGCCGCCTCCAAAGGCCCAACAGCAACCGGCGTGGTCGCCTCCAGCTCAAGCGGCCGCACCGCTTCAAGAGGCATGGGATCCGGTACAAGACGTCGCCGCACGGGGGCCACGCGCTCCCATCGAGCTTGGTATCGACTTGGCCCCGGCGTCGGTGAAGCCCCCGGACTATTCCGCCTGGGGCGACGCGCAAGACACCGAACAGAAAAGCTCCAGTGGAGTGAGCTCGAGCGGTATTTCGATGGGCACGAGCCCCTCGCGCGTCGGTCAGGCCATGGGCCAGTTCGTCCACGAGGCGCCGACTCCTGTGGATGACCAGCGCACGGTGATGAACCAAGGCTTCGTCGCGCAAAAGCGGGCGGCTCCGCCGGTACGTCGGCCAGCGCCCCCCGCGTCGCCTGCTCCCACTTCGAAGAAAATGCGCCCCGACGGGGTAGCTCCCACCGCGGAGGGCGTGCTGTCCACGACGCCCCTCGTGCACGTGCTCGTCTACATGCTCGACCACTCGCTCACCGGCACGGTGGTTTTCCTCGAGGGCGAGTTCGAGCACGCCGTTTACTTCGTGAGCGGAGTTCCGGCGAAGGTGCGCCTCGCGTACGGCGGATTGAAGCTGGGCGAGGCGCTCGCCAGACTCGAGCAGCTCGAGCCCAGTGGT
>JAYUKI010000295.1:0-4959 GCA_043764595.1 Myxococcales bacterium | reverse complement strand
GGCTCCTCAAAATACAGCAGTATTCGTCGTCGCCGCGCCTTGCCTCCGACGCGTGGTCCTCGCCGATATGGGCAAGTTATTTCTGAGCGGGTCCTTAGTTCGACCGCTTCAGTCTCCAAACGTCCGAATGCCATTTGTTGAAGATCGCGTTCCCCGAGCCCACATAGAGCGCATCCCGGTGGACCCAGGCCGTTCCGGCATGCCTTCCCACGAACGAATCGGGAGGCTGAGCGGAGTACCAGTTGCGACCGTCCGCCGTGTACCAAACATCCGACCGGTTGTCCGCGAGGCGCCCCTTGCCCGGGAGGTTTCCGTCATAGCCGTTGATGAGCCAAAGACGGCCATCGAAGGCCTTCACGTTGTGCCAGATGCGCGGTGAAAAGGGTGGCTCTTCGACCGTCTGCGCCCAACTTCGACCGTCTGCGGTGGACCAAACGTCGTTCTTGTACTCGCGGTCCGGACGCCCAGCGGGAGCGTCGTCGTGGAGACCGCCGCCCACGATCCACATGCGGCCGAGGTGCTCGGGTGCTTCGGAGACGTAGCCCCGCGGCGACCACATCGGAGGGCTCGTTTTGACCTGGTCGAACGAAGCTCCGTCGGTCGAGGTCCAAACATCGTCGAAGGCTGTGGAGGGCCGTCCTGGCCAGTTGGGATTGACGAAGATCCCAATGCGCTGCCCGCCCATGACGAAGAGCTTGCGATCGAATACACCCGTAATGTGCGAAGTGCGCAGACCGAACTGCGATTCTTCGACCGGTCGCCACTCCGAGGCTGGATAGGGCTCTCCCGCCTCGTTCATCCGCGGCGTGACCGTATGCTTGTCGGTGCGGACCCACTTTCGGCCGTCGGTCGAGGACCAGACGTCGGTCTGGTAATATCCTTGGTTGGGATCTCCGCCGACGATCCACATCTTTCCGTCGAATGCGTGGTAGCCGCCAAAGTGGCGACCCTCCCAATCGCTTTTCTTGTCGAACGTCGCGGCGTCGAGAAACGTGTTCGGCTTCTCCATGGTCCACTTCGCGCCATCCACACTGCTCCATACGTCGTTCGCGCACTGGAGCGGAAAGCGTTCCGGGTTCCAGCCACCGACAAGCCACATCTTCCCATCGTGAACGATTCCACCGGCCCCGTCGCGCGGGCCGAATGGCGCGTCCACCGCGACTTGCTCCCAAGCGTAGCTCTGCTTGTTCGACGGCGCGATGGTGATGTCCGCGCTCTCTGCTAGCCGAAGCTCTTGGATGCTTCCACGAGCGTCGGTCCGGTGAAAGAGCACACCGAGCCGAGCCTCCGCGTAGCCGCTTGGAACGTTCCAGCGGTAGTATTCCTCGACCAGTGCCACTTCGGCGAGCTTCCACCAGGTCTCGCCGCGATCATGGCTTACGAGGATGGACACGGTAGTGTCGAGCGGCCCGAGATCCACCGGGACCGTCCACCGAATGGGATGTGTGCTCTCGGCCTCCCATGAGCCAGAGGAAGGGATATCGAGTGGAACGACGGAGCTCGGTCGCCAAATGCCATCACGGCACCCACTCGACATCACGACGACAAGCAGAGCAGCTGCTGCGAACGGTGCGGCCCTAAGCATGAGGTGGTTTCGTTCTATTGTTCATCAGGTCCCGTCGATTGGGCAGGTCGCTGCCAGCCCTTGCGAACCGATACACTGCAAGAGTCGGGCGAGGGCCGAGCTCGTCGCGACACTTCCGCAAGGCGCACGAAGGCCTGCGATGCTGCCGATGGCCAACGGATGCTCGTCGCTTCGGCCACGCACCAACCGTCCCTCTCCGCTGTGTCGCATTTTGCAAATCGCGCGAAGGCGCTGTCGCGTTTTTCGACCGAGCACCCCTTTCGTGGCGCTCCGTGGCGCTCCGGCTCGGCTTCGATTCGGGATGAATCCGCTTGGTGTTGCGAGTGGAGTCCGGCCGCGCCCGTTTCGGTTGGGCGCCCACGGGATCACCCCAACGCCTGTTTGCGCAAGGAACGCTCTTCGAGCTCCTCGAGCTCGTGTCCGTTGGGATCGAGCTCGGGGAAGATGGCGACCCGGAGACGCCTTTGTGCCGGCTCCTCGCGCACGGCGGACACGATGTCGCCGATGCGCACGCGGGCTTCGGGGTCCGTCTCGGTTCGCACGAGCATGCGTCCGGCGGCGGCCCGCAGGTCCTCGGAGGCCTCGGGATCCCGCAGAAGGAGCCATAGATCCTCTTTCTCGATCGTGCCGCCGCGGTACCCCGACTGGGTGAGCATGTTGGCAGCGACGTCGATGCGTGCGAGCCAATCGCGCGCCGACTCGTGCCCACGACGGAGTGTGTCGACGCGCGTTCGTGTCTCCTGTTTCTCGGGGCCTTTTCCCGAAGCGCGCCCCACGCACGCCGCAAGCTGCGCGCCGAGAATGCGCATCTCGTTGGGGTCCACGCCGGCACCGGCGAACGCGCCCAAACGGTGCGCCGCCCGCAGCCCGTGCCCTTGGACCCCGAGCTCGAAAATCCCCTGGCTCGACGCAATGCCCTGGACCATCGCGTAGGGCACTTGAGTGCGTTGGAAGCCCACGAGATCGACCCCGCGCGGACCGAGCTCCACGCTCTGCGACGGGTAGCGAGACGCCGCACCCACGAGACCCATGAAGGCAGGAATCCACGCGAAAACGAGGACCATCCAACCAAACACGGCATACGCGGACTCTTGCGAGAGTCCAGCGGCCACGGCGAGCGCAGCCGCAATGAGCGCACCCGCAGCCCCGAGAGCGCGCGCTGCCGGGGCCCAGGTGTCCGCCGCCGCAGGAGCCAGAGGCCAACGCACCTGACCGAATCCGCCATGCCCGACCGCCAGCGCTTCGCGCGCGTGATCGAGGTCGGCCTCGTTTTCGAAGACCAGAGTGGTCGGAGTCTTTCGATCGCGTCGGGCGAGCGTGAGCGCGATGCCTTCGGACACCCGCGCGGTAGATGCTCCGATCACGTCTTTGGTCGAGAGAGTCTGCGAGAGCAAACCTCCCGACTTGAGCCGCAAGGTGCCACCTCCGAGCTCGACCTCGACCGATCGTGGCGCGAACCGAAGGAGCACCCCCGGGAGCGTCGCGAACAGCGTGAAGAGCCCGAACGACAGCAAGTGCGAGACACCGAGCGCCGCCAACACGAACGGAATCGGCAGGAAAAAAAGCGGTGCGATGCGGTTCCGGAGTGGACCTTCGCAGTCGTGCAGCACCGCGCGCATTCCCCGAGGATACGTCCATGAGCCTGCTTTGGAAATCGACCAAGCGAACGAATGCCTTGGGCGTCATCGGCCTCGAAGCGGTCCGTTTGGCAGAAATCGGCGCCTTTTGCGCATACAACGCCCACCGCGCAAGCGAACCGACACGCCGGGCGTTCGCCACACGGGGGTTTCCATACGGAGTGATTTGGCTATGCTGCCTCCCATCATGAAAAGGTCCGATGACTCGCTCGAGGCTCTCCTGCGCGTGCGCGCGCAGGAGGTCGAGCGCGCTGTCGTCGCCGTGGCGAACGCCGAACGAGCGGTTCTGGACGTGGACGCAAGGCTCGGCGCCGCCCGCGAGCGCGTCGCGAAGGAGCATGCCGAGCGTGTGTCGGCGTTGGCCAACGATGTCGGCAAGGACGGGACGTTCCGTGCCGAAGATCTCATGGCGCATTCGGCGTGGCTCGTCGCGATCGATTCGCGCATCCAAAAGGCGATGGCCGAGGTGAGCGCACGAGAGGCCGAGCGTCGCGCCGCCGAGGCCGTCGTGGCCGAAAAGAAACGTGCTCTGGCGGCCGCGCGCGGCGCCGAACGCGCCATCGAGACGCACCTCGAAGCGTCCGCCCGAGCCACGGCCAAAATCGTCGAACGCAGCGAAGAGGACGACGCCATGGAAGCCCACGCCGCGAGGCGCTCATGAGATCGCGTTCTTCCACCGCATGGTCCGTGTTCGTGCTCGTGGGCTCGGGGCTTCTGCTTACGAACGCCTGCCGCCGCAACGACGTCGAGCCCTCCCGCTCGCCACCCGCGCTCTTGGACGCCGAAGCCGGAGCACCCCACGAAGCAACGGCCGACGCAGGCGCGGCTCCTCTCGCGTTGCGTCCCGCGCTCTTGGACCCACGGCTTGCGACGGCACGCGCCGCCATGCGCCGAAGGGACACCCATGGAGCCGCCACCTCGGTCGAGTCCGTGGCCACCGCGCCCGGGATTTCGGCGGCCGATAGCTGTGTGTTTTCGCATCTTTCCGGGCGTCTTGCGGCACTCTCGGGAGATCCACGCGCGGCCCTCGTCGCGTACGCGCGCGCTGCCGCGCCGACATGCCCCCTCGCTTCGTACGCCAAGCTCGGTGGAGCGCGTGCTTCGCTTGCAACACGCGCGTTCGCCGAGGCGGCCACTCTCGCGGAGGGGGCGACCAACCTCGCGGTCGAGGACGACGTGCGCATGGTTCGCGCCGACGCGCTGTCTCTGGCGGGCCGTCGCGCCGAAGCGATCCCGCTCTGGCAGAAGGTCCTCGAGGGGGCACCGAAAGGCTCGCACTGGGTGGAAGCCGCAGGGCGCCTGTCGTCCGCTCTCGCCGATCGCGCCGACGGAAAAGCGGAGACCGACGCGCGCGAAGCGTATGCCCTCGCCACACGCGTCCTCGTCGAGGCACCCCATCGCGCCGATGCGTTCGGGGCCAAGGCCACCCGCGCACGCGTGGCTCCGGCGTTGAAGCTCCCGGTCGACCTGTCCGTCGAGGAGCGTCTCGGCGAAGCGCGCGGGTTCCTCGATGCGGGAGAGGCCTCACGCGCCCTCGCGCTCACCCAAGCGCTCGTGACCGATCCTCACGCTGACGCCAAGACCACCTGCGGAGGGTTCCTCGTTCGCGCCCACGCGACGGCGAAGACCGCGAAGAGCGCACCCCAAGCCGACGCGTGGGGCGACGCCATCGGAAAGTGCGACGCGGATCCCGAGCTCGTGACCGCGCTCTACGCGGGAGCCAAGGCGAGCAGCTCG
>JAYUKI010000294.1:0-1499 GCA_043764595.1 Myxococcales bacterium | reverse complement strand
AGTTCGACCGTGTCTTCGACACCAAAGTACTCGGTCTTCGTGCGCTCCTCGAAGCCACGCAAATCGATCCTTTGCAGTGGATTTGCCTCTTTTCGTCGGTCGCCGCGCGCGCCGGAAACGCAGGCCAGAGCGACTACGCCATGGCCAACGAAATCCTGAACAAGATCGGTGCCGTAGAATCGCGTCGTCGCGAAGGTCGCTGCCGCGTGGTCTCCATCGGTTGGGGCCCGTGGGACGGCGGCATGGTGACGCCTGCGCTTCGAGGCCACTTCCAAGCGCGAGGAGTCGCTCTTCTCGGGGTCACGGCGGGAGCGCAAGCCTTCGTTCGTGAGCTCTCGGCAGCGCCCTCGGACGACGTCGAAGTGGTGATCGGCGGGGGCGACGCTGGCCTTCATGGCGGCCAAGTGCGCGGCGTTCGCGTCGAAGTCTTGGTGAACCACGAGACGCACCCGCAGCTCGCGAGCCACCGCATCCAGGGAAAGCCGGTTCTCCCGATGGTGCTCGCGCTCGAGTGGTTTGCGCGTCTCGCACGTGCAGTCACCCCCGGAGGCGGCCCCGTCGAGCTCCGGAATGCACGTGTCATTCGGGGAATCACGCTCGATCGCTTCGACGGCGAAGGCGATAGGTTTACGATAGCTACGGCCGGCACGCCCTCGGATCCGGGGCACGTGTCGCTCGAGCTGCGCGACGAAAACGGCATTCTTCGGTATGCCGCAACGCTCGAGCCGGCAGGTCACTGCGAGCTCACCAAGGCCGCCCCGGTCAGTGTCGCCCTAGGCGCGAGCCCGTTCGCGATCGACGAAATCTACTCCGCGAAGAACCTCTTCCACGGCCGCGATTTCCAGGTCATCCGTCGCATCGACGGTCTTTCGAAGGATGGCGCGAACGCCGAGCTCTCGGGCACGGCGGACGCCGGTTGGCCGGCCGAACAATGGCAGACCGACGCGGCCGCAGTGGACGGAGGCCTCCAGCTCGCCATCCTTTGCGGCCTGGGCTCGGTGGGACCCACCTTGCCCCTTCGGATTGGAAGCATCGGGTTTTCCGACAGGCCCGTGACCGGTCCCATTCACTGCGCGCTATCGGTGCGCAGCCAGACGCCCGATCGCGTGGTGTGCGACATTGCACTCTCCGGAACGGACGGCGCCCGCATTGCCGACTTGGTCGACGTGGAAATGTACGCGATTCCGAGCGGCACGGCCTCGGCCTGAGCCAAACGAAGTCGTGAATGCCAAAGGCCCACGGGAAACCGTGGGCCTTTTCTTTTGGCCTAAGGCCCCACCTGGGAACAACGAGCCTCTCTCTCTTCTCTCTCTCTCTCCCAAATCCCACAACCCACCAAAGCGTTGCCAGAGGGAGCGAGGGGGCTCTCGTTTCCGGCGCTGGCGGGAGGTGTGTTCCAGGGCTGCAACCAACCGACGCACGAATTGCGCTACGGAGCCGATTCGTTGCGCGCTTTTGCGCCTTCGCTGCAGCGCCGCATCACTCCCCAATTCTTGCCA
>JAYUKI010000293.1:0-1499 GCA_043764595.1 Myxococcales bacterium | reverse complement strand
CCATCTCCCGCCGATCCTCTCGCTGCGGCAGGTGGCCTCGTCGCTCCGCTCCTCAGACTACGGGAGTAGGCTTCCGGTGAGAGCGAATCGGGCACCCGCCTCGCGTCGGTCTCGACGGAAGCTGACACACCCATTTCGACCGGGCGCCTTGGCGGCCGCGCGCCTATCGCCCGAACACCGATCTTCGGTTCGATCGGTCCGGCTAGAATGGAAAGATGAGGAATTCGTTTCCTTCCAACGCCGTTCCACATTCATGCGCACGGTGAGCTCCACCATGGTTCTCGCGATCGCCGCGACGCTGAGCGCACTCCTCTCCTGCGGGCCAAGAACACGAGCGAATCCCAGTGCAGTCGTCGCTGCCCCACGAGCTTCTTCGACGAGCTCGGCCGAGGACGTTCCCGATGCAGCCCCAACGCAAGCGGACGCGGGACCGGACGCCGCGGATGCGAGCGAGGCGAAGGTGTGCCTTCCACCGGCCGGCCCCTTCGCGGCATACGCCGTGGGGACGAAACACGCCTACGTGGTCAAGGAGACCGTGGCCACACACGATCCACAAGACCCTTATGCCTATTCGGAGGGGATAGCCACTTTCACGGTCACTACGATGGAATGCGGCGGCGCTACAACGCATATCCATGGCGACTGGACCTTCGAGGGCGAGGCCTCGGATATCGTTGGACGACCGGACTCTTGGTTGCTGGAGGGCCCCCGTATCGTCAATGACGGAGTGGTCGGCCAAGAACGTACGGACTCTTTCGACGCCGCCCTCGTGGCCAAATCGAGTGTTCCGATCTGCCATACCACCACGAGCAAGGAGCTCTACGGTCGCGGCCTCTACCGTCTCTGTGTCGACCGCCATGGCCTCGTATCCATTCGCTCGGAGAACTTGGCGGGGCCGCGAACGGTCGAGCTGCGTCGAAAGTGACGCGTACTTCGCGTGCTTCCTCCTATTGCGCTCGCATTCACCCGCCGCCGTTCGACATTGCCCAACGACTTATTGGGGGGGCACTCTCTCGCGGTTTTGCTCGTCCATTCGTAGAGAATCATCCTTGAGGCTTGCTTTGGCTATCTCCAATTGACCAACCTACGGATCGATCCCGAACAACCGGCGATAGCGCTCCGCGTCCAGCGTCACGTAGAACACGTTCTCGTCGACGAACGCTCGCGTCCCGGCGCGCACCTCGCCCCACTCCGCACGCTCGCGGCGCGCGACAAACGCGGCGGTCCCGCCCGACTCGCCGCGCGCGAGGCAATCGGCGACGAACGCGGCGAGGTACGCGTCGTGCGCGTCGGCCCACGCAACGATCTCGGTTGGTGACTCGGCGCGCGTGGCTACCACCAGTGCCTCGAGCGCCGTCTTCGCCGCATCGCGCTCTCGTGACGCGTTTGCGAAGTCGGCCTCCATGGTTGCGCGTTGCTCGGGTGACGCATGCTCGCGACCGTGCCTGTCCCACATGTCGTAGTTCAGCTGGATGTTGCCCGCGTTCCGGATCTTCGCG
>JAYUKI010000292.1:0-18533 GCA_043764595.1 Myxococcales bacterium | reverse complement strand
GAAGCTGGCTCCGGGCTACGCAAGCTCGTCTTTTTCGTAGGCGTGCTCGTCGTCGTGACGTTCCTCGGCTGCTCCATGACGAAGCGCGTAGACGCCGGCCACGTGGGTATTCGTGTGAAGCTCGCCGGCAACGACCGCGGCGTCCAGGACATGGAAATCAAGACTGGCTGGGTCTTTTTCAATCCGATGTTCGAGCAAATCGTCCTCTTTCCGACGAGCGTGCAAAACATCGTCTGGACCGCGAGCGTCCACGAGGGCGCCGCCCACGACGAGAGCCTCACGTTTTCTTCGGCAGAAGGCGTGAACGTCAACGCCGACGTCGGCCTGTCGTTCCACATCGATCCGACCTTGGCGCCCAAGCTCTACGCGCGCTTTCGACAGAACGACATGATGGCCCTCGCGAATGGCTACATGCGCAACGTCGTGCGTGAAGCCTTCAACGAGGTTTGCTCGGCCATGCCCGTTCAGGAGATCTACGGCCCCGGCAAGTCGAAGATGCTGAACGAAGTGCAAAAACGCGTGCGAGACGCCCTCGGTAAAGACGGCGTCGTCATCGACCAGCTCACGATCAACGGCGCTCTGCGGCTTCCCGAAAACGTCGCTCAGGCCATCAACCGAGCGATGGAAGCCACCCAAAACGCGATCCAGAGCGAGAACCGCGTTCGTCAGGTGCGGGCCGAAGCCGACCAAGCCGTCACGCAAGCCACGGGCGGCGCCGAAGCGATGCGCCAAAAGGCCCAAGGCGAGGCCGACGCGCTCCTCATCCGCGCCCACGCCGAAGCCAAAGCGAACGAGATCATTCGCCTGAGCGTGTCGCCCACCGTGCTTCAGTACCGGAGCCTCGAGCGCTGGAACGGGCAGCTTCCCGTGTATACTGCAGGCAATGGCGCGCTTCCGATGCTGACGATCGACGCGAGCAAGCTCGGCGGCGGAATGGACGAAGCGGGGCGGCAGAAGCGCCTCAAGGAGCTCCTCGACGAGAGCACCACGCGCGGCGCCACGCAGGCCACCCCGCTCGCCACGGCGACTCCGCTGGCTCCCCCGCCGGCCGCGCCGCAAGCTCCGGCGCCCGCACCAAAAACGCCCTGACGCACGGTTCGCCCGTTTCGCGGCCTTTCGCCCCGGCTCTCCTCTTGGGAGGGTCGGGGCGAAGCCGTTTGACGGGCGAACGAGGCCGGAGTATGGAGAGGGGGTCGGGAAGGGTGGTCGGGCTTACAAGCCGCCTCCTTTGCGCAGCTCGCGACGCCGCGGACCCTCGAGGTCCGGTCGAGACGAGCCCCCCGCCCCGTCGTTCCCGCTGGCTTTGGAGCCCGGACGCGACGAACCCGACAGAAACGTGTGCCCTTTCGAGGGCGCCTTCTGCCCACCCGAGCACGAGCACCGCCCATTGGCCGTGCCGCGCAAAAACGAGGACGAACAGATCCCATGACGTTCACCGAAGCCGCGGCCGAGGTCTTGCGAATCGCCGGCAAGCCCCTCCACTACAAGGAAATCACCGAGCTCGCCGTCGAGAAGAACCTCCTTTCCCACGTCGGGAAAAGCCCAGAGGTTACGATGGGCGCGCGTCTCGCAGCGCTTCTCAAGAAAGAAGACAAGTCGAACCCCATCGTCCGCGTCAAGCCGGGCGTATTCGCGCTGCGCGACTGGAACGAGAAGAAGAAGGGCAAAAAAGGCGAGGCTCGCGAGAGCGACGCCGACTCCGATGCCTCGTTCGGCGATGACTCGTCCGAAGTGAACGCGCTCGAGGTCGAGGCCGCCGCACGCGGAGCGATGCCCAGCGCCGCCAATGACGAAGAAGACGCGCAAGCGACCATCGTTTCGGGCGAAGACGAGCTTCGTCGGAACCTCGCCGCAAGTGGCGCCGAGCTCTTCGACGACGAGGACGACGACGACCAGCCGATTTTGGCGGCTCCTCCGAGCAGCAACGCCGCGCTTCCCGCAGACGGCTCGGCCGATGGCGGTCGCCGTCGCCGCCGCCGCCGCCGCCGTGGCCGTGGCACGCGAGAGGACGGGACCCCCGTCGCTGGCGAGCCCGGGTCCGGTAGCACCGAGCGCACCGAGCCAGGCTTTACGGTCGAAGGCGAAGAAGGCCAAGGCCAAGCCCAGCCCGTACGCGACCCCCTCGCGCCCGCCCCTCGGCCGCAAGTCCGTGAGCGGCACCAGATCATGGCCGGCGGCGCCCCGACCGGAATCGACGCCCCGCCGCCTGGCGAGGTCGAAGATCTCTCCGGACGCGAGCTCGCCGACGCGGCTCTCATGGTCCTCGGCAGCTTCGACCGAGCCCAAGGACCTGTCGCCCAGCGCATGGTAACCGACGCCCTCATCCGTCGGGGACGCCTCGGCGGAGACCCCCAGCTCGCGCAGTCGCAGCTCATGGCTTCGCTCCGCGCGGACAACCTCCGTCGCCACGCGCAAGGCCTCCGCCCGCGCTTCCGTTTCGCGAACGGCTATCGCGTCGCCCTCACCGACTGGAACATGAGCCCCGACCTCGTGCGCCTCGAGCAAGACGCGCTCGCCGCGGTCGAGCGCTACCGCGAAGCTTCGCGCCGCGCCATGCTCCGCAAGCTCCAAGAGCTTCCGGGTCATGCCTTCGTCGAGCTCGTGCTGCTCGGTCTCGAACGCGCCGGCATGTCGAACCTCCGCACGATCCGTCGCGCCGGTTCGCCGGGCGGTGAATCGCACTTCGCGGCGACCCACAAGAACGGAAGTGACGAAATCCGTACGGCCATCGTCGTGCGCCGCGACGGCCGCGAAATCGGCCGCGAGCGCGTGAGCGACCTGCGTGGTGCGCTTCACCACTACGGCCCCGCACAAGCCGGCTGGCTCATCAGCACTGGCCAAGTGCTCTCGGGCGCTCGCGAGGAGGCCTCGGCTCCGAACGCTGCTCCGGTGGCCCTCTTCGACGGCGTGGGCCTCGCGCGCCTCCTCGAGGACAACGACGTCGGCGTCGTGCGAACGCGCCTCGTGACGGCCATTCCGGACCTCGAGCTCTTCGACACCCTCCGCGGCTGACGAACCGAACGACGAGAGGAGAGCCCATTGGATCTCGAAGCCCTCCTCTCGCTCGATCGCCGTGCCCTCGGCGCTCTGCTCGCCCAAAAGCTGGGTGAGCCGAGCGCGCATGTTCCCTCGGCCTTCCTCGACGACACCGTCTTTCGCGGAACGACGCTGGGCAACTCGGCTTTTGCCGAGAGGCTCACGTGGAAAATCTTCCGCAAGGTGGTCGTGCGCCAGATCTTGGCCGACGGAACAGTCACACGCCGTGGATGGAACGTTCGCCTCGAACAGACCGGCGTGAACGGCGAGAGCCGATCCCTTCGAACCCGCGATGGCGCCGCCCGCTGCTTCGGGCCGTTCCGCGTCGAAGAAGGCGAACAGGGTGCGTACCTCGACTACGGGGTGCATGAAAACCGCTTCTCGGCGACCCGCTTCGTTCGCGATCCTCTTGTTTTCGTTGGAGAAAAGCTCCTTCTCGGGGTATCCAACCTGCACCTCGGAAGCCTCGTGCTCGGCACGCCGACGTACTTTGCGCTCACCCCCGAGCGACACGTCGAAGACGCCGACGTTTGGACTCCCTGAGGCGTGGCCGCGGCGACCACCTAGCCTCGTGCGGGCCGGTGAGGAATCGTCAGGTCGTTGTGCTCGTTCTCGAGCCCGTGCATCCTCCGCCCGCGATGACGTCTCGTACCCTTCTCTGGTTTGGACTGTTTGGTTCCTTCGCAAGCGCTGGCTGTTCGGGCTGCGGCAAGACCGCCACGGTTGCGACGGACGCCGCCCCGCCTTCTGTCGCCACGATCGCCGACGCGAGCCCGCCCGATGCGCGGGTGGCGGCATCCCCGGTCTGCCGAGTGAAAGTGCCCACGTTCGTCGTGGACCGCGGCGTGCGCCTCGACACGGGCGTGACACTCGCCACCTGGACGCGCACGGCGCCCATCCTCCCTCGTGAGCGGTCGGTCGCGGACGGAGGCACGAGCCCCGTAGCCTCGGTCGCGTCGTTGGATCCAACGGACGCCGCGAACGATTCGTCGACCACTGCGGGCCCTACGCGCATCGCCCTCGGCTACGCGAAAGCGAACGGAAAACCGTTCGTCGCGGAGATCTCGGACGACGCCCACGTGACGCTCGTGGACGTTCCCTCCACGCTCGACGCCCTGGAAAACAAGCCCGAAGCTGGCATTCGGCGGGTCGTGTCGCGGGTGGTTCCTCTCGGCCCCACGAGCCACGGCGCCGACGCGTCGATCGACTACGTGGAGATCGGCACCGACAAGACACGGCGTGTGCACTGCGGCCCCGCAAGCGGCGGCCCCTACGTCTCGACCAGCGGCCCGAGCCTCACGCTCGGAGCACCGGATGTGTCGAGCGAAACCGTGGACTGCAAGACCGTGCCGCGCGAAGGCGGCTTCGGTGCCCTCGAGAGCACGCTTACGGTGGACGGGACCAACATGGTCGCGGAGCTCGTGCTCGGAAAATCGCGGATCATGCGACGCGAAACGCCCATCAAGGGCAGCGAAAAGCCGTCCGAACGCTACGCGTTCACGCTCCTTGGCTACACCCGTGGCGAAGGGCAAGTTGCGGCATCGGCACGCTTCAACGGCAACGTCGTCATCGCTGTGGCAGCCTCCGATCTCGCATCGCCACGCGATGAAGCGTTCTGGCTCGGCACGGCGACGAACGCCCCCTCTCCCACCTTCGTCGGCTCGGACCTCTTCGTGTGGACGACCTTGAACGCGAAGCCCGAGGTTTTTCTCTCGCGCACGGCCTTCGATCCGAAGACGAACAAGCTTGGCAAGCTTGCGAAACCCATAGCGATTTCACTAGGCGAAGACCCAGCCGGCCTCGAAGAGCGCGGCACCGTTTCCACAGATGGCGCCCTCGGCCTTTTGCTCGTTCCCGAAAAGGTCAGTGGGAAGAAAGTCATCCGACTCCATGCGTTCGACAAGAAAGACGGGGTGGCCCTTGCTCCGTTCACGCTCGGAGAAGCGGACGAACCGCTCGTCGAAGCGCGGCTGATCGGTACGCCTTCGGGCGACGTCCTCGTGGCGACGATCGTGCTCGACAAGTCCTCCGGTGCGACGCTGAAAGCCACCGTCCTGACCTGCGAGCGTTCCGGTTCTTCGCACTGAGCGGGTCTTTTGCCCTGCACGAGACGCGAGGGTCGGAAGCTCGCGAGGCGTCCGCGGGGCGCCCGGATTTTCCCATGACGCGTTGACGGCGGGGCCACGCCCCTTCACACTCGGTCTATTCGATGAAAAAGCCGTCGCCTTTGCCCTCGGGAGAAAAGCTAGCGCTCCGGCGCACGGCGCTCGCGACCTGGACCGTCGCCCAACTGGCCCTTGGGGTCGCCTGCGGAAGCGAGCAGAACGGCGCTCCCCAGACAGCCCCACCGCCGACGATTGCGCCGCAGCCCTACCCTGTCGACGCTGCCCTTCCAGAGGCGCCCGACGCTGCCCTACCCGACGCCACCGCCGACGCAACGGCAACGTCGGACGCGAGCGCGGATGCGACCCCGGATCGGATCGCGCCCCAGCCTCCGCCCCAGCCTCCGCCCCAGCCTCCGCCTCAGCCTCCGCAGCCTCCGCAGAAGCCGGAGTGAGGGACGGGCGACGTGAGCCGCATTCGCACACGAAGGACCAGTGCTCGGATTCCGGCGCGCATCCTCGGCTTGAGCGACGGGCTGAGAGGCTGGGCGATCGAGAACCTTGCAGAGGGCGTCGAGCCCCGAGCGCTCTTGAGTGCGCTGGTCGAAGGTGGCGTCCCCCTGCACATCGCGACACGAGAGCTTGCGGAGCTCGCGACCTCGCCACTCCTCGTGCCGCTACGCACGGCGCGCGCTGGACGAGTGCGGGCCGAGCAAGTCCTGGCCCTTGCACGCTCGCTCGAGCCGAAGACCATCGAGCGCAGGACCACGCCGTCCGCCGACGTCTTCTACGCCCACTATTTCCACGCCCATCGGCCGTGCGTCTTCACGGACTTTACCGAGGGGTGGCCTGCCCGCGCGTGGACCCCCGAAAGCCTCGCAACACGCCTCGGGGAGGCCGAAATCGAGGTGGTGCGCGGCCGCGACGCCTTCCCTGACGACTACGATCGCAGGACCCGGGAGCTCTCGGTGCGTATGCCGTTCTCCGCCTACGTGAAGCTCGTCCGCGATCGCACGCCCACGAACGACCTCTATTCGGTGGCGCACAACAAGAACATGGACCGGGCGGCCTTCGCCGCGCTCACCGAAGACGTTCGCATCGACGACGGATACTTCGATCGCACTCACCTCACGGGCGGCACTTCGTTTTGGCTCGGACCTGCCGGCACGGTGACGCCCCTCCACCACGACACGACCAACATCCTTTTTTGCCAGCTCTACGGGCGAAAGAAGATGACCCTCGTGTCTCCGTTCGAGGCCGCGCTTCTCGATCACGCGAAAGGATTCTATTCGTTGCTCTCGGCGGAAGCCGCGGACGAAGCCTTCCCCGCCAAGCGCCACACCGTGGTCCTCGAGCCCGGGGACGCGCTCTTTTTGCCGGTCGGATGGTGGCACGAGGTGCGCGCGCTCGACGTGAGCATAAGCTTCTCGGTCTTGGCTTTCCGCAGGCCGAACGGGTTCGAATCCTACGGTCCAGGTTTCGTCCGCTGAGGCAATCTCCGCGCGGGGGATCGCTCGCCGAGCCAAACGGCGCTTTGCGCACCTGCACCTAGACGCTACTCTGTCGCAGATGTCGTACCGAACTGGCACGGGCGCCCCCCTCCCGCCGAAGCTTCCTTCCGCGGGCGCGCCACCAAGCCTTCGGGTGCGCCTCCGTCCCCTCGTGCTCGTGGCATGCGCGGTCTTTGGGGCTAGCGCCGCCATTGGAGCCTGTTTGCCCGGCGGAAACGGCGGATTTCTCTCGAAAGACGAAGCCGACGCTGGCGGCCTTTCGCTCGGCGACGGGAGCCCCATCGGCCCCCGCACGGACGTCGATCTCGGGGACCCTTTCGCGCTCGATGGCCTCTTGCCCGCACACGGACCGTTCACGGGCAAGACCCGCGCGCTCGTCTCCGGTCGAGGGTTCGTCGCGGACATGCAAGTCTTCGTGGGTGGGTTCGAGGTCCCGAAGGACGCGCTCTTTGCGACGAGCCCGACCCGAATCGCCATCGAAGTCCCTCCAGGAAAGCCCGGGCCCGCCGAAGTCCGCGTCCGCAATCGGAAAACCGCCGAAGAGCGCACGCTGAAAGAGGGCTTTTTCTACGACGCCTTCGTCGTACGCCCCGACACGGGCGCCACGAGCGGCGGCACCCGGATCGAGATCGAAGGAAGCGGAACGAGCTTCGCCAGCGGATCCACGGTGGCGATCGGCGGCAAGCCGTGCACCGACGTCATCGTCAAAGACGCGACCCACCTCGGGTGCCTCACGCCCGAGCACTCGGGAGGCGCAAAAGACGTCATCGTCACGAGCGGAGTCGATCGCATCCAAGTGCGCGAAGGCTTCACCTACAACGACGCCGTCGACGGTTTTCGTGGAGGCCTCTCCGGCGGGGCGCTGTCCGGGCGCCTCAAAGTCCTCGCGTTCGACGCGTACACCGGCAAACCGCTGGTCGGTGGAACGGCGATCGCCGGCGGGGACCTCGCGACCGCAAAAATCGGCCGTATTTCGCAGAGCGGAGCGGTCGAGCTCTCGGATCCTGCCCTGACCGGCAAGGTCACCGTGACCGTCGCGGCGAAGTGCCATCAGCCCATGACCTTCGTGGACGTCCCGGTCGACACCGTCACTGTCTACCTGGACCCCGTCCTCGATCTCTCGTGCGCCGAAGGTGATCCGCCCTCGCTTGGCGGTGGCGGCGGGCGCTTCGGAGGTATCATCGAAGGCCAGCTGGTCTTTCCGGGGGGAGTCGAGTTTCGGCGCGCCGGCTGGTCGGGTGTTCCCGCGCCCACGCGCCCTACCGAACGCCAAGCCGCGTACGTCTTCTTCACGCAAGGCTCACCCGGCGAGCGCTTCGTGCTGCCCGACCCACTTCTCGCCATCACGCCGGACTCTCCTGGCGACGTCGGCTACTTGTTCAACGCGGTCGCAGCTCCAGGCAACCACACGCTCTACGCCGTGGCAGGCCTCGAGGACCGCAGCGAGACCCCTCCGCGCTTCATGCCGTACGTGCTCGGGCTCGTCCGCGGGATCGGTCTTGGCGCCAAACAAAAGGTGGTCGGCGCCGACATCTTCATGAACGTGATCGCCGATCACGCGCTCGCCCTTTCGGCCACGCCTCCTCAGCCTGGCCCGCGCGGTCCGGATCGCCTCATCACCCAGGTGGCCATGAGCCTTGGCACCGGCTTCGCCACGCTGCCCTTGGGCGAGCGCATCACGCCGTTGCCTGTCTCCGGTCCGATTTCGTTCGTCGGGCTTCCCTCGCTCGACGGCGCCGCGGCCGCCGAGACCTACGTCGTCTCGGCGCGCGCGGTCTCGGGTGCAAAAGAGCAGCTTCCCGCCAGCATCGTCTCGCGCGTGCGCACCACGGGCTCGGCACCGCTCGCTCTCGGCGGATTCCTCCCTGTCCCGCAGCTCGCCGAGCCCTCGACGGGCCCTTGGGACGGCAAGCGTGTCCGGTTCGCGACGGCCCCGCAGGCCACCACGGCGAACCTCGTCAAGCTCACGGTGTCCTCAGGCAACGGTTTGGTCGCGTGGACCATCGTCGCTCCCGGAGGCACCCGCGAGGCCTCGCTGCCCGATCTCGCAGCGCTCCCCGGCCCCGATCCGCTCGGGCTCACGCGGGGTCCCATCGTGTCGACCTTGCAGATTGCACGCATCGACGGCTTCGACTACGGGCGCGTTCGCTACGGCCAGCTCGCGAGCGGGGCCTGGTCCGCGTACGGCGTGGACGCCCTCTCCGGAGCCTACTGACCGATGCGCCTCGATCCGTGGAGCTACCTCTGAAACGTTCGGCGCTCGGCGTTGGCCTTTTTTGTGGCGGCCTCGTGCTTTCCACCCTTGGAGCCTGCGAGTTCGATCCGGCCTACCGCGACACGGAGGACGCGAGCGCGAGCGCACCCTGCGTCGAAGGCACGATCGCGTGCCAAGGGAAGCGCCTCGAGCGATGCCAAGGGGGATCTTTCGTGGTCGCCGACGACTGCGCGGCCCGAGGCCTCGTGTGCTCGGGACGTCTCGGGCGCTGCACGGCCTGCGAGCCAGGCAGCACACGGTGCGACGGGGCCACGGTGCTCACCTGCGGCGCCGATGGCTCGCAAGAGGCCCGCGGCGAAACCTGCGACGCACGGAAGAAGGTCGCGTGCCGCGCGGGAGCGTGTGTCGATCTCTGCAAGCTCGCCGAGCAGAACCGATCGAACGTGGGGTGCGAGTACTGGGCGGTGGATCTCGACAACGCCGTGACGAGCTCGGGAAGCGCAGCAGCGCAGCAGTTTGCCGTGGTGGTATCGAACCCCCAACCCGATCTGCCAGCGCGCATCGTCGTGGAAGAAGACACGGCGAAACCGGGCGAGCCGCCCAAGGTTCGTGTGATCGCCGAGGGCAACGTAAACCCTCGAAATCTAGAGGTTTTTAAGCTCGGCCCCAAAGAAGTCGACGGCTCGCCCGAAGGCACCTTCGACACGGGTCCTGGCACGGCGCTCACGCGCGGCGCGTTCAAGATCACGAGCGACGTTCCCATCGTCGCCTACCAGTTCAATCCCCTCGAGAACGTCAACGTCTTCTCGAACGACGCTTCCCAGTTGCTCCCGGTCGCCGCTCTTTCCGGAAGCGGTGGCGGTGGATACGTGATCGCGGGTTGGCCTCAGACCATCGCGCGCAGCGAGACTCCCGCCACGAATTTCGGAATCGACCTTCGTGCGTTCCTCGCCATCGTCGGGACCCGTCCGGACACGAAAGTGACCGTGAAGACCACCGCGCGCATCGTCTCGGGCGGACCCACGTTCCTTCCCCAGGGCACACCGAAGGGCGGCACCATCGAGGTCACCCTCCAGCCTCACGAGGTCTTGAACCTCGAGACGGGGGATTTCAACGCCGACTTCACCGGGACCCTCGTCACGAGCGACAAGCCCGTCGTCGCTTTCCCCGGCAGCGAAGCCTCCGACGCCCCGTTCTTTTCCACCCTCGCCGAGCGCCAGTGCTGCGCCGATCACCTGGAAGAGCAGGCCATTCCCACGCGCGCGGTCGGCAAACGCTACGTGCTCGGGCGGGTACCGAATCGCTCGCGGGCCGTGGCCGCCGCGGGGGGCGCAGTAGGTCCTTTCGACGAGCTCGAATACTACCGCGTCGTCGCCGTGAACCCCGGAAAAACCACGGTCAAGACGACCCTTCCGCCCCCCTTCGCCGAGCTCGTCCTCGATGGCGTAGGAAGCAACGTGACCATCGCCGCCACACGTGACGCGGTGCTCGAAGCCAGCGGCCCGGTGGTGGTGGCGGCCGTGCAAGTGAGCCAGGACGGCGCGGGCATTCCACGCGGCCTCCCCGGCGGAGATCCAAGCCTCACGTTCTTGCCGGCGGCCGAGCAGTGGCGCTCGGACTACGTGCTGCTCACACCGGACAAATACGCGTTCGACTTCGTCGTCGTCTCCGCCCCGCGCGAGGCCCAGATATTCCTCGATGGAACACCGGTCACCGCCGCCACGTGCGAGGTCGGCGGAACGGACGGCAAGAGCCGCGAAACGTCCACCTACGTGGTCTACCGCTGCCAGCTTTCGTTTCCGACCATCGACTCCACCGTACGCCCCCCGGACAACGTTAAGCCCGGGCGTCAGAACGACGGAGTTCATCGCATCCAAGCCGACTACCCCGTCGGCGTGCTCGTGTACGGTTTCGATTCGTTCGTGAGCTACGCCTACGCAGGCGGCACCGATCTGTCCGAAATCAACGTTCGCTGAGGTTTTTGCTGTTCTGGAGGTCTCGACCTCGCAGCCTCGGGCTCGGCTCGATCCGCAGAGAGCGGTCCAAGCCGAACATGCAAAAGAGCCGCGGGCGACTGGCGTGCCTATGCCGCCCGACCGAAGGGAGGAAGGTATGAACACGCATTGCCGGGGAATCGCGCACTTGCTACCTCTCTGGCCATGCGTATGTCACGGCCCATGCTCGCACGGCTCCTCGCGTTCTCGTGCACTGCGGCAGCCACCGGAACGGCTCTCGCAGCCGACGCCCAGCCAGCCAAAGCGACTGCCGCGCAGCCGAGCCCCCAACCGAAGCGAGCATACCCCCCACGGCACGCGCCGAAGCCGGCAGCGCCGAGCCTTCCTGCGCCGCGCGTGACCCTCGAGATCGAGCCCGCCACGACGGGCCCAATCTGGACCATGCGGGTCAAGAATACCGACGCGGCTCCGCTCCGGCTCGTGACCGATCCTCGCCTCTTGCGCATCACTCTCCCCCCTGCACCGAGCACGGATCCGAAGCAAAAAAAGGCGCCAAAGCCCGTCGTGTGCTCGGTTCCCGCGTCGGCTCGACCCCAGGGCGACGGCGACGCGCGAGTCCTCGCATCGGGCAAGACGTACACGCAAAAGTTCGACGTTCGTACCCTCTGTTTTTCGGACGAAGCGACCCGAGCGCTCGACGCCGCGACGCGTTTCTCCGCGGCGTACGGGTTCGAATCGAAGAGCCTCTCCGCGCCGTTCGTCGTGGGGCCACTCGATCCGACCGAGACGGCACCCACACCGACGATCGCGAACGCCAAAGACATCTCCATGGCGGACCGCGACCTCGGAGCCCACGCCGTCTCGACGCCCGCGGCGCAACCGCCCAAGCCCCCGGAAACCATAGACAATCCGCCGCCCGAAGGCGCTCTCGCCGGGCCTCGGCTGACCCTCGCCCAGACCCCACGCATCGACGCCGACTCGGCAGAGTACGCCTCGATCACGACCACACTCACGAACGAGTCGTCCCGCAGCGTCGCGCTCGCCTTTCGCCCGATCACGCTCGTCCTCGACGTGACACAGCCCTCCGGGCGCCGTGCGAGCTGCAGCGTCGCGGGACAAACCGCGCTCGCACGCGATCTCGTGACGACCGTCGCTGCAGGACGCGCGACGAGTCTCTCCGTGGTGCTCGGCCGCGTGTGCGCCGACGGAACCTTCGACGAGCGGGGGATCTACAGCGTGACGGCCCGCATCGACACCCGAAAGACCGTCGTACCCGACGCCCCTCCTGGCATTTTCCAAGGCGAAGTCGTGTCGAAGACGCCGACGCTCGTCCGAATCCGCTCCGGGGCCCTGCCCCTCGTTCCGGAACTCAAACCGACCTTCGACTGAGATCGACGCGTTGGGCGTCGCTGCGGGTCGCCCTCTTCCCGATGGGCGTGGCGCTGCGCGCTTGAACGACCGCCGCAACCCAGGCGGCCAGCGTTGTTTTGCGCGCCAGCAGCCGGACCTTTTCGGTGCGAGGGAGGCTCTTGAACCGGAGCTCCACGGACAGGGCGTCGCCCTTCGTTCCGCACGGCGCGCTCCCTCGAAGACGGAGGGGGCCTCGGCCGCGGGTGTAACGGGCCCCCTTTCCTTCCTTGTGTTGGTCGAGCCGCGCCCGCACGTCCTTCGCGACGCCCGCATAGAGCGAGCCGTCCCCGCACGCGAGCACGTAGAAGCTCCACACGTCCGACGCGGTCATGGTCCGGCCGACGAAGGGGGCGCCGCGCTTGCCGACGACGCGCGACACGGTCTACGCCGCAGGCTCGCGCGCTTCGGCTTATTTGCAGCTATTTTCCGGTCCAAACCGGCTTTCGCTTCTCGAGAAAGGCCGTGAGCCCCTCGCGCGCGTCGTCCGTACCGAGGCATTCCGCGAGCTTGTCGCGAAGGAACGGAAGGGCCCTCTCGAGCTCCATCTCGTCTTGCGCCGCGAACGCGCGAAGCCCGAGCCGCAGAGTGATCGGGCTCTTCTCGAGCAACCGACCGACCACGGACTCGACCTCGGTGTCGAGGTCTTCCACCGAAGCCACACGATTGACGAGCCCGACCGCGAGCGCCGCTTCGGCCGACAGCTTCTCGCCGAACAGCATCATCTCGAGGAGCTTTCGCCGAGGCACGTGCTTCGCCAGGACGGCCATGATCATCATGGGGAAGAGCCCGACGTCCACCTCGGGAGTACCGAGCTGCGCCGCCGTGCTCGCGACGGCGAACGTCGATGCCGCGACGAGGCCGAGGCCCCCGCCCATGGCATGGCCGTTCACCCTCGCGACCACGGGCTTCTCGAACCGCATGAGCGCGATCAGGAGGTCCGAGTAGTCACCCTTGTGGGCGAGCACGCTCGGTTCTCCGCTGGTCATCGCGGAAAAATCCCCACCGGCACAGAACGCTTTGCCTGCCCCCGTGAGCACGACGACCCGCGTGTCCGCATCCGCCGCTACGTCCGAGAGCGCCCACAGGAGCTCGTTCGTCATTTGAGGGCCGATGGCGTTTCGTCGCTCGGGTACCGAGAGCGTGACGGTGCACACGGCTCCGTCCGAACGAACCGCAATTTTGCCGTACACGCGCTCGGGAAGGCTCATACCAGTGCCGTCCCCTGAGCGGTCTCTCGTGCCTTCGGAGCATACTCGGCGAGGCGCAGAATCTTCTTCGCCTCTTCGACGGTCGCGACCTTCCGTCCAACGTCACGGGTCATGCGGGCCGCGACGTCGATGAGGTCCCCATTCGAACGCGCCATCTCTCCGTTGGGCAGATAGAGGTTGTCCTCGAGCCCCGCACGGATGTTGCCGCCGAGAACGAGCGCCGAGCCGATCATGCGCCAGCCCGACTTCGAGATGCCGATGACCTCCCACTCGCTGCCCCTCGGCATGATCTTGGTCTGAAGCTGGAGGCTCTCCACCATGGGTGGAATGCCGCCGAGCACGTTCATGATGAACGAAAACTGAAGAGGCTCTTTCAAGAGGCCCATGTCGAGGAGCGGCCAGATCCCGTGCGTGTGCCCGGTGTCGAAGCACTCGAGCTCGGGCTTCACGCCGGCGTCGTTCATGGTCTTCAGGAGCTTCATGATCTTCTCGTAGGTGTTCGGAAACACCATGTCGAAGACGAACGACTTCCGGTTCTCGGAGTACTTCGCGTAGTTCATCGTGCCCATGTTGAGCGCGCCGATGTGCGGGCGCGACTCGCGCAAGTACGTGCACTGGTCGGTCACGTCCTCGAGGATCGTCCCGGTCGAAAAATTCAGCAAAATCGGGCATCTGGCCTCGATCTCCGCCTTGATCTCCGCGAACGTTTGCGGGCTGAACGTGGGCGCGCCGTCCGGTTGCCTCGCGTGGAGGTGGACGACGCTCGCGCCCGCGTCGTACGCGCGCTTCGCTTCGTCGGCGATCTCCTTCGGCGTGTACGGAATGCCGGGACACTGCTTGCGGTTCGCCAAGACCCCCGTCACGGCGCACGTGATCACGCACAGGTCGGGATCTCGTTCGAATGCGGCTTTTTCGCTCATGCTCATTCCCCTTCCAACTCTTTGGCCAACTCTTTCGATTTGTCGGGCGCGGCCTCGCCCACGTCACGTCGGACGATGGCCTTCACGCGCTTCGACACCTTCAGCAAGATCCTCAAGAGCTCGCGCATCTCGTCCTTCGTGAGGCTCGCAAGAGCGCTCTGAAAGACCTTCATGGGCTCGATCGGAATGTCCTCCGCGAGAGCCGTCCCCTTCGCGGTGAGCTTGATGATCACGACCCGGCGGTCCTCGGTCGAGCGCTCGCGCACCACGAGACCTTCACGCTCCATCCGGTCGATGATGCCCGTAACGGTGCTGTTCTGCGCACGGATGCGCTCCGACAGCTCGGACAGCGAGAGGTCGCCGATCTGCTCCAAGATCTTCACGACGGTGAGCTGCGGACCGGTGAGCTGGGCGCGCCGCGCGAGCTCCTTCGTGATTCGCCGACTCTCCGTATAAAGATAGATGATCGTTTCGAGGATCTGCTGGACGTCGTCTTTGAGACTCGGCTCGAGCTGGGCCACGTGGTCCCACTTTCTCGGTAAAAACGGTAAATATTATTTCGTGTGCGAAACTTTTACTCACGAATTGCCGCACGTCAACTCATCCTTCGGCTCCCACACGGACACGCGAGACCCGAGGCGGAAGGTCGCCTACTCTCCGGTGACGTCATGACGATCCTTTTCACCAAACGCCTCGAGCTCGTGCCAGTCACGGTCGAGCTCGTGGATGCCGTCCTGTCCGAACGACGCGACGACGTGCGGCGCATCGTAGGAGCCGATCTCCCCGAAGCGTGGCCGGGTCGAGCCCTCGTCGAACGAGCCTTCAGCGCCTCCATCGAGGCCATCAAAAAGGATCCCGAGCACCGCCTGTGGGGGGACCGTCTCCTCATCACACGCGGCGACGTCCCTCGACGGCTCGTCGGCAGCGTCGTGTTCCACGGCTCTCCGAGGGACGGTGGCGTGGTCGAAGTCGGCTACGGCGTCGAAGACGCCTCGCAAGGGCTTGGCTACGCCACCGAAGCCACCGCCGCGCAAGTCGACTGGGCCCTCGAACAACCCGGTGTGCGCCGCATCGAGGCGACCACGCCTCCGTGGCATTCGGCGTCGATCCGTGTGCTCGAAAAGGCAGGGTTTTCCCGTGCGGGCCTCGAAGAACACCCTTTTTTGGGCGAGATTCTGAGGTTCGCGCGGGACCGCACGACGGATTGACCGCCGACGCGACCGCCGTTCCCTTTGACTCTGGTCTCGTTCGCGCTAAGGGCCAAGGCGATGCGAAAGCGCGCGGCCTACGGCTTGGGACTTCTCGGGGTCGTGGCCTTCTTCGTGGTGGGCTCGAACGCGGCCGAAGCCGGCGACCACACGAAGCCTGCCGGCTCGGCGTCGGCCGCTCCGAAGCCCCGACCGGTTCTTGCCCCGGATCCGCCGGCGGAAGAAACCCCTCGCGTGATCCCGCCCGTGTCGATCACGGTCGACGGAGCCCAAGTGCGCTGCCGCGAGCACGCCGCGCAGCCCTTTTTGATCCGCGGAAACTGGTTCAAAAAAGGAACCGACTCGAACAAGGCTCTCGCCGATGCCATCAAGTACCGTACCGAAAAATACGGATATTTCCCCGGCTACGGCAGCCCCCGAGACAACGCGCACCCCCCTCGTTTTTACACCGAAACCCTGAAGTTTATGGGCATGCCGGTGACGGTCCATCAGAACGTCGCGCTCGCCCTCCGCTGCGTGGAAGCCGCACTGAACGCGACCCCCGCCAAGGACGAGTACCACCCGCACTCGATAAACGACATTCGTTTCGCCAACACCTACCGCGGCAGCGAAATCTCGAACCACGTCTACGGCATCGCCATCGACATCGAGCCGGATCGCAACACCTGCTGCGGCTGCGTGGCCCCGTGGACCGAGCACCCGCTCTGCCAGCGCCGCGTCGCCAGCATCTACGACCGCATGGCCATGCCGAAGAGCTGGGTCGCCATTTTCGAGCGCTTTGGCTTCTATTGGCTCGGCCACGACGTCCTGCAAGACACCATGCATTTCGAGTTCCTCGGCGATCCCGAGAAGATCCTCG
Source organism: Myxococcales bacterium (assembly GCA_043764595.1). GTDB lineage: Bacteria > Myxococcota_A > Polyangia > Polyangiales > Polyangiaceae > JAAFHV01. The sequence goes on along the minus strand of JAYUKI010000292.1, from coordinate 2,109 downwards.
ACCGGTCGCCCCCGGGCGCCACGCTCCCGGGAACGCCCGTCCCCGGCGGTGGAACCAGCCTCATTCCCCCACCATCGTCGTCCGCAGGGCCCGTCTCTCCGTTCCTGAACGACGCGGGCATCCGCTGACCCATCGTTCATCGAGAGCACCGAAGTGAACAACGTTCACTTTTCTCCGCGTGGCAGCAGCGCGAAAACTTGGTGCACGGCGCGCCGAAACCCTACGGTGGTTGGGTGACACGCGAGCGGGTCTGGAAGACGGTCTCCGAAGAGCTACGGCACGGTTTCGGGACCTTGCTCGACGTTCGTGACGTGCGACGCGTGCGACGGGTCGCCGGCGACGCCTGGATGGTCTCCGTGGTTTTGGCCGCATCGTCCGGCGACGTCCACGTGGCCGATCTCGTGGTGGACGACGCCGGAGCCATCGCCCCCACGCTTGGCCCCGATCACATCGTCGAGGCCGTGAAGCGCTCCCTCGTGGTGCCGCAGGGACCCGTCTCGATCGACGAGCTCGCTGACTTCGGCCTCGACAGCGGGCCCCGCGTCGACGAGTCCCCATCCTCCCTCGCTGGCCTCGACCTGCTCATCGAAGCGGAGGAGCCCCTGGCGAAGCGCGCCCAGGCCGCCCTCGCACGCGGCGACAAGGCCTCTCTGCTCGAGGCGCGGGAGCTCCTTCCTCGTCTGCTCACCGATCACGACCATCGAGGTGGAACGCTCCTCACGATGGCCGACGTCGAAGGCAAGCTCGGCGAGCCCTCGCTCTCGCGCGGCTACCTCGAGGCCGCGGCGCGGGAGTTCGCCGATCGTTTCGATCTCGATTCGCTCGAAAAAGCCGCGACGATGGCCCTCCAGCTCTACGGCCGCGAGGGCTACACGAGCTCGCCGATTCACGCGCTGCTCGAGCAGAGCCGCGCGAGGCTCAAGCCCATCGCGGGGCTCTTCGACTCGCGCAGCTTCTCCTGGCTTCCGGAAGGCCTACGCGACAAGCTCGTCCCGCACGTCACGCTGCGTACGCTCGCCCCCGGCGAAACGCTCGTCGCCGAGGGAGACGCATCGAGCAACGTCTTCGTCGTAAAAAGTGGCCTTCTGGGCGTCTGGCTCGAGAAACCCGAAGGAGGCTCGTGGCTCGTCCGCTGCTGCTTCCCCGGCTGGCTCCTCGGCGAGTCCAGTGTCCTCGGAGGGGAGTCGCCACTCTGCACCGCGACGCTCAAAGCCGAGCGCGTCAGCGAGGTGTGGAGCTGTCCGGCCCCCATCGTGCGAGCCCTCATGGAAGAGGACCTGGCGTTCGGGCAGCGCATCGCCGAGACCAAACAGGTTCACCGAATCGACTCCTTTTTCTCGATGCACGAGACCATGGGGCAGCTCGACGTCCGCGTACGCGACGAGATCCTCTCGTGCATGCAACGCCTCGAAACGTTCGAGCAGGAAACGCTCCTCCTTCCGGCGAACGAGGTCCCGCAGGTCGCCTGCCTCGTGGCGCGCGGCAGCATCGGTCTCTACACCGAGCACGGCACCGAGCCTGTGGGCGTCGTCGAGGCCGACTCTTTCTACGGCCTTCGCGACGCCATCCACAGCATCGCCCCCAGCGTGGCCGCGTTCGCCAGCCCGGGCACGACCGTCGCCTTCTTCGAGGGCACGAAGCTCCAGAAGCTCTGCGAACGAAGCCCCGAGCACGTGGTGGCCGTCCTCGAGCGCTTGGGCTGACGTTCCGCCACGAACGCCGCTCGGAAGCGCCCCACCCCGTCGTGCGCCGCGTTCGCCCTTGCGCGCCCCCGTCACGAGGCGTAAAGCCCGGCATCCAATGCCTGCTCCCGAGTTCGCTGTTCCCGTTTCCACCCTCGATGCCGGAGGAAAGTCCTTCGACTTCGTCATTCGCCCGACGTGGCTGCGCGGCGCCCTCGAAGAGACCGACGCGAACGCCACCGAGTCCGAAGGTCGCCTCGACGTCCGCCTCTCCTCGAGTGGCACCGACGTGGTCGCCACGGGCCGCATCGTCACCTCGATCGAGGTCCCGTGCGCCCGCTGCCTCGGCCCCGCCCGGGTCGAGATTTCCCATGATTTCTCGGTACTTTTCGTACCCGCCGCCAGCGCCGGAGGCTCCAAGAAGAGC
>JAYUKI010000291.1:0-1500 GCA_043764595.1 Myxococcales bacterium | reverse complement strand
GGCCGTAGCTCAGTCGGTAGAGCGCCGGATTGTGGATCCGGCTGTCGCGGGTTCAATCCCCGTCGGCCACCCTGAAGTAAGAGAGCGCCCCTCCAGTTTTCTGGTCGGGCGTTTCGCTTTTCGAATGGTCTCGGTCCTCCGGACGGTCTCGGTCCTCCGGACGGTCTCGGTCCTCCGGACGGTCTCGAAAGAACCGCCTCGAAGCTGGCTCGAAGATTCGCGTGGGCGGTGACGTTTCGACGCAACGAAAGACGGTCCCACGCCGAGAGCGGCTCGAAGGAGTCTCTCATGAATACGATTCGTCCCACGTCCACGCCCACGTCCCTCGCCCGTCGCGCTCGATCGCGCGGGGCGACCCTCGTCGAATACGCGCTCGTCCTGTCGGCCGTAGCGTTGCCGAGCATCGCAGGTGTCGGCATGGCAGGCGCGAAGCTCTTTCGCGACTACCACGCGACCCGGGACCACGTCGTCCGCAGCACCCCATGATGCCCGAAGCAGCGCCACGACGAAGCGCCCGGAGCCGAGAGGTTCGGGCGCTTCGTCCTTTCGAAGGGTGCAGGCCGCTTCGAACAAACAAAAGAGCACGAAGCACGCAACGGAAATCGCCGGGCCGTCGAGAGAGGGGGACGAAAGGAATCGGTGCATCATGAAAACGAATCAAAAGAAGGTCCCGTCTCTCTCTCTTCCCACGTCGGTGCGCGTCCGCTCACGAGGCGCGTCGATGGTCGAATACGCCCTGCTCCTGGTTGCGGTGCTGGTCCTCAGCGCCGTGGCGTTCAAGAGCCTCGGCGAGAAGATCAAGACGTCCGTGAACGGCTCTGCGGAGCTCTTCTGAAGGCGCCTCCAACGAACGACGCGCGAAACGCCCGGAGCCAAGTGGTCCGGGCGTTTCGTCGTTTCGAAGGGCCGTTTGCCGGGACTTTTGCGCGGCGCTCGGCAGAAGGCAGAAAAAAACCGAAAACGACATCGACCACGCAACGACTCGCGACGGTCCGTCGAGAGAGGGGGACGAAAGGTTCGGTGCAATCATGAAAAAGCAAATCCAAGTGGTCCCCGCTCTCTCCCTCGCAACTTCGGCGCGCGCGCGCAAACGCGGTGCCTCGATGGTGGAGTACTCGCTGCTCCTCGTCGCGGTGCTCCTCCTCGCTGCGGCGGCCTACAAAAACCTCGGCCCGCTCGTCGGGCAGGCCGCGACGAACACCACGGGGCAGCTCTGACCCGCGCGCGCAGTCGTTCACGAAAGACGAAGCGCCCAAGACCGCAAGGTTTGGGCGCTTTCTACTTTTGTGAACAGTTTCAGCTCGTTCGCACGGTTCCGAGAATCGGAAAAATCGACCGTCGTCACGCAACGACTTCGTCGAGCCCGTCGAGAGAGGGGGGCGAAAGCGAACACGACGAACCCGTCGGACACGCTCCGCGCTGCTCGAAACTCGAACGAACCTCAAGAGGATGCCATGGACCCCTTTCTCGGATGTGCACTCGGCGTGGCCGCGGTCGGTT
>JAYUKI010000290.1:0-4971 GCA_043764595.1 Myxococcales bacterium | reverse complement strand
ACCTCGTGCTCGTGTCCGTGCTGAAGGGCAGCTTCATCTTCGCCGCGGATCTCATCCGGGAGATCGACCTCCACTGCCGCATCGACTTTCTAGGCGTGCGCTCGTACGGAGCAGGCACCGAGACCAGCGGCGTCGTGCAAATCACGAACGATCTCTCGCGTCCGATCGAAGGCAAAGACGTCATCATCGTCGAGGACATCGTCGACACCGGGCTCACCATCGCCCACTTGATGGATCTCTTCCGCACGCGAAATCCGCACAGCGTGAAGGTCTGCTCGCTCCTCCACAAGCCCGCCCGAGCCCGAGTGCAGGTCCCCGTCGACTACCTGGGCTTCACGATCGAAGACAAATTCGTCGTCGGCTACGGCCTAGATTTCGACGAAAAATACCGCAATTTGCCCTACGTAGGCATCGTCGAGCGCACCTAGAAGCCCGGCCGCTTTCCGCCGATACCTTCGCCCTGGCGGCGTCGGGCGTCCTCACCGACAGGAGTACAGGAGTCGGTTCCGGGCGTCCCTCCTTGCCAGAGCTCGGTCTCGACGAAAATCGACCAGCCTTCTCCCACGGGTGACGCGTCTCTTGGGTGACGCGGCTCTTGGGACACTTGCTGCTTGGGTGACACTTGCTGCCTTCGACGCGCCCACGAGCCTCGCGGCTCTCGGGTGACGCTTGCTTGCCTTTGCGCGGCCCTCGGGAGCGCCGCGTCGCAACCCACGGACGGAGTGTGTCTCGCATCTCGAGAGCGAAAACCGGGGGAGCGGCTAGGCGATTTCCGTCGAGAGCGAGCGATGGCAAGGAGGGACGCCCGGAACCGACTCCTGTACTCCTGTCGGTGAGGACGCCCGACGCCGCCAGCGCGAAGCTATCGGCGGAAAGCGCCTAGCCGCTCGGGAAGAGTTTGAAGAAGGTGCGCGGCTCCCTTTTTTTGCGGCGGCACTCGGTGCGGGCGTCGAGGCAGCAGACCGTCAGGGCTCTACGCGGCTTTCCGGTTTCGCTTCGGGCGGAGCGGTGCCACATGTGGTTGTGGATGAGGATGACCTCTCCGGCGACGGCAGGGAGAAGGATCGCATGCGCTTCGGGGTTTTCTCGCGCCACGGCGACGTCCGGGACGACGCCTCCGAGCTTCGAGACGAGACCCGCGTGGTGGCTCTTCGGAACGACCTCGAGGCAGCCGCCGTTCTCGGGTGCGTCGTCGAGAGCGGTCCATATTTGGAGTCCAGGCTCGCGATCGAGACCCCAGAAATCGCCTCCGTCTTGGTGCCAGGGCAGGTTCGAGCCTCCCGTTCGGGCGGCCTTGTTGAAGATGAGGGCACGGTAGAGCGTGACGTCGCCCCCGTAGACCGTGCGCGCGAGAGGCTCGAAGATAGGATTCGCGATCCAATCGAGGAAAACAGGGTCCTTCTCGAGCTTCTCGACCTTGCGGTACGAGAGCGTCGGCCCCTCGAAGCCCTTTCCGTAGGCCAGGTCCTCGTATTTGCCGGAGTCCGTGTCCTTCTGAAAAAAGAGTCCTGGGTACGTGACCTCGCCCATCATGATGGCGTCGATGCGGGCACGCATGGCCTCGAGGCGCTCGTCCGAGGCGAGCTTTCCGAGCCTTGCGTAGCCGTGCTCCCGGTAGTGAGCGAGCGCCGCGTCGAGGTCGTACGGAAGATCAGCGGGCGTAGCGGGCATCGGTTCCAGTCCATGCAAGACGCAAGCTTTCGACTTCGCGGAGGAGCTCGGTCGAGAGCGGTTTTTCGAGGGCATGAAAGGCGGCTTCGAGGTGAGACACGTGGGCCGGGCCTACCACGACGCCGTCCACGCCTTCTCTCGCGGCGAGAAACCCATAAGCCAGATCCACGAGCGAAATGCCGTATTTTTCCGCCAAACGGGTGAGCTCGTCCCGACGCGCAAACAGTGTAGCGGACCAATAGCGCCGTTCGTAGAGGCCGTTCTTGTCGAAGCGCGAGCCTTTCTTTTCCGCGCTCGGGCTGGCGTGGCGGGGCGTGAGAAGGCCTCCCGCGAGCGGGTTGTACACCTCGCTCGGAAGCGCGTACTTCTTGGCGAACGCGAAGTACTCGACGTCGAGCTGCCGCACGAGCACGTTGTAAAGTTGCTGGGCGCGCGCAGGCGGCGGAAGGCCAACGGATTTCGCGACCACGCAAAGCTCCACGATCTGCCACGAGGCATGATTCGACACGCCCCAGGCGAGAATCTTCTTTTTCGAGACCAGCTCCGCAAGCGCCGACAGCGTCTCTTCGATGGGCACGGTCGGGTCGGGAACGTGAAGGTAGAAGAGGTCCAGCCGGTCGGTTCCGAGGCGCCCGAGGCTCTCGTCCGCCGAAGCCACCACGCGCGACCGTGAGAGCCCCTCGCTCGCCTTCCCTTTGCGAGCCGCTCCCACTTTTGATGCAATCTGCACGTGATCCCTGAACGGACGAAGGGCTTCACCGAGGATGGACTCGGCCGCTCCGCTTTCGTACATGTTCGCCGTGTCGAAGCGGACGACACCGAGCTCGCGCGCCCGGGAAACGACACGAAGTGCCTCGTCTTTCGGGGTTCTCCCCCCGAAGGTCATCGTGCCGAGCGTGAGGACCGTCATCGGCGTACCATGCCACGAACCCCTGAAATCTGGCGGGATCCAACTCTCACCTCTTTTCAGAGTCACGAAATCGACTAGAGAGGGCTTCCATGTCTCCCAAGGCCTTGCCAGGCAAGCTCGCCATCGTCGTCGGCGGTGGGCCGGCTCCGGGCATCAACAGTGTCATCGGTGCCGCCACCATCCGAGCATGCCTCTCCGGCGTGCCCGTGCTCGGTGTGCTCGACGGCTACAAGCATCTCATGCACGGGGATGGCTCCAAGGTCGTTCCACTCGGCATCCAGGACGTGAGCCGCATCCACTTTCGTGGGGGCTCCCATCTCGGCATCTCGCGCGCGAACCCCACACGCGTTCCGGGCGGCGTCGAAGCGGCGGTGCGGACCTTGCGTGAGCTCGGCGTCACCATGGTGGTGAGCATCGGCGGTGACGGCACCTGCTTCTTGGCGACCGAGCTGTCGCGCGTATCCGACGGCGCTCTCCGTGTAGTCCACGTCCCCAAGACGATCGACAACGACATCGATCTTCCACGCGAAGAGTTCACGTTCGGCTTCCAGACCGCACGCCACGTGGGCGTGTCCATCGTGGAAAATCTGATGGTCGACGCCAAGACCACGGGCCGCTGGTACTTCGTGGTGGCCATGGGCCACAAGGCCGGGCACCTCGCCCTCGGCATCGGCAAGGCCGCCGGCTCCACCCTCACGCTCGTGGGCGAAGAGTTCGTGGAGAAGGGTCGCAAGGTCGGTCTCGACCGCGTCGCCGACACCCTCGTCGGCGCCATGGTGAAGCGCCTAACGAGCGGAAAACCCCATGGTATCGCGCTCTTGGCCGAGGGCCTCGTGGACGTCCTGGACGAACGCGAGCTCGAAGAATGCGGAGGCCTCTTCCGCGACGAACAGGGCCACGTTCAGATCTCGGACATCGACATCGGAACCATCGTACGGGACCGCGTGCGGGCCAAGCTGAAGGAGCTCGGCGTGCCGATCACGGTCATCGCGAAGAACATTGGCTACGAGCTCCGGTGCGTCGATCCCATTCCGTTCGACATGGAGTACGCCCGAGACCTCGGGCACTCGGCGGCGCGCTTCGTCATCGAGGGAGGCTCGGGCGCAGTGGTCACGATGCACGCGGACAAGTTCCGAGCGATTCCCTTCGGCGACATGCTCACTCCCGAGGGCCGCACACGCGTGCGCATGGTGGACCTCGGCTCGGACCGCTACCGCATTGCTTGGAGCTACATGGTTCGCCTGAAGCGCGAGGACTTCGACAACGAAGACACCCTGCGCGACCTCGCCGCCACGGCCAAGCTCTCGCCCGAAGCGTTCCGCGCGCGGTTTTATCCCGTCACCGAGCGCGAGCCACGCATCCTGCCGCTCTACACGACGCTGAACGCCACGTCCTGAACCGGAAGCGACGTCCGTATTTCGAGAAGAGGTACGCGTCCGCGTAGTCGAAAGCCGACGCGCGACCTCGACCTCTCCTCGTAGGTCTCGCGCCTACTTCTTGAAGAGCTTTCCGAAGAGCCCGCCTATCGAGTCATTCTTCGGAGACTTGGCCTCGGCGGAACGCATACCGTGGAGGCGAATCTCGCGGGCTGCATCCAGGTTGTGCGGATTGAGCTCCACGGCACGCTTCAGGTCCTTCATGGCCTGTTTTACGTTGTCCACGCGCTTGTGGAGCATCCCTCGGTAGTAGTGCGCCCGCTCGCAGTTCCCATTCATCCGGATGGCTTCGTCGAGCTTCGCGATGAGGCCATGGGTCTTGTCGTGGTGTTGGTTCGCGGGTTTTTGCGAATCGAGCCAAGTGACGAGTGCCAAGTAGTCCGCTTGGGTGGGATCGGCGGCCAAGGCTTTTCGGGCAAGCTCCTCGCCCAAGGTCTGGTCGTTCCGCTTCAGGAAGATGAGGGCTTTTTGGAAGTTATTGGCCGCTTCCAACACTTCTTGCACCTTTTGCTGCTCTTCCATGGAGCCCGTGCCGTCGCGGAGGGCGTTGTCGTAGTCGGCACGACGCGCCGGATCCATCAACACTGCGTGGGCTTCGCTGAGGCGCGAAAAGACCTTGCTGCACGCGTCACGGACTTCCCCGAGGGCCGCAGGAAGCTTGTCGGGGTGCCAGACTTTGGCGAGGGTAAAGAAGGCCTTTTGTACGTCTTCTTTGGGTGCCGATTTGGGCACTCCAAGAATCTCGTAGTGGCTTTGCGAATCCACGGCCTCGGCCTTCGAGAGGATCTTCGAGCGGAGTGCACCTTCCGCTCCGGACAACGATGCACGAACGCCGGCGGGAGGGGAGGACTTGGCCCCGTTGTCTTGCGCGGCCACGGGCATACGCGAGGCCGAGAGTGGCCGCACGGATGCAGGTGCGGCCGGCATGCGCGATTGGGACGTGGGCGGGCGGAC
>JAYUKI010000289.1:0-18533 GCA_043764595.1 Myxococcales bacterium | reverse complement strand
GCCACGAGACGCTCGACGAGGCCGTCGATTTCGGACCGATCCATGGGATGCGGGACGCTACACGTATCTTCTCTCGTGAGCAACGCTCCGAAAAGGCTCGGGGTGTCCATTCCATCCGGACGGCCTGTCTGCGTAGGCGGAAGCGGAGCTAGCGCTCACCTTGAAGGACTGCCCAAGGCGTCGGAATGGGGCAAAAACCGGGTCACTCTCGTGCGCGCCCGACGCGCGCCCCGACGCGACACAGGTTGCCACTGCCGACCTAAACTAAGGGTCGAGGGTGCCGTATTTGGAGGTGGCCGAAGGAACTGGACTTGCCGACGCCTTTGCCGTTGGAGGGGGCAACGGGGCTTTTCGGACTGCAACCGAAGCCTGCGGGGCGACTTGAGGCGCGGAAGGTGTTGCGGGTACGAGCAACGTCGCACTGGTGCTTGCCGAAGGAGACCCCTTTGGGCCCACTCTCGGGAGCGCGTCGACCGAAATGGTTGGTGTGTTGCTGGAGGGCACGTTCGCAGGAAGTGACGAGATGGGCGATACCGTGGTTTTCGCCGGCTCGACCTGCACGGCAGGCCGCGTGGGCTGGCTGCTCGCAATGAGGTATGCAGCGACGCCAATTCCGACCACACCGAGCCCAATCGCGATGAACCACGCCGTACCGCGACCTTCCGCAACCGGTGCAGCGATGTGCGCGTGCGCGGGCGGAGGCAAGGACACTGGGGGTGGACGCATCGAGTCGGGCACGGGGATGCCCGCGGCGTTCGTCACCATCGCCCGGACGCCGCTCGTTCCAGCCATCGCCGCTTCGACTGCGGCAAGCAGCTCGCCGGCCATCATTTCCGCCGACTCGGGCCGGTCGTTTGGGTCTTTTGCGAGCGCGCGCATCACGGCGGCCTCGACCTCGGGAGGGATTTTCGCCTCCGGACAGACCTCGTTGGGGAGCTTGGGGGGAGTCTTGATGTGGCGCGCCATGACCACGATCGCGTCGTCGTCCGTGAACGGCGGCCGCCCCGTAAGCATTTGGTAGAGAATGACGCCGAGCGAATAGAGATCGCTTCGTGCGTCGAGCGGCTTGCCCTGCGCTTGTTCGGGGGACATGTAGCGTGGCGTTCCGAAGACGGTCCCCGCTTGGGTCTCCACCACGTTCATTGGGGCGTCGCCTTCGCGAAGCATCTTCGCGATGCCGAAGTCCACGACCTTCACGATCTCTTCGTGCCGTGTCGTCGTGCGCGAATCGTCGCCGACCAACGCTCCCGAGAGAACTCGGGCGAAAAACAGGTTGTCTGGTTTGAGGTCGCGGTGGACGATGCCCTTGGCGTGGGCCTCGCCCAGCGAGCGGAGCGCTTGGCGGGTGGTGTCGATGGCTGCGTCGACTGCGAGGCGTCCGCGCGTGAGCCGCTGGCCAAGGGATTCGCCTTCGAGTAGCTCCATGGCGAGGTAGAGCTCGCCGGTCTTGCTCTGACCGAAGTCGAAGACCGTGACCGTGTTCGGAGAGGCGAGCAGACTGTTCGCGCGCGCTTCCCGAAGGAATCGAGCTTTGGCCGATTCGTCCAGGGCGCGGTCGCTCCGCAAAATCTTGATGGCGACCTCGCGGCCCATCGTGTGTTGTTTCGCCCGATAGACGGTGCCCATCGAACCGGCGCCGAGCTTCGAGACGATCGTGTAGCGACCCTCGAGACTCCGCCCAATCATCGGGTCAGGTTCGTCGACGACCACGGACGCAGAGTCGCCACCGTCCAGATTCGGGCCTTCTTGGCCTTCCGGACGGGGTGTTCCCCCATCTCTTCGTAGCGCGGTCTGCTGCGACACCTTTCTCTACTCTCGCGCGGCTTTTGACGGGGTGCAAGCCCCGCGTACGTTCGCTCGTTCAGGTAGGGCGGCCTGCGCCAGCCGTTTCGGAGATTCTGGCCGCTTCCGGCCCCACAATCCAAGCGACATTGCCCTACTTCAGCTGCAAGACGTTGCGCGGGTCGCACACCACGCTCACGCTCTCCGCGATGAGGTTCCCTCCACCCGCGATCTTCGCGAGGTCGACCCCGTCCCGCACCCGCCGAACCTCGAGGTGAAGGTGGACGAGCTCGGGTGAGCCGGTGTCGCCGACTGCACCAAGGACGGTTCCTTCGGGAAGGGAAGCTCCGGGCGAAGCACCCGCTGCAATCGATTCGAGATGGCCAAACAGAAGGATGTAGTCGCGCACTCTCCCAGCTTCCCGCACGGCGTGCCGAGTGATTACCGTCGTTCCAAAGAGCTTCCCGGCAAAAAGGACCTGGGCGTCGCCCTGTTGATGATCGAGGGCCACGAGCGCAACGGGTGTCCCCCTCGTCTGCGGGAGGTCGAGGCCGCCGTGGCCGACATGGCTCAACGTTCGACCACGGCGCTGGAGGGCGTCGGGGCGGTCGAGATCGTACCCACTCACGACGTAGCGACCGCCTGGGAGGCCTGGCGGGATCGGATAGCGGTAGGCTTCGTATTCGGCCGGCCGCTCGGGGAGCTTGGGTATCTGTTCGTAGACGGCCCACTTTCCGGAGCGCTCACGGTGGGCGTTGGAGGTCGCCTCTTTTGCCAGGCCTTCAGTCGTGTCCGCGCCGTGCAAGTGCACACACACGCCGTCGTCCGGCAGGGTTCCCTCCGGGCAGGTCGCGGAAACGGCCTCGCGAGGCGGAGCGTCGACGCTCGAGACGAAGCGCGCGGCCGACAGGGCTCGGCCCTGGCCACCAATGAAGAGGAGAGCCAAGGCCGAAGACAGGGCGAGCCAGGCGCGGAATCCGGCAGTCTTGGGGGGCGGGGCGGGCAAAAGGGTCTCCTTGAAGCGCACGAGAGACGCAAATCGGACTATAGCGCGGGTATGGCGACGAAACTCGAAGAGCTCTTTGCGGCGGAACGCACGGTGAGGCGGCTTCATGCCGAGCTTGCCTCACAAGGTAACAAGCTCTTGCCGGAGCTCGAAAAGCAAACCCGAGCGGCGCTCGAGGACGGCGAGACCGACGACGCGGCGGCGAACCTCGTACGCATCTCTGCACTTCTCGGTGAGCTCGAAGGCGCGGAGAGCGTGGACCTCTTGATCGACATCCTCGGCGGCGAGAGCCCCGAAGCGCGAGCCGTCGCGGGCGAAGAGCTCGAGAACATTGCGTTCGAGCGGTTCAAGGAAGTCGCGCTCGGGATCGAGCGTGCCTTGCAGCGACTTCCCAAGGATAGCCCCGCCCTCTCGGAGCTTCCGTACTTGCTGGCCGAAGTGGCGGAGCCCGGTTGCGTGAAGCTTCTCGGGAAATTTCTCGCGCACCCGGAGGGCGAGGTCGTGGCCTCGGCCATCGAGGCGCTGGCCGAGCTCGGCGATCCCGCGGGAGCGCCACTGCTCGCGCCACTCGTGCGGGACGGCCGCCAAGTCGAAGTGGACGACGAATCCGAAGGCCTCCTCGTCACGGTTGGCGAGCTCGCGCACGAGGCCCGCGAGCTTCTCGGTGAGGTGGAAACGAAACAGACCGGCGGCAAACCCAGACGTTGATGCGTTGATTCGAAACGAAACGACCCGCCGAGCTGCTCGAGCGGGTCGTTTCTTCGCTCATGCGGGGCTCAGCGGCAGAAGCCGTCGATGCACACGAGCGGACTGTTGCAGTTGCGGCCTTGGGCGGCGTCGCACTCCGTTCCCAGGTTCGAGTCCGACCCGCAGACCGAGTACGTCCCCGACGACGTCGTCACGTTCTTGCACACGTTGAAGCGATCGCTGGCTCGGCAAGCGTCGGAAGCGTCCGCTTCGCAGGCAATGTAGCAACTGTGGCGGAGGCAGACGCTGCCGGCCGCACACGCGTCGCGCACTCCCTCACGAGCGCAGGTGAAGACGGGCCGCTGGTCCGGAATGCAGCCGCCATCGACGCACAAGAGGCCCGACGGGCAGGTGTTCCCCGTTCCGCACGGGGTGACGCAGCGCTCTTGCACGCAGGTCTTGCCACCAGCGCATTGGTTTCCGCCTTCGGTGCAAGGCGTCGGATTCAGTGTGCACACGCCCTTCGAGAGGTCGCATCCGAAGCCCGTGGGGCACGGTTTCGCGGCGGAGCACGACGGCGTGCAAACGCCTTGCACACATTGCTGGCCGCCAGGGCACTGGGTTGCGTCCGAGCATTGGTCGGCCGGCGCGGTGCACTTGCCGGAGAGGCACTTGGCGCCTGCGGTGGAGGAGCAATCGGCGTCCTTGTAGCAACCTGGGCCTGCACCACCGTCGGTGAGGGGCGTCCCGGCCGAGCAAGAAAGCACACCATTCGAGAGTCGGCAGACTTGGTTGGATGGGCAACCCCAGCTGCCGCAGTCGCCCGTGTGGCAACGGCTGTCGGAGCCACAGGTTTCTCCGGTGCGGCAATCGGCCGCCGAGCTGCAGGACGTGCCGGTCCCAATCGGCGGGGTCGAGGTGCCCGGAACACAGCGGCTGGAAGAATCGCACCGGTAGCCCGATGGGCACTGGGTTGCGCTGCTGCATTGCCAATCGACACAGCGGTTATCGACGTAGTCGTCGGGGCAGAGGTAACAAGCGTCACCGTCGCAAACCCGAGTGTTTCGGCTGTCGGGGTAAATGGGGCATCCGGCGAGAACCGCGGCAACCGCACCGAAGAGACCGATCGAAAGAGCTCGCTTCATGGCGTGTTTCCTGAGGAGGCGGCGGACGATTCGAGATGGGGGTAGGGACGCCATCGCGTTTCGGAGCTCGACGTGAGCAACGGTCGCCGTGGGTACTTTAGCAACGGTCGTGCCCTCCACCAAGGCCACGAAATTCGAGGGCTGAACGGACGAGAGGCCCGTCCATGAGGGAGCACAGTATCCGGCCGTTCACAAGGGCTGTGGACGAGCCGTCATGCCAAGGGCCCATCCGAAGCTTGGAGAGATTGCCACAGCGTTGGAAAGGCATGGTACCGTTCCGTTCCGCTCCGAAGGTGACCTTCGGGTGCAACACGCCATGCACGTCCAGTGTGAGAGCTGCGCCACCCAGTACGAGTTCGACGACGCGCTCGTCAGCGGCCGTGGAACCACGGTCAAATGCTCGAATTGTGGCCATCAATTCAAGGTCCGAAAGTCCGGAACGGCGGCCGACCAGTGGCTCGTCACGACCGCTGACGGATCGACCTTCGTCTACAATTCGTTGCGCGAGCTTCAGCGAGCGATTCTGACCCGGCAAATCGACGCCAGCGACCTCTTGGAGCGCGGCGGTGTCGCGCCACGACCGATCGGCCAAATTGCCGAGCTTGCACCTTTTTTTGATGAAAAACGTCGGTCGCCGAGCACGGTGCCGCACGGCGAGGGGCCCCCTCCCGAGACCATTCGTTCGGCGCCACCTGCCGCAGATCTCGCTCGATTGGATCCGGACAGAACCGCCGCTACGCCGGCGCGGCTCCTCGAAGAACACTTGGCGGCCACCCGCACTCCGGTGCCGCCTCCGCCTCAGTCCCCCATTTCCGAGCTCGCCCAGACCTTCGGCGGGCCCATGCGTCCCCGCGTGCTCACCGAGCCCGACTTCCCGCCGGTTCCACCTCACCGAAGCCTGCCGGATCTCGACGACGAGAACATTCCGACCCGCCTCGCCGACGCACCCCAAAGCCCTGCGGCTCCACACCATGCACCCACGGGGGATCGCGTGGCGTCGGTCGAGCTGGCGCCAGGAGTTGGGGAACGTCAGGAGCCCGCGCCTCCCCACTTCGTCGAACCCCGGCCCCATGCGGAGTCGTTCGTGCACGCGCCCCTCGAGCCGCCCATCGCGCCCGTGGTGCAAACCACGATGCCGATCGAGGTTACGTCACCGATTCCGCCACCGATGCGCAGGATCGAGTCGGAGGAGTGGCCCGACTCCGGTGTGCCGAGCCGGACTCGCCCGCGCCGTTCCGTCGGTGGCATGGTGGTCGCTTTGGTCGTCCTCCTCGCGGTGGGCGGAATGGGCGCCTACTACGTCCGAGGCCGCTTCGGGGAGAAGGTGGCTCCAACGCTCGACCCCAAGGCAGAAGCCTTCTTGGCGGCGGGCGAAAAGGCTCTCGGCGACGGGGATCTCGACCGGGCCAAAGAGAACTTCGACAAAGCCAGCGTGCTGGCGGAAAGAAACGCGCGATTGCTGCTCGGGTACGCTCGGCTGGCGACCGCGCGCGCCGATCTTTCGTGGATTCGTCAGCTCATCGCCGGGGAAACCGAGCTGCCAGCCCTCAAATCCAAGACCGTCGAGCTTGCCTCTCTTGCCGTTGGCGCCGCGGACGCTGCATCGGCGGTCGCTCCCGACGACCCGGCCGTCGTTCGGACGAAGATCGATGGGCTTCGCGCACAAGGTCAAATCGACAAGGCGCGTGTCTTGGTCCCCAGGGTCGTTTCCCAAGGAAATCAGGCCGAGTCGGCCTATGTGCTCGCCACACTCGATATGGCAGCGCCCGACCCGGTGTGGAGCACCGTGCTTCAGCGCCTTCGGCTGGCCGCGTCGATCGAAGGTGCGTCCGGAAGGGCTCGTACGGCGCTGATCGTGGCACTCGTCCGCTCCGGAGACTCGGACGGCGCGCGTGGCGAGCTCGCTCGACTCGAGACGGGCTCCGCCTCGCATCCGCTGCTGCTGCCGCTTCGTGCCTACATAGACCGCTCGAAGGCTGCACCTGTTGTCGCCGCGGCCGACGACGGTGGGGCTGCGGGGGTCGACGTCAGCAGCTTGAAAGCACTTTCGGGAGGCGGTGCGACGGACCCTCGCGTTCTCGTATCCCAGGCCGAAATCGCCCGCAGCCACGGCAAGCTGGATGTCGCCAAGCGCTTGTACGAGCTTGCACTGCAGAAGAGCCCCACCGACTCCGAAGCCCTGACGGGGCTTGCGCAGGTCGCTCACGCCCAGCGCGACACGGCAGCGGCGAAGGATGCCTATCGCAGGGCACTCGCGCAGAACGGCAGCTACGTTCCGGCGCTCGTGGGTCTCGCCGACGTCGAGTGGGAATCCGGTGACCGCGCAGCTGCACAGAAGAGCTACCGCGAAGTCGTCGAACGTTTCCCCGAGAGCGCCTATCCTGCACGAGTCAAGTCCCGGGCAGAAGGCGGGGCTCCGACGCAAGTCCCCTCGGCTCCGGCTGCCGCGACCTCTGCGCCTACGCCTACCCCCGTCACTCCGGAGCCGACCGCGGTACCCTCGTCCACGGCTCCGACACCGACCCCCACGCCGAAGCCAACCGAGGAACCAAGTCCATGAAACAAGCTTGGTTTTCGACTCGGACGGGGCTCTTGCGAGGCGGAGCCATGGCGTTCGCGCTCGTCGCCCTGGCGGGCTTGTCGGGATGTGAAGGACGCGCGCGGGACACCTCGAAGCCGCAGGCTCCGATTGCGAAATCGGCCCCGCACGTCGCCGTGTTGGACGTGTCCGGGGGCCTGCCCGAGCAAGAAGAAGCGGGCTTTCTTGGGCTGTCGGCGCCGAAGCGGCGTTCGTTCTGGGATTTCCTGCTGGCCACCGAAGCCATCGGAAAGGATCCCCACGTGAAGGCCGTTTTCGTGCGCTTCGGCGGGACGACCCTCGGAGCGGCCCACGCGGAAGAAGCGGGCGAGGCGCTCCTCTCGCTTCGAAAGAAGGGTTTGCTCGTGCATTGCCACGCCGAAGGGCTCGGCAACACGGCCATGATTGCCGCCGCACAAGGCTGCACGAAAATCACGGTTTCGCCGGCAGGGGACGTCGACACCGTGGGTCTTGCTGCGCAGGTCGTCTACTTGCGCAAGCTCCTGGTGGAGGAGCTCAAGCTCTCGGTCGACATCCTCCAAGTCGGAAAGTTCAAAGGCGCTGAAGAGCCACTCACGCGCGACGGGCCGAGCGACGAAGCGCGCGCTTCGCTCGAGGGCGTGCTCGCCGACCTCCGTGCTACCTGGCGCGAGACGATCAAGAACGGCCGCTCCA
This sequence comes from Myxococcales bacterium, assembly GCA_043764595.1. Taxonomy (GTDB): domain Bacteria; phylum Myxococcota_A; class Polyangia; order Polyangiales; family Polyangiaceae; genus JAAFHV01. Next base: position 10,660 of record JAYUKI010000289.1, on the reverse strand, counting down.
AAGAGGGCGTTGCGGATGCGATCGAAGACGGACCGTTCTCGCCGAAGGCGGCCCTCGGACGTGGGCTGATCGACGAGGTCGGATACTCGGACGATGCCTTGCGTGCGCTCGAGAAGGTAGTCGGAGCCGAACAGCACCGTACGCGGTTCGGGGGTGGTTCGGCTCGAGCCGAAGGCGACGAGGCGCTTGGCGACCTCGTGCGTGCGCTCGCAGGAGAAGGAAGCGGACAGGGACCGATCGCGCTCGTTCGCGCCACCGGCAGCATCTCGATGGGCGGTGGCGGCGGCCCATTCGGCGGACGCGATGGCATTACCGAGAAGGACCTCTCGAAGGAGCTCGCGCTCGTTGAAAAGGACGACGCCATCAAGGTGTTGGTCCTCCGCATCGACTCGCCTGGCGGAAGCGCTCTCGCGAGCGACCTCTTGTGGCATGACCTCATGCGGATTCGAGAAAAGAAGCCGATCGTCGTCAGCGTCGGAGAAATGGCCGCCAGCGGCGGGTACTATCTGGCCTGCACTGGAAACGTCATTTTTGCCGATCCCATGAGCATCGTCGGATCGATTGGTGTGGTCGGGGGCAAGGTCGGAATTGGCGCGGCCCTCGAGCGCTTCGGCGTCCACGCGGAGACCTTCCCCGCTGCGAAGGAAAAACCTGGAGCTGCGGCGCGAGCCGCCTACTTGTCGCTGCTCTCGTCCTGGGACGCTCCGACCAAGGTGCGCGTGCTCGAGACGATGACTGGCATTTACGATCTTTTCCTCGCCCGCGTCGCCGAGGGCCGGAAGACGACCCCCGACAAAATCGCTCCCAACGCGGAGGGCCGGATTTTTAGTGGAAAAGAGGGAAAGCGGCTTGGACTCGTCGACGAGATTGGTGGACTTCGTGAGGCGGTCACCAAGGCCAGGGAGCTCGCGAAGCTGCCTTCGGATGCGCGTGTCAGCGTGATTGGTGGCCGCCCGGCGCTCTTCGAAAAGCTCGAGGGCGGGGGAGCGGAGGAGCGCACGGCGATGGCGCGCGTGAGCGGCCTCGATCCACTCGAGCTCGTGCACAGGGCCCTCCCCGACGTTGCGCCCTTCGTGACGAGTATGCTTCCGTTGGCGGAAAATGAACGGGTGGTGGTGGCCATTCCGTTCGCGATTTGGGTGCGTTGAACGGGGGCTTGATGACGACCGACGTGACCTTGGCTTCGACCGCATCGAAGGGCAGCGTGGCGCCGACTTCACTCGGGGAAGGGCACGCTCGCAGGTTCGCTTCGGCGGTTCCCACGCTCGACCGGCGCACGAGCAAGGTCGCAGAAGAGTCGACGATTTCGGCGCGTCTGGAGGCTGCAAGAGCGAGCGGCGACCTGGAGGCGGAGCGCAGCGCATGCCTCGAGCTGGCTCGCGTACTCGAAGTTCGTGGCATCGGCCTCGGCAGTGCGGCCCAGCTCTATGCCCGGGCGGCGGACATTCGGTCGGAAGCCGATATCCTGCGGAAGCGCGCGTCGCTCGAAGAGAAGCTAGGTCGTCCTGCCCTCGCAGCCGATGCGCTCGGCGCAGCGCTCGATCTCCACGCACAGCCGGGGGGGCGCGTGCGACTCGGTTGGCTCTTGTTGCGCGCTGGCGACAACAAGCGCGCGAGCGAGGCTTTCGCGCGGGCGGCGGCCGAGACGAACGAGCCCCTCGCAACGGAGCTGCGTGGGGCGCTCGGTTTCGCCGGAACGGGCGAAGTTTCGCGGCAGGAGGGCGCAGACCTCTACATCGAGGCCGCCACTCGCCGCGCGGGAGCAGACCAAGGAGAGGCCGAGCTCGATGATCTGGCCCGCGCGTTTGCGCTCTCTTCTTCGCCTGAGGTGGCAGATCGCATGGCGCTCGCCCTCGAGCGACGTGGCCACGCAGACCTCGCGGATGCTTTCCTCGAGGGGTTCGTGCTCTCGCTTCCCGTGACGGAACGCGCCGACAAGATCGCCGCGCTTCGCACCAAGCGCATGCGGCATGGAGACGTGGCCGGCGCTCTGCTTCTTGCCCTGGCGCCTGGTGAACGTCGCGACACGGATACCTTCGACGATTTGCTGCTTCGTGCAGGTCTGTCCGAGGTCCTCGCCGCACATCTTGCCTTGAGGGCGGCGGCGAGCCCACCCGAAGAACGTGTGCCTTTGCTCATCGAGCGCATGCGGCTCCTTGCGGGTCCTCTCTCCGACCCCCGGAGGGCTCTCCACGCGTCGGCGGAAGTCCTCTCGCTTGTGCCGGACGAATCCGAGGCACTGGCCCGGCTTGCCGCGTACGCAGACGATGGCATAACGAGCCCGGCTGCCGTTGCGACGTTCGTCGAGCGAATCGCGCAGGGCGAAGGGCCGATCGCCGCGCTCACCGAAGCAGTCGCCCGTCTCGGAGATGCGACCGACAACCCCGCCCTCAGCGTGGTGGCGTTGCGAGCGAGTTTGCGGTCGAGCGACGACCCCGCCCGGAGATCACGGCTCGCCAATTGCGAAGCATCGTGCGAGGAGCGGCTCGACCCGAAGGCCAAAACAAGCGCATCGGGAGCACGGGCGCGGGCCATCGTGCTCGGAACGCTTCTCGACCGTCGCGAAGAGCTCTCAGCCGAGCTGTCGAGCCTCGATGGGCATGAAGAGCACGCGCTCGACGCATGGACTCTCGCCGTCGAGCGATTGCTCGCCGTTGGAGACACGAGCTCCGCGGTCGACGTCGCAAGGGTTGCCGTGTCCCACACGAAGGTCGGCACGACAAGGGACGCTGCCGTCCTGCTGCAGGCGCGCTGCGAGCTTGCTCGCGGGACGAAGGCGGCGGCCCTCGTCGTCCTGATGGCGGATGGCGGCCTCGCGCCGTCCCATGCGCCATTGGCGCTGCTCCTTGCTCTCGACGTCGGGGATTCACTCGCCCTTGCCCAGGCAGCAACCCAGCTGTGCGACGCGGCGTCTGCTCAGGTCGTGGCCACACTTCGTCGGGTCGCTTCTAGGGCGTTCGCGGCCGCCTCGGACTTCGCGTCTGCGCGTCGTTTTGCGGCGCTCGCGCGAACCACGGATCCCAAAGACCTTCGCGCAGCCGCATTGGCTGTCGACGTCCACCTTCGTAAGCGAGTCGGGCCGGAGAGCTCCAAGGAAGCGCTCGTGGCCGTCGAAAGCGCATCGGCGATGCTTTGGCCCGACGCCCGCCGCGTCGAGATGCTCGCGTCTCTCGCGGAGGAAGCGGGGGACTTGCCCGGGGCTCTCGCCTACGGCCAGCGGCTCATCGGTATGCGGCCCGCTGACCCTGCGCCACTCGCCGCCTTCCTGGACCGTCTTTGTTCCTCGACCGACACGGCTCGCATCGCCGAGTCGCTTGGTTGGATCCTGTCGTTGCCGTATCCGGCATCCCTGTTGGCCGAGTCGCTCGTCATTGGCATCGCGGCACTCAGTCACGATCCGGAGCGTCAAATGATCGCCGCCCGTCGCGCCTTCGACGTGCTCGGACCTAGCCACGCGCACCTTCGCGAAACCCTCGTTCAGGCTGGCAAGAACTCAAAATCCTTTGCTTTTTCGGCGTCCGTGCTCGAAAGGGCCTTGTCGTGTGGAGACGCTCGAGGGGGCTCGGATGCTCCCGGCGCCGGGTATGCGGCGCTTGCCGACCTCTATGCACGAGCTCTTGACGGCGATGGCGAGGTGCGAGCCCTCGTCTCGGCGCTTCGCGATGGTGCGGTGCTCGACGGGCTCGACGAGCGCCTGGCTCGCTTCTCTGCGATTCAACTGGGCGGCGATGCAGAAGTCGCTTGGCTCGACGTACTGGCCGAACGCGCACCGACGATCGGTGCTGCACAGGGAGCCCTCGCGCTCCGACGGCTTGGCGCGGCACTGTGGGACCTTGCCGCCGATCGATCGGGAGCGCTTGCGGCGTGGCTCGACGCCGCTCGTCTCGCGCCGTTTCGCGGATACACGACGCTGCGTAGGGATCTCGTGGTGTTTGCTGGACACGAGGAGGCCCTCGAGTGCCTTGTCGCGCTCGCCGAGCACGAGCCCGACGCCTCACGCTGTGGAAGCTTGCTGGCGGAAGCCGCGCGGGTAGCGGCAGCTCTCGACGACCACGCGCGGGCGTTCGACCTCGCTTCTCGCGCGCTGCGCCAGAATCCAGCTCACACGGATGCTCTGACGAGTGCGGAAGCTGGGTCGCGCGGAGCGGCGAACGACGCGCCGCTTTCTGCGCTCTACTCCGCGGTTGCAGCGCACGCCCTCGGGCGCTTCGGAAGACGTGCAGCGCACTACCGGGCCGCCCGCTTTTTCGAGTCGCGTGGAGCGTTTTCGCTCGCGGTCGAGCACGCGACATCGGCGTTTTTGGCGGTCCCTTCGGAGGGATCGGCGCTGCAGCTCCTTGCCCGTGCCGGAGCCAGCGCAGGGGACCCCGCAGCCGTCTTCCAGGCGGTCGATCGCCTCGCGGCGGGGTTGAAGAACGCGGCGCAACGTGCCGCGTGGCTGGTGCGCGCGGCAGGCCTCGGCGACGCCGAGTCGGGCGTGGCGGAGCGTACGGACGCACTGCTCCGAGCGTTCGTTCTCGTGCCAGACGCGCGTACGCTGGAGATGCTTGCACATTCGCTGCGCCTCCAGTTCCGAGAGACTCCCGCGGAGGTCGACGGACTGGTCCTGCGCTTCTCGCGTGCCGCGCGGACGGTCTTGCCGAAGTGCGAGGGGCCCGAAGGGGCACGCGTGGCGGTTCGCGTAGCCGAGCTCGCCGACGAGCTCGGAAAGGACCTCGTGCTCGCCTGGGACGCGATCGATCGGGCGTTCCAGTGCGACGGCGACATCGACGAGTACAAGAGCCTCGTGGGGCTCGTGCCTCGTCTCGTCGGGCTCGATGGCGCCCGCGCGGCGTTCGCCCGCGCGGTGGCCGTGTCGGAGAAGCCGTACTCCAGCCTCGGTTGCGCCGCGTTCTCGTTGTTGGGCGCGTTTGCGACTCGTTTTGGCGAAGCCGTGTTGGCTCGGAAGTTCTTGGTAGCCGCGGCGATTCGGGATGCGGACGACGACGTTTCGGTGGTGCTTGCGGACGAAGCGCTGTTGGCGCATCCGGACGATGGCGAACGGCGCCAGCTTGCCCGCCACGTGCCGGACGTTCGGCTCGCAGAAGCACTTTTGAGCGTCGCGGAGGTGGACCGAGCCGGAGGCGAGCACGCCCTCGAGCTTCGCCGCCTCACGCGCGCCCAGACGCTCCTTTCCGCCGGTCTCCCCGAGGCGGCAACCGCTCGACTCGAGGTTCTCTCCCCACGTGCGTCGGGCCCTCGCGCTCCGAGTCCGTCGAGCCCTTCGAGCGACCTCGCGGTGCTAAGCCGCGCGGCACGAGTGGCCGAGGATGCGGGACACCACGCTTTGGCGGACGAAGCGCTCGAAAAAATCGCGAACGCGCCAACAGCCGACTCTACCGTGCGAATCGACGCGCTTCTTCGGCTCGGTCGCTCTTCGGATGCACAGGACCCGGAACGCGCCGAAGGGTTCTATCGACGCGTGGCCGCGCTTGCACCCGACAACGAGGAAGCCGATGTGGCCGTCGAGGATCTGCTCACGAGGGCCGGGAAATACGAGCTTTTGGCCGAGCACCTGGCGTCACGTGTCGTGAGGCTGTCGGCAGACCCTCTGCGAAGCGAGAGCTTACGCGCGCTTCGCCTTCGAATGGCGGCGCTTCTGGAGCAACGCCTGGGGCGACCGAACGACGCCCGCGCCGAGCTCGAGGCCCTGCTGGCCACGGATCCGGAGTGCGTGAGCGCCCTTCGGTATCTCGCGGATCTGGCCGAACGAAATGGCGATCTGACGACGACCGTCGCGGTGCTGGAACGAATCCGTGCGCTGGATTCGGCCGACGTCGATACACGCAGCGAGGCCGAGGTTCGCATCGCCCGGATCCGTTTCGATTCAGGAAACACGGAAGAAGCCCGGGCGCTCGTGACCGGGGTTCTCGCGCGTGGCGAGAATCTCGACGCCACACGACTGCGTGTGGATATCGCCCGCCACATGAGCGAGCCACGCGAGCTCGGTGACGCTCTTGCGAGCTTCGCGCGAGCAGGCGCCGAAGACGCCGAGGTGCGCAGCGAGATCCTCGTCGAAGCCGCCCAAGCGGCTGCGCGGGCCGGTGACGTCGATGTGTCTCTCCGACGCGCTCAGGAAGCCGCTCGAGTCGCGCCTCAGGTGGCTTCGGTCCAGCTCTTCGCTCGCGGGCTGGAATACCGGACGCGTGGCGCTGGAAGCCCGGACGACGCTCGCATCACGCTCGCATCGTTGTCCCAAGTTCGTTCTCACCTCATGCCTGCAGACGTCGCCCTGCGGGCGTTTCTCATGTCCGAAGCGTCGAGGGCGATCTCGGGAGGGGCTGCCGGTCTCGAGCTGCTTCTCGAGACCCGCGCGGAGCTTGGACCGCACGCACTTCTTGCTCTCGGAACGGCCGAGCGCCTCGCAGCCCAAGGTCGTCACGAGGACGCCCTCGTGGCATTCGACGAAGCCATTGCTGGACCGCTTCTCGGCATGCGGCGAGCATCTGAGGTTCACCTTTCGGCTTCGGTTTCGGCAGAAAAGACGGGAGACCTGTCGCTTGCACTTCGGCACGCGGAGGCCGCCGTCAAGGAACCGGACCTTCGCCTCGCCGCACTCGAGCGCGTGCGACGCCTTGCTTTCGCCTTCGGTGACGTACGCAAGCAGAGGAGCGCTTTGCGCCAGCTCGTAGCCATGCAGCAGGGGGACCTGCGCATCGAGGCGATGAAGGACCTTGCAGGTACGCTGCTGTCGTCCGACCTTTCGGAAGACAAAGAAGAAGGGCGGTCTCTACTCGAGGCCGCCCTGCGGGAAACGCCCCGCGGTCGTGCGCTTGGCGACGAGATCCGAGCTTGGCTGGACCGTCTCGATCAGGACGCTCTCGACGCAAAACGGCCACCCGACGCCGTGGCGGAGTCCCTGAACGAAGCGCAAGGTACGCCTTCGCCAGAGGCGCCGGCTCCAGATGCCGCAACACGCGAAGTACTCAAAAGCACGATGGTTTCCTTGGGGCAGGGCACGGACGATGGGCCTCGCCACACCCGTCCTCTCGGCCCGTTCGTGGAGCTCGCCCCAAACGCGTTGCTCGAGGCTCCTCCGAGCGCGCGGGAAGCCCTCTCTTCCGACGACATTCAAGAAGAGCGTGTCATCCCGAAAGCGCCGCCCCTCCCGAACGCGCCGATCGTGGCGATGCCGGCGAGCATCGCTCTTGAGGGGAGCGATCCCTTCCCCGAGCACGCCTTCACGACCCGCGATCCGTTCCCTGCTCCGGTAGCCGGGCTCGTCCCGCGCGGCGACACGCCAGTCGCCGAACCAGTCCCTGAAGCGGAGCCCACGTGGGTTGGCCATCCGCTCGTCGTGTTGCCGTCGCTCGCGCCTCACGTTTTCGACGGTATTGCCAAGGGGGCTCTCCCGGATGGGCCATCCGTCCGTCGCCTTGCCGAAGGCCGCGCGAGCCTCGTTGCAGGACGCCCGGGCGAGGCCGAGTTGCTCTTCGCGGAAGCGCTGGCCGGAGGGTCTGCCGAAGCTGCCGACCTGCTCGCCTCGGTTCTCGAGGGTCAGCCCGATCGTGCGGGTCTCCACCTCCGCGCTTGCAGGTTTGCTGCAGAGCTAGCCCCAGGGGACACCAAACGCCTCGCCACTCTGCGGCGAGCTGCGTTGGCCGACAACAATTCGAGCTATGGCCGCGCCTTGGACCACCTCGGACGCTTCTTGGAAGGCGATCCCCAGCCGGCAGAGCCACCGCCGCTCCACCAGCAAACCGAACAGCCCGGTATGCTTGCCCTGCTCACGCGCACTGGTCGCGAGGGAATTGGCGAGGCTTTCGGCCTGGTCTGGGAACACGCCGCGCCGACGTTCGTCCGCAGCTCGGCCGCATCGATGAGCGGCCTCGAGCGCGTTCAACCCGGCCAAGACTCCGTTGCCGGTCGAATTCTCGAAGCCACTGCGCGTCTCCTCGGACTCACGAGCGCGCGCCTCTCGCGTCGCCACGTGGCCGGAGCCACCTCACTCAGCGCCCACGTTGCGCTCGTGTCGCCGCCTTCGGGAATCCTCCACGGCCGTGGCGACGAAGCTCCGTCGGAGCTTGCGTTCGTCATCGGGCGTGCCCTTGGCGCCTCGCTGCCTCACCACGCGCTCCTCCTTGGCCAATCCGAAGCCGACGCTCGCAATCTTTTTCGGGCGATGCTCGGCGCGTTCGGCCCCCCTGAAGCCGCACGCGATCTCGACCGCGCCACGGCTACGCTCGGTGAGATCCTTTGGCAGACGCTGCCTGCGAAGGCCCAACGTCGGCTGACCGAGCTTCTCGTCCACGCAACGCCCTCGGCCTTCGACGATGCCCTCGCACGAGCCCAGCAGGCGGCGTTGCGCGTAGGACTCTTCGTTTCGGGCGATTTCCGCGAGGCGACGCGCGCGGTCCTCCGTGACCTCGGGCAAGATCCGCGCATCGCCGATTCCCGCGCTGTGATGGATGTCGTGGGCGAGCTTCCGGCCCTTTCGGACCTCTATAGGCTCGCGACGCGGCCCGAGTATGCCGACGCGCGGTTTTCTGTTCCGAGCCGCACCGGCCGGCCGGGCCAGTTCGGATGAGGCACGCATGGGGCGGATGGCTGGCTCTGAAGGGGCTCTTCGTCGGCGCAACGTGCGTCGCCTCGATGGTGCTCGGCGCGTGCATCATCGCGGAGCCGGTCTCGGATTTGCCCTCCCTGCCAACCTTTCGTCCAGTCATTGTTCGAAGCTCGCTCGTCCCGCCTCCGAGCGCGGTCGTCGGCAGTTTTCCGGAGAAGTTCGTCGTCCCCGTCGAGCTCGTCGATCCGACCGTGTCGTTCGCTTGGCGCCTCTACGTCGACTACAACCCCATCACCGGTGAAGGACTGGACTCGCTCGACACGAGCGGGCCGTCGGGGACACCCGAGCGAATCCGCGTCCTCGAAGTCCAAACACGTCCGCCCCCCGACCTGACGCGATGCCACGTGATTGAGTTTCTGGTCGCCCTCGCGTTCGAGACGAACACGGGCGGGAAAGCGACCCACACGCCTCGAGAGCCCGGCGGAGACAGCGTGACGTGGTTCTATAGCCCGAACGGTGACTTCCGAGGGTGCCCTGTCGCGGACGCCGGGGCTGTCGAAGGTCGCGACGCGGGGGCGACCGACGGAGAGGGCGGCTCGTGACGAAACCTCGCTCAGTCTCGTTCGTCGCGGTCGCGGTCGCGGTCGCGGTCGCGTGTTCCCCGATCGTGGGCGAACCAGTATCGGACGCGCCAAAGAACGCGTGCGACGTCAGTCCTTGCGAACGCTACCAGCAACAGTCGCGCGCGACGCCGACGTGCACGACGGCGGGACGTTGCGAAGTGGCTGGCAAGCCGGACTACCTTTATGTCCTCGCGATTTCCGTTCCGGAGAGCTCGTTTTTCGCCCCGGGTCGCTCGTTCCTGCTGCGCAGCCAAGACTTCCGTGGCGACGGGACCCGCTGTCCTTCTGCAACGTGCATTGCGCTCCCGCCAATCATCGAAGTGTCGGGCGAGTACCGGGTAACCGCGCTCGCTGCGCAGCAGCTCGGATACCCCGTGGGGTCGGAATATTTGCCCGCGCGGGTAGCCTATTTTCCGGAAATCGTACTCGAAGATGGAACGCGTCGCGAAGCCTCGGAAGTGGGCTTGCCTTCCAATCCGACGTTCGCGACCTTGCTTGCGGCGACGTCCTCGTTGCCGGCGCGTTTCCTCTCCTTCGTCCCGAGTGGTCCGTTCCAACGGGTCGCGTTGCCAGTGCCTCCTTTCGATGATGCGTTTCCGCCGACCACCAACTCGGTGAACGTCATTCCGGAAGGTGCCCGCGAGGACATCATTCCGTATTTCACGGATCGCTTCGTGGTCGGGACGGCTCCGCCTCTAGACGATCCGACGGGGGAATCGCACACGGCCGTGGTCAAGCGGCGTGCCGGGTTGGATGGATTTTACACATATCTTCGGGACCGCAGGTCGGAGCGTCGAATCTCGTCGTTTCGCGCGCTTTCGGGGACCGAAGCCTCCGTGCGTCTCGATACGGTCGGTGAGAACACGCCCGGCGGTGCGCTCCGCGACGGCATCGACATCGTCGTCATGCCCGATGAACGATGGGTTGGTGTTCCGACCCTGCGAGATCGGATCCTTGCCGGCGTCGGCTTCCGCCTCGACTACCCCGACCTTCCTCCGCCGATCGGCATCGCGGGTACCGTCGTCGGTGACGGCGCGGTGGCCGCCCAAATAACCTTCGTGAGCACGGGGATCGAGGTCAAAGGCGGGGCGCCCTCGCTTCAACTCCTCTATCGAGCCACGGTTCGGACCGACGCCAACGGCCGGTTTTCTTCGGTTCTCCCTCCTGGCACCTACGATGCGTTCGTCGAACCCGAGGACGACGCACGCGCATTCGGCAAGACCCGCATGAGCATCACCGTGTCGTCGACTCGGAAGGACTTCCTGCTGCGTACCCCACGGAAGGGCATCGTGTCGGGGAAAGTACGAATCTCCGATGGTCGTGCGCTCGCGAATGCCGAAGTATTGTGGGCGCCCTCGAGTGTTCGCAGAGCGTCGCCGTCGCCATGGGAGTCCCCAAGGCCCGGGAGAGCAAATACGGATGGCGACGGGCGGTTTTCCGTGGCCCTCGACGAGGGTGAGTACGACCTCACCGTCGTTCCCGAGCCCCAGAC
>JAYUKI010000288.1:0-18552 GCA_043764595.1 Myxococcales bacterium | reverse complement strand
GCACGACGTAGCGGAGCAAGATGCTCGAGAACCCGCGCATGATGCGGCGAGGATCGAGAGGGGAGAGTGGCGCCATCACGTGGTCGTTCGCGCAGTACGGATCGTACTGGTGGCCGTGCTCGATGTAGGCGACGTCCTTCCAGTAGAAAAACCAGGGTTCGAACTCGATGCGCGCGAGGAAGGCGTCGGTGTCGAGGAGGGGGTTCGTGCGCACCGCGCGTCCGAGGAGCTGCGCGCGGAAGTCGGCTTTTACCTCGTCCCAATGGAGCTCGACGTCGTGGTTGCCGTGCACCAAGGTGAGCGCGTTCCCTCGCGCGACGAGCTCGGCGAGCGCGTCGAACACGTCGGAGTGACGCTCGGCCACCCGTCGAAGCTTCTCCCTCGCGTGGTCGGCGGCGCTGCCGAGTCCGTTCACGCGCTCTTCGGCGGTGAGCGTGGTGGCGAGCTCGCCTTCGCCCTTCACGGTCATGCCGATGAAGTCGATGAAGTCGCCCGCGATGACCACGCGCCAGCGCTCGGCCGAAGGTTTCACGTCGGCGTAGTGACGAATCAGCTTGGTGAGGTCCTGATCGATGCCATGGGAGCGGCGCGGCGAGGTGCCGTGATCGTTCAAGTCGCTGCCAAGATGCACGTCCGAGAAGACGAGCAGGCTTTCACGGGGCAGGGCTGTGGAAGGAGGATTCACTCCCATTCAATGTGAGGCCGGGCCCCGAACGAGGCCGTCACGTTCCGGTCATGCACGGCGTGAGCTTCGTGCACGACCCGAGCCGCGATCAGGCCTCGAGCCGACACGGTCGGTTGTGGGATGCGCCCCACCTAGCCTTCCCGTCGTCCCACATGAGCACCCAAGGTGGACCTGCGGAGAGCGGCGCCGTGGGCTCGTTGGGTCAGTTGGGATATGCCACCTATCCCAAACCTGTGCGAAGGGCAGTCTAAGCAAGCCCACACAAAGCCCTGAAGCACAGTCGTACATCGTTGTGCACGGTCTACTTATCCCATCGTCAAGCTCTTCCCAGAATGGTGCAGATTAGGATGTTCCCATTGATGTTGGGTGCTTAGGATGGGCAGATTTGGAAGAGCCCATGCATGGTACAGGTACATGGATGTTAGGTCCAGAATAGGCCCTGCCGCCTAGATGATGGGCACTTGGCGCATTCTAGGATGTATTTCTCTATCCCTCATTCGATGAAGGAGAGTGCGATGGCCTACCAGTACCGCTACCGTGAGCGAAACCCCTCTCCCGCCAACGCCGCTGGGGCCAAGGTGCTGCGGCGCGCGCGCAAACTACTTGGCCTCGGACAGCGGGAGCTCGGCGCTGCGCTCGGTGTGAAGGCGCTCTCGGTCTCGCGCTGGGAGACGTCGCGGGTAGGAGTGCCCATGGCGCAAAGGAAGGCGATCGTGGCGCTCTTGGCTGCGCGCGACCGAGCGGCGGCCGCCACGTTGGCGAAGGACTTCGGCGTGCCCGAGGTTGCGCGGTCCGGGCTCTTGGGAAAGCGGGATCCGAAGGTGCGTCGTGCCGAGCTCGATGGTGCGGTTCTGCGCATGGCGGAGGCCTTGGACATCGTGCCGAGCCTCGCGAAGAAGACCACCGCGGACATCGTGCAGCGCCTGGCGCGCCTCGAGATGTCTCCTCGCGAGGTGATGGAGCTCTTGGGAATCGACGGTGCGATGCCGACCCTGTGAGCCAACGCCAAGTCCGCCTGGGCGCGCGACGACGCCTGGATCAGCCCGTGAGGCGTGGTGTGGCGGTGCCGTGTTCGTACGCGAAGACCGCATAGTCGTGTCCGTTTTCCGGTCAGTCGCCGTAGAGCGTCTTTTGTTTCTTGCTCAAGTTGCGCAGGCGCACGCTCACCTTGCCGCCCGATTGGCGGTAGCGGAGGGCCTCGGCGAACGCGTCATCCCCGAGCTTGTCCGTGACGAGGACGTCGCGAAGGGACGGGGCCGCCCCGGCCAGTGCCGCGAGCCCCTCTCGGCCCAGCGGCTTTCCGCCCGACCACTTGATGGTTGCGATGCTTGGGGAGCGTACCGCCGCGGCGAATGTCCGATCCCCGAGGGCCTTGCACCCTTCGAGATCGAGGTCGTTCAAGGCCGGGAGCCTCGCCAGCAGCGCGGCGCAGCCGGCGTCGGAGAGCGTCGTCCCCTTGAGCTCCAGGGTTCGCAAGCTCGTCATGGCGGCAAGGACCTTGGCGGCGCGGTCGGTGATCTTCTTGCCTTGGAGCCTGAGCTCCTGGAGCTCGAGGCCCGCCAGCGCCTCGATTCCGCTGTCGCTCACGGTGGTCGTGCTCGCATTGAGGGCGTGCAGACTGCGTAGGGCACCGGCCGCCACGAGGAGTTGGTCGCCGCCGTCGACGCACGAGAGGCGCTCGAGCCCTTTTGGAAGCTGCTTGAGCGCGGCATAGGCCGCCTTGTCCAGGGATGCCCACAGAGAGAGCTCACGGAGTGTGTCGTGGTCGGCGATCGACTTGACGACGTCGCGATCGATCGCCGTGCCCGCGTGGCTCACCACGAGCCTGCGGAGTGGGAGATGGGCCAGCTCGTGGAGCATGGGCGCCATACGCGAGCAGAGCTCGAGCTCCTCCAGGGTGCCGAAGGCCGCGATCTTCGCGCCGTGGGAGAGCGCCTCGGTCGCGATTTCCTCGTCGAAGACCGTGGCGAGCGCGAGCCGACGGAGCCGTGGAAAGGGGATGAGCGCCTTTACCTGCTCGGCCTCGCACTCGATGCCGACGAGTCGGTCGGCAAGCAGCTTCATGGTCTTCGGTGTGAGCCCGCGATCCTTGGCCGAGAAGTCCGATTTGGGAAAGGCCGCGAGCAGCGCTTCAGCGATCGCCGGGTGGAACGCTTCGGTGGAGAAGACCACCCCGGAGGCGTTGGGCATCACGCGCTTGGCCGCCGCGATGCGTTCGAGCGTGACAGGCTCGTATTCCATCGCCACTTCGTTGCGCGACCGACGCACCGACACGCTGCGATCGAGCCGGGCCTCGAGAACCTTCGCTACGGCCGGTGAGAATCCGCCGTCATGGGCCGAGAAGCAGGGGCCATGTGCGAACTCGAACCACGGGTGCGTTGGAGGGAGCGCGAGCGGCGGGAAGGCTTCGAGCAGCGCCCGCGCGGTCTCGGCGTCCATCTGGTCCGGGTGCTCGACCGCGACCTGCAGGGCATCGGGCGCGGCGTCGTGGGCGCGACGCATGGCTTCCTTGGTGCAGGAACGCAGGCGAATGGACTGCCCGTCGTCCAGGATTCGGTAAGCGTCGTCCGCAGCGGCAGCGAGGGGGGCGACCGGCGCGACAGGCGCGACCGACGCGACCGACGCGACCGACGACGCGGGACTTGACCCATCGTCGGTCTTGCCGAGCTCGCGCAACCGGTCCCGCACCGGCTCGTTCAGGCCGCCGAGCTCCTGATGCGCCAGGGCGTGCTCGAGCGCAGCGATGTCGTCCGCGCCGTCGCCGAGAAGCTCGAGCGCCTTCCAGGTGACACACCGCCGTATCGATTGGCGGAGACCTTGTGCGCGCACCGGGGCAGGGAACTCGTCCACCAGGCATTCGGCGCTCGCGAAGAGGCCGAAGTCGTCCTGCCCGACGGCCCGTTCGAGCACGCCGAGGAGCGCCGCGAGCAAAGCGGGGTCCTTCTTCGGTGCGTCTTCGAGCTCCTCCAGCAGCGATTGGAAGGATTCCATGTCTTCTTGGGAACCGAGATCGGGGATCGCGTCGAGCCGTGCGATCCACCCGGCCACGCCCTTCGGTGTCGGCGTTGGCGTCGCGCTGGGCCCGCTCGCCTGTGCGGCGATCTCGGCGTAGCCCTTCTTCAGCTTCTCCCGGACGAGCTTGTCGGCATCGGCAGTGGCCGCAGCGGGCGAGGCGAAGTCCTTCGTTTTCGTCTGCCCGTTGGCACCGATCGCACCGTAGCGCACCGAATGGGACGAGCCCTCGACCTCGATTTCCCAGAACTTCTTCGAAGTACCTTCTTTGAGCTCGAATCGACGCACGGGTCACCTCCAGCCAGCGTTGGCCGCATGGTCTCGAGGTGGGGAAGCACTGTCAACGTCGGAGCGTGCAGAGCGCGTCTTCTTGAGCGCTTTGGCCTACCGTGCGACGAGCCTTCGCTCTCCGTCCGCGAAGCGAATTTTGGCGCGGCCGTCTTCCACCTCGACGACCGTGCCGACTCCGAATTTCGTGTGCTCCACCCGGTCCCCGAGGACGTAGTGGTCCTCGGGTGAATAGGCGCGCGTCGGCACCTCGATGGGCTCGGCGGGCGTGACGACGGCTTTGGTCTTTCGGTCGGACCACACGATGCCGACGTGCTCTTCCAGGAACGCGACGATTTGCTTCGGGCCCTCGAGGCCTTCGTGGACGAGCCTCGTGTGGAAGAGCACGGGCTCTTGTTCGGGGGAAATCTGGAAGCGACGCGTGAGGAGCCGAGTGGCCAGCGCTTCGTGGCTTCGTCCGAGCCGGTCGAGCTCGTCTTCGAGAAGGTCCGCGTAGCCTTCGATTTCCGGCTGTTGATCGTGCCGACTCAGCTGCGCTCCTTCGAGCTTCTCGAAGCGCCGAAGGATGCTCTCGCGCGCTTCGGCGGGGAGCACGATGGTCCCTCCGGCGTCCGGAGTGGTGTCGGCCCAGACGAGACCACAGTCCTCGCTCAGGGTGTCCACGAACCAGTTGGCGCGGTGGGTGTCGGGCAGGCGTGTCACCAGGTCGTGAACCCGTTCCGACAGCGAAAGCCCGCCGACGGCACCGTTCACCATCGGCCGGAGCTGCGCCACGCGGTTCGTGCGGACGAAGTCCTCGAGCTCGAGGGTCAGATTCGCGGCAAGCTGCGGGTCTTTTGGCCCGACCAGGGTCTTTCGGAGCCGGGCGAGCAACTTTTCTCGCATGGACCAAGCAAGGGGCGGCTTCGGTTTCGTCATTCGCCGCACGACCATAGCCCAAGAGGGCCACACGCCGCGTTTCGATCGTTCGGCGGATGCGGCTTTCGGGAGGCCCATACGTACGACGGACCCTCCGTGGAACCGCAGGAATGGGGGCGCGGTCGACTTCGCGAGACCTCGAGCCCAGAGTGTGAGAGGAAGGGAGGGATGCGCACCTTGCTCCTCTCTTCCGTCCTGGCGTTCGTCCTCTTTCCCGTGATGGCCCACGCAGAGGAGCACGCGGAGGAGCACGCGCCGCACGTCGAAGAGAAACCTTCACCGAAGAACATCGTGCTCGCCGACCTCGGACTGCACGTGATCGGCCTCGGTTTCCAGCGCACGGTGTCTCCGCACGTCGCCATTTCCGTTTCGGCGGGTCTCTACGATCCATGGACGGTCACGGACAAGGTCGGCGACATTCGCGGCGGGTACTTGCGCGTCCGTCCCTACTTTTTTCTCACCGACCACGCGCCGCGAGGCGTTTGGATTTCGCCCTTCGTTCAAGGTGCCGCGGTGAGCGGCGAGCGCGCCGGGGTCGCGAAAGTCGGACCGGCGGGGTCGCTGGGTGCATCGGCCGGATACGCTTTCCTTTTCGGCGACATCGTGCACCTCTCGCTCGGCCTCGGCGGGCAGCTGCACTTCGCCCAGATCCCGGGTGGCTCGGCGCCCCCGAGCTTCTACACGGCAGGCGTTCACGTGGACGCCACGCTCGGCTTCGCGTTCTAGTCGCGAGGCGCCCGAACTTCGCCTTGCCAATCGGGGCGGGTGGGCGTCCACTCGTGGGGCGTCGCGGACCTTCGTGCGGCGTGCCCTCCGGCACGGAAAAGCGAGTCGTGGGGGATCGATTGCGAAGCGCGCGCGTAGCTCGCTTCCGCCGAATATTCGCCCATCCGCCGCTCGACCGGCCCGGAGCCTCGATGAAGAAGTCCGTCCTCGCCACGTCTCTGCTCGTCGCGCTCGCCGCTGTCTCGATACCCAAGGTTTCCCAGGCCTTCTGCGGTTTCTACGTGAGCGGTGCCGACGCGAAGCTGTTCAACAACGCGACACAGGTCGCGCTCATGCGTGAAGGCACCCGCACGGTGCTCTCCATGCAGAACAACTACGAAGGCCCGGCCGAGAACTTCGCGATGGTCGTGCCGGTCCCCGTCATTCTCCAGAAGGAGAACGTGAAGACGCTCCCGAAGGAGATCTTCGACAAGATCGACAAGCTCGCGGCGCCCCGCCTCGTCGAATACTGGGAACAGGATCCGTGTGCGATCGAGCACCGTATGGAGTTCGCCAAGGGAGGCCCCGTCACCATGGCGCCCGCGCCCGCCGCGGCCGCGCCGAGAAAGGCCGCGGACCTCGGCGTGACCGTCGAAGCGCAGTTCACCGTGGGAGAGTACGAGATCGTGATTCTCTCGGCCAAGGACGCGGGCGGTCTCGACACCTGGCTTCGGCAGGAGAAGTACAAGATCCCCGATGGTGCGGCGCCGTATTTTCGACCGTACATCCAGCAGGGCAGTAAGTTTTTCGTCGCGAAGGTCAATGCCTCGAAGGTCACCTTCGACAAGGGCATGGCGAACCTCTCGCCGCTTCGTTTCCACTACGACTCCGAGAAGTTCACGCTCCCAGTACGCCTCGGGCTCATGAACGCGAACGGCCCGCAGGACCTCATCGTCCACGTGCTCGCGAAGAACACACGCTACGAGGTGGCGAACTACCCGAACGTGACCATCCCCACGAACCTCGACGTGGCCGAGAACGCCAAGTCGTCGTTCGGCTCGTTCTATACGTCGCTCTTCGACCGCACGATGGAGAAGAACCCGAAGGCCGTCGTCACCGAGTACGCCTGGGACGCCTCCAGCTGCGATCCGTGTCCGCTCCCTGCGCTCACCTTCGCCGAGCTCGCCACGCTTGGGGCCGACGTCCTGCCTCAACCGGACGGTCCGGACGGTTCGGGCGGGCCGATTGCTCCGTCTCCTTCGCCGCGTCCACAGGGCGCGGGAAAGCCCATGCCCATGCCTGCTCCGCCGATGCCTCGAGGTCGCGGCCCGCGATTTTTCCCAAGCGGATTCGTGATCACGCGGCTTCATGCGCGCTACACGCGTGAGTCCCTCGGGGACGATTTGGTCTTCCGCGCCGCGCCCGCCATCATGGGCGGCCGCGAGTTCATGGGCACGAACGGCAAGCTCGAAGAACGTTCGCGGCCGAGCGACTACGCGAACAACTTCCAGGCCCGCTACGCCGTGCGCCATCCGTGGACCGGCCCGATCGCCTGCGAGAGCCCGAGACGCGGACGGTGGGGCGGTCCGCCATCTTCCATCGTCGGAAGCACGAAGCCGGTGCCCGCCCAAGGCCTCGCGTTCGCACCCCGAAATAGGCAGCTTGCATCTTTCCTGCGGAGCGATGCTCCCGAGCTCGGAGTCGTCGCCGCAGGTGCCCTCGTTTCGGGGGTTGGGCCCGCGGGCTCTAGCGTTCCAGGTCCGACTCCCGTGGTGGGTGTTCCGGGCGTCGACGCGGGAGCGTCCGCGCCCGACGCGTCGGTGCCGGAGGCCGATGCCGCCACCAAAAAACAGGGCTGCGGGGGCTGCGCGGCGGGCCCGACCGAAGGCACCTCGGCGCTGCTCGGTCTGCCGTTCGTCGCGTGGCTCGTGCGAAGGCGCCGCGCCCGCGGTGCTGCGCGGTGAGCTCCTCACGGGGAACGCTTCCGCTCGCGACCCTGCTCGTCCTTGGTGGCGTCGCCGCGTGCATTGCACCCACCGGCGACGAGCGAAAGAGCGGCTCGGCCAAGGTCTCGTCCTCCGCGACCTCGCCGAGCCCCCTCGGCTCCGTGGGCGCTCGTTTTCCGAGTGAGACAGGACTTCCGTTCGCCCCTGCCTTCGTCCGCGCCGCGCCTGTGGGCGAAGGCACGGGCGACCGCCTCGCCGACGTGGATGGCTGCGCGGAGTGCCACACCGACGCCTTTGCCGCCTGGAAATCCAGCGCACACTCGTTCGCTTCGTTCGACGATCCGGTCTACCGCGTGGCCGTCGAACGGCTTCGCACGGAGCGTGGAACCGCCGCGAGCCGAATGTGCGCGGGGTGCCACGACGTGGCGCTTCTCGTGGACGGTGCCATGGACGTCGCGATTCGCCCCGAGGATCCTAGGGCTCACGCCGGCGTGTCGTGCCGCGTCTGCCACGGCATCACGGCGGTGCGCGCCGACGGAAACGGCAGCTTCGATCTCGATACGTCTCCGGTGCCCGTCCCGCGTCAGGGGGACGCGCAGAGCCTTCGCCTTCATCGCGAAAGCGTCGCGAGGCCCGTGCTCCGCGACAACGGCTTCTGCCTCGGCTGCCACAAGTCGTTCCTCGACTCTCGAACCGGCAACGCCCACCACTTGGTCGGGCAGGACGACGCGAGCCCGTGGGCACGCTCGGCCTACGCGGGAAGCCACGCCACACGCGTGGACGAGGACCTCGAGGAGCGCGATTGCCGCGGCTGCCACATGCCCCGCGAAGCGGTCGTGGCCGGCGATCCTGGAGCGAAGAACGGCACAATCGCGTCGCACGCGTTTCTCGGTGGCCACACGTGGGTCGCCCAGATCCAGCGCGATCCCGAGCTCCAAGAGAAGGCCCGTCGCTTTCTCGAGGGCTCGGCCAGCATCGACGTCACGGGTCTCACGCGCGAGGACGGGACCCAGGTTTTTCTGGGCCGCGAGCCCGTTGCCGTGGCGGCGAACGAGCGCGTCGTCGTGGACGTGGTCGTAAAGAACCAGCACACCGGCCACAGGTTCCCAGGCGGCGTCATGGACGCGCAGGACACGTGGGTCGAGGTCTCCGTGACCGACGCCCGCGGGAAACGATGGCTCGAGGCCGGAGCCAACCACGCCGAGACCGGCGCGGATCCCACGGCGCATCGCTTCTTTTCGTACGTCGCCGACGCGAACGGCAAAGAGCTTCGAGCCCGCGAGACCCACCTCTTCAAGGCCGGCGTGTTCAACAACACGATTGCGCCTCGCGACGCGGTGGCGCTTCGGTACGCGTTCCACGTGCCGGAAGGCGCCGTGCTTCCTCTCACCGTGCGAGCGACGCTCCTCCACCGCACGCGAAATCTCACTCTCCAGGAGGTCGCTTGCGCGGACGCCAAGACCGAACGTGGCCGCGCGTTCGCGAACGAGAGCCCGAAGAAACGTGGGCGCGCGTTCGATCCGTGCGTCCCGCAGCCCATCACGCGGATTGGCACGAGCGAAGCCGTCCTCGGTTCGAATCGCGCGTCGGAGGCCCCAGAACGTGCTGGGTTTTCCCGATCGTTCGCGTGGGCCCAAGGCCTCTCCCACGCCCTGCAGGAGTACCTCGACGGTGCGCGCTTTCCGCTCTCGCTCGCCCAGAGGCGCGCTTCGTCGGATCGCGAGAGCGCCATGGCCATGGGGTTGCTCGCCGAGCTCGAAGCCAAAGAGGGTCGCCGTGATGCCGCGTTCTTCTCGGCGCACAAAGCCGAAGAGCTGCTCGGCGCGCCGCATCCTGCGCTCGAGCGCATTCGAGGCGAAGCCCTCTTGGCCGAGTGGGCTTGGGCGGACGCCGCAGGTCATTTCGAGGAAAGCTCGAGGCTCGCCCCACGCGACGACGGTGCCCTTTCCACACTCGCGGTGACCTGGGGTGGGGCAGGGTTCCCCGTCAAGGCGCTGTCTGCGGCGACACGCGGGCTTGCCCTTCAGCCGCGCGATGCGGACCTCTTGAGGGCACAGTCGCTCGCCCTCGGCACGGTCCACGCGGACGCCGACACCTGCGCCCGGGCCGAGCAGGCCTTCCTCGAGCGACGCGTTCCCGACGATGCCCCAGCGGTGCGCGCGCGTTGTTCGAAGAACGTCCCGGGCTGCGCCCTCGAGCGAAACCCCGTCCACGTGACCGAGCTCGTGCCGGCGCCCAAGCGCTGAAATTGCACGTCGTTGCCGGCCGACCCGCGCCGGACGCCCTCTCTCTGGTTCCGTGTATGTTCCCACGATGCCCAACGTCGCCGAGACGCTCGACTCCCGTGCCAGAGGTGCCGCTTGACGGAGAAGCTCACTGCGCATCGCAAGCTCCCGCTCGTGCTCCTCGCCGTGCTCTCCGTGGTCTGCCTCGCCACGGCGTGGGCGCCTCCCGCCGGCCTCGAAAACTGGGCGCTCGAGGTCGTTCCTGGACTCCTTCTGGTGGCCTGGATGGTCGCGTTTTACCGGCGCATGCCGCTGTCGCACCTCGTGTACGTCGGCACGCTGCTGCACGTGCTCGTCCTCGTTTACGGCGGGTATTATTCGTACGCCAAGACGCCCCTCGGCGACTGGGCGAAGCATGCGTTCGGGCTCTCCCGGAACCACTACGACCGGATCGGGCACTTGGCCCTAGGCTTCTTCCCAGCGCTGCTCACGCGGGAAGTGCTGCTTCGCAGGACGCCGCTTCGCCCTGGCGCGTGGCTCGGGTTTCTCGCGTGGAGCGTCGTTTTTTCCGTCGGGGCGTTCTGGGAAATCCTCGAGTGGTGGACCACGCTCCTCGTCGCGGGCGATCTCGGACAGGCCTTCCTCGGGAGCCAAGGCGACGTGTGGGATGCCCAGTGGGACATGCTCCTCGTCGGCATCGGCGGACTCGTCGCGCTCGTGTTCTTCTCACGCCTGCATGACAGGTCGATGGCCAAGGTGCCGGCCGCGGACCGCGGCGCGCCCCGGACGGAATCGGCGCCTAGTGCCTCGATTCCGTAGAGTGGATGGGTATTCGCGGCCGCCTCATCCTGCCTCGCGTCGTTGCTCGTCGGTTTCATACAAGAGTATGCGCCCTCCTCGCGCCTAGCGATCCAGGTCGATCCAACCACGCCTACCATCCACTCTACGGAATCGAGGCACTACGTCACGGGAGTGAGAGCCGCGCCCGTCGCAAAGAACGCGACGACGTTGTCGGCGGCGAGGCACGCCATCTCGCGGCGCGTGTCCGCGTCGGCGCTCCCGATGTGAGGCAAGAGCACCACATTCTCGAGCGCGAGCAGCCCCTCGTGCACCTTCGGCTCGTGCTCGTACACGTCGAGCCCTGCGGCAAAGAGTGACCCGTCGCGGAGGGCGCGCACCAACGCCGCTTCGTCAATCACGGCGCCCCGGGACGTGTTCACCAAGACCGCTCCGGGCTTCATCGAGCCGAGCTCTCGCTCTCCCAAGAGGTGCCGCGTGGACTCCTTGAGAGGCACGTGAACCGAGACAAAATCGGACACGCCAAGCAGCTCGTCGAGGGGCAGGCGAGGGACGTCGTCTTCCGTGGTCTCCGCGGTAGGCGACGACGGAGTCGCCACGACCGAGAGACCGAAGCCCTTGGCGCGCCTCGCGACGGCACGCCCGATGCGCCCATACCCTACGATTCCAAGGGTCTTGCCTCGTAGGCGCTTTCCGAGCATGAAGCCCGGGCTCCACGGAGGGAATCCCGTTCGGCGAAGCTGACGCTCCGCTTCGCCGACCCTTCGTGCCGCGGCGAGCAGCAACGCAAAGGCCAAATCGGCCGTCGCGTCCGTGAGCACGCCCGGCGTATTCGTCACCAATACGTGGTGCGCGCGGCACGCGGAAAGGTCCACGTTGTCCACGCCCACGGCGACGTTCGCGACGATACGGAGGCCCGAAAAACGCTCCAGAAGCGCGTCGTCGATCCGTGCGGTGAGCAAGGGAACGAGCCCTGCGAAGGACCGGGCGACGGCCGGATCGTCGAGCGATGGATCGCGGAGGCCCGCTGGCGCGACGAAGACGTCGAGCGATGCATCGCGGAGCTTCGCGAGGGCGTCTTCGTGGAGCGGCCCCGCGACGAGGATACGCGGCTTCGAGCTTGTCTCATTCGGCATCGAACGGAACGACGGTGGCCGAAGCGAGATCCGGAATCGCGGCGCGAAGATCCGCGTCGAGCTCCTTGGCCGTTCCGACGACGACGATCGCCAGGTTTTTTGGATCGATGCGCGCGCGCACGGCTTCGTTCGCGGCCTCTGGCGTGGTCGCTTTGACGCGCGCGAGGTAGCTCGAACAGTAGTCGGAAGGCAGCCCGAGGAGGTAGGTGTCGAGCTCTTGGTGCATGCGCTTCTGAGGCGTGTCGATCTCGAAGGCGTGCGACCGCATGAGGTAGTTTTTCACGAACGAGACCTCCTTTGGCAACACGCCGCCCGAGACGAACGTGTCGAGCAGCTGGAGCTCGAGGGCGAGGCACTTCGCTGCGTCGGTGGCCGAGGGAAACGTCCCGATCGTGAACGCGTGGCGCGCGCGTTCGACCGCGAGCCTCGCGCTCGCGCCGTACGACCAGCCGCGCTTCGAGCGGACCTCGCGCATCAAGCGCGACGTGAACGTTCCGCCAAAAATGGCCGTGGCCACGAGGAGCGGCACGTGATCGGGGTCGTGACCCGACGTGCCGAGCGCGCCGATCACGATCTGCGTTTGGGTGCGTTCGGGTTTGTCGACCAGGACCAGTGTGCGGCCCTTGGGACCTTGGGGGTCCTTCAGAGCCGCGAAGCTAGGCACGGTCTTCGAGGAGGGAAGCGCCGCGAGCCATGCTTCTGCGATGCGCACGGCGTCTCGGGCTTCGACGTCCCCGGCGAACCCGAACGACACGTTCTCGCGCAGCGCGTGGGCGGCGTAGTGGGCACGCAGCTCTTCCGCGCCGATGGCAAGGAGCGACGCTTTTTTGCTGAGGCGACCGTACGGATGCGTCCCGAACATGGCCTTGCGAAAGGCGATTTGGGCGAGCGCGCGATCGTTGTCGCGTGCTTCGACGAGCTCGGCGAGAGCCTTTTTCCGCAAGCGTTCGAGCTCGTCCTCGGCGAAGGCCGGATCCGCGAGTACTTCGGCCACGAGAGCAACGAACGGCTCCAGGTTTCGGCGAATGACCTGGCCGTGCACCGTGAAGTTCGCGTGGCTCACTTCGACCGTCAGCTCGGCGCCGAGGCGGTCGATGGCGGCTTCGAGCACCTGCGCGTCTTTGCTCTTCGTTCCGCGCCGGAGCATGCGCCCGACGAAGCGCGAGAGCCCTTCTTTTCCGGGCGGATCGAAGTACGAGCCGGTCTGGAAGGCGATGGCGAACGAGACGAGCGGAAGGGCCTTGGAGGTCTCGATGAAGAGCGGCCTTCCGCCGGCGGTCATGCGGGTCTCGGGGCTCACGAGGGCACCTCTTCGTCCGTCGCGTCGGCGTCTTCGGGTTCGTCGCCTTCGTCGTCCGGAGGTGGTGCGCCGTTCGGGATGACGTGAATGGCCGTGCGCGCGTTGGCGTCGAGCCAGCGCCGAGCCGCCGTTCGTACCTCGCCACGGGTCACGCGTCGGTAGGCGTCGAGGCGCGAAAAAGCCCCACGCGGATCGCCGATCACTGTGTCGTAAAAGCCAATTTGCTCGGCTTTCCCGGCTGCCGTGTCGAGCGACTGAAGGAGGCCGAGCTCGAGCCTCGCGGTGGCGCGCTCGAGCTCGTCGACCGAGATGAGCTCGCTCTTGACCCGTGCGATCTCGTCGTCGAACGCCGCGAGCACCTCGGCACGCTTGTGAGGCGCGCGGGCCGTCAAAAAGACCTCGTAAAGCCCTGGATCGCGGAACGTGGAGACCCAGCCGCGGAGATCGGTGGCGATTTCGTCCTTCACCACGAGCCGGTCGTAGAGCCGCGACGCGCGCCCGCCGAAGAGCACCTCGTTCAACACCGAGAGCACCGCGTGCTCGGCGTCGCCCAGGGCCGGCCCCTTGTAACCGAGCAGCACCTTTTCGGTGGCCGTGGGCCTCGAAATTTCGGCCTCCCGCGGCGTGGTCTGCGGCGGATCGGGCATGGTGTCTTCCTCGGGGACGTCGCCCGCGGGAAGCGGTCCGTAGGCCTTCGCGATCTTCGCGAGCACGTCGCGCTCCGACACGTCGCCCACCACGACCAAGGTCGCGTTGTTGGGCGCGTAGTACGTCGCGTAGAAGGCCTCGCAGTCTTGCGGGGTGAACGCCTTGATGTCCTCCATCCAGCCGATCGTGGGCCAGTGGTACGGGTGCTTGTCGAAAGCGGTCTTGTAGAGAAGCTCGTTGGCGGCACCCTCGACGTCGTCTTCGACGCGGAAGCGGCGCTCGTTCGCGACCACTTCGAGCTCGCTCGTGACCTGAGGCTCACGCAGCACGAGCTTCGACATGCGCTGGCTCTCGAGCGTGATGGCGAGGCCGAGCCGGTCCTTGGGCAGCGACTCGTAGTAGTAGGTCCAGTCGAGCCACGTGGCGGCGTTCGTTTCGGCCCCGGCTTCTTCGAGCTTCCGATCGAACTTGCCTGCGGCAAGGCCTTCGGTCTCGTTGAACATGAGGTGCTCGAAGAGGTGGGCGAGGCCTGTTTTCCCAGGCTTCTCGTGGCGCGAGCCCACCCGGAACCACGTAAAGTAGCTCACCGTGGGCGCTTGCCGGTCCACGAGCAAGAGCAGTCGCAGCCCGTTCGCGAGGCGGAACGAGTGCACCGCGTCCGTGCCGAAGGGCACGTCGCCGGTGTGGGTCCAAGGGTGGGAGGGATTCTTCTCGTTGGCCGAATCGAGGGCCGCGCGCAGGCGTTTGTCCATCATGGAGGTCGAGACGGACCCTATCACTGCGCGCCCAACGGAGCGTGGGTTCCGTCCCATGGCGCGCCCAAGCTCGACCGATCCGAGCCATGGCAGGAAACGGTGCGTTGACGCTGGAAAATTGTTTCGGGCGCGAGCCGTCGTTCTCGAACGCCTCGTAGCGTCAGCGGCAGGTCAGAACGACGCTCGAGACTCGGTGGGCCCAGGACGTACCGGAGGAGCTCGAGGAGGGTCGAGGACCCTCGACTCGCGCTACCACTCGCGCATGTCGAGCACGTCGAACGAGCCGTCTTGCCACACCCAGACGTGGGGTCCGCAAAGCGCAATGAGGCCCGCGCCTTCCCTCGAGTCGTGGCCGAACGCGACGCGATCCTCGGAGCCTACTCGGACGAGCCGCACGGCCTCGTGGGCACCCGTGACCGTGTGGAACACGGGCTCGCCGCCCGAGATGGCGATGACGCCACCGTCGCTCGCGAGGAGAACACCACCGTCGAAGCTGCGCACCGAATAGGTGGCGCGCTGGGTCCCGCGATCGGTCAAGAACGCGGGGTGCCGATAGTCCCAAACCACGGGGCGGGGCGCCGTCCCGCGCTCTTGACGCCACACCGACCCGTTGCGGTCGAGCACGTACGCCACGCCGCGGTAGAGGTCCATGTCGGCCAAGATGCCTTCGATGACCTGATCCTCACGGATGTTGACCCACTCGCTTCCGTCGAACGACGCGACGGCGCCCATGCGATCGCCGCAGACGAGCATGCTGAGCCCGCGCTTGTGCGAATGCAGGGAAATGACCGACTCGCTGAGATCGAGGGAGGCGTCCGGATCGAACGGAACGAACCCGTTGCCGTCGAACTCGAGCACTGCGCCGGCGCCCCAAACGAGCACGCGATCCCCTCCGGTTCCGCCCCCTCCGATGCCGTACCAGAACGTGCGTCCGGGCGTGCCGCGCACCAAGGGAAAGTTCTTCGCGCGTCCTCCCGAGAATCGAACCGCGTGGGTGGCCGTTAGACCCCACATCGAGCCGTCGCGGGCGACGTAGAGATCGGACAGCTGTTCGTCCATGCCGTGCGCCGTGGCGACGACACCTTCGACGATGTGAAGGATCACACTTGGCGAGCGTCCCGACGACGACGGCGTGCGACCGAGTAGGTAAAAATCGCTGGTCGACTCGCCGCTGGCCGCACGAAACGTGTATTTTTGTGCTGGGAGGGCAGGGAGCTCGGTCACTCCGCGAAGGACGAGCGGCGCCTCGCGTGGGGCTGCACGCAGGTCCCTAGCGAGGTCGCGCAGGTCTCTTGGCGGCGGCGCATCGGCGTAGAAGTTTTCGTTCCGGAAGCTCCGGAGCCAGCGGAACACGTCCTCGGCTTCGAAGCGTACGGGCCCCGTGCGAAGGAGACCGGTGAGCGAGAAGTCGTCGACGTTGAGCGTGAGCTCCGTGCGGCCGGTGGCATCGAAGATTCGGTCGACGTCGCCACGCACGACGCGCGCCCGCTCGGGTCCGAGGAGGTCTTCCATGGCGTGGATGTCGCTCGTCTCGAGCCTACCGAGCAGCGGTGAATCGAAACGGAATCCGAGCTCGGTGAGCAGATCCTTGAGGCGTGGGGGGAGGGTCGCGGCGGCGGCCATCGACTCTTCCCGTGCGTCGGCGACCTCGTCGATCCAGTGCCCGAAATTGTACGAGTGCGGGCGCGCGACGGCGCCTTCGATTTCGACGATGGAAATCTCGCCATCCCGAACGGGCGGAGGAACGCTTCCAAACCTGCGGGCGCGAACCCCGCGATCGAACGCGAGAATTCCGTCCTCGGTTTGGGCGAACGGGAAGAACCTCCGAGCGCCTTCCTCCCCGAACCGAACGCCGAGCTTGGCCTGCGCTTCGGTGATTTCGGCGGCGTCGAGCAACCGCTCGGGCTCTCCAAAGCCACCTGAAAGCTTCATCGCGGCCGCATAGCTCGGTGGAAGCGCCGCACCGAAGAGGGCTTGGCGTGTGGCGAGCTCTTGCGGCGACACCCCGGGCAGATACCAATCCTTGTGGCCGGACTGCTCGAGCACCGTTCGAATGCGCTCGAGCGCAGCGATCGCCAGGCGGGTCGGATCGACGGCGGTGCGCGCCTTCGGGCGACGGAGGGTCGATTTCTTCTTTGGAGCCAGGGTCTTTCGCATACGGGCACGCGACCTTCCGCCGCGAGGAGGCCTAGGACCTCATCCTACAGAAGAACGTGCTCGCGCCTCCAGAAACCACGAAAGATTTCCTTCGGAACAGAGAAAAAACAGGCGCTTGGGACGGCCCGGCTTGCCTCGGTGCTCGCGCCGGCCTGGTCCCTCAGCTGTCGACCTTCAAGATCGCAAGGAACGCTTTCTGCGGGATCTCGACGTTGCCGACCTGTTTCATTCGCTTTTTGCCCTCTTTTTGCTTCTCGAGGAGCTTTCGCTTTCGGCTGATGTCGCCGCCGTAGCACTTGGCGGTCACGTCTTTGCGCATGGCCCGCACGGTCTCGCGCGCGATGATCTTGCCGCCGATGGCCGCCTGAATGGCCACTTCGTACTGCTGTTGCGGCACGAACTCTTTGAGCTTCTCGGCGAGCGAGCGCCCGCGGTTCTGGGCGCGTTCCTTGTGGACGATGATCGACAGCGCGTCGAGGGGCTCGCCGTTGACCAGAACGTCGACTTTGACGAGGTTTCCTGGCCGGTAGTCGATGATCTCGTAGTCCATCGACGCATACCCCCGCGACGCGCTCTTCAGCTTGTCGTGGAAGTCGAAGAGCACTTCGCCGAACGGGAGCTCGTACGTGATGATGAAGCGATCGTTCGCCGCGGCCATCGCCGTTTGGATGCCGCGTTTGTCCTGGCACAGGGTGATGACCACGCCCACGTACTCCTGGGGCACGTGGATGCTCATCTTCACGAACGGCTCTTCGATCCGATCGATGTATTGCACCTGCGGGAGCTTGGCTGGGTTGTCGACGCGGACCTCTTCGCCGTTCGTTTTGTAGACCATGTAGACCACCGACGGAGCGGTGGTGATGAGGTCCAAGTTGAACTCGCGCTCGAGACGCTCCTGGATAATTTCCATGTGCAAAAGCCCAAGGAATCCGCAGCGGTAGCCAAAGCCCAGGGCCTCGGACGAGTCCGGCTCGAAGGTGAACGCTGCGTCGTTCATGTGGAGCTTGTCGAGAGCGTCGCGGAGGTTCGGGTAGTCGGTCGAGTCGGTCGGGAAGATGCCCGCGAAGACCATCGGCTTCACGTCTTTGAAGCCCGGCAGTGCTTCGGTGGCGCGGCGGCTCTCGAGGGCGTGCGTGATCGTGTCGCCGACCTTCGCGTCGTGCACGCTCTTGATGTTGGCCGCGGCGAAGCCGACCTCTCCCGCGTTGATCTCCTCGAGCGCTACGGCGAACGGCTGGAAGCTTCCGAGCTCGGTGATTTCGTACTCGGTCTTCGTCGCCATGAAGCGGATCTTGTCGCCCTTCTTGAGCGACCCATCCATGACGCGAATCATGACCATCGCGCCGCGGTACGTGTCGTACCAAGAGTCGAAGATGAGGGCGCGGAGCTTTCCGTCCGGGTTGCCGCGCGGAGGCGGCATCTTCTTCACGATTTGCTCGAGGATCGCAGGTACGCCAACGCCGGTTTTTCCGCTGCACGGCACGGCATCCGAGCAATCGAGCCCGATGATGCTCTCGATCTGGGCCTTGGTGCCGTCCACGTCCGACGACGGTAGGTCGACCTTGTTCAGCACCGGAACGATCTCGAGGCCTTGGTCGATGGCCAAGTACACGTTCGCCAAGGTTTGAGCTTCGACGCCTTGGGTCGAGTCGACCACCAGGATGGCGCCTTCGCACGCCGAGAGGCTTCGCGAGACTTCGTAGTTGAAGTCGACGTGGCCTGGCGTGTCGATGAGATTGAGCTGGTAGATCTCGCCGTCGTCCGCCTTGTATTTGAGGCGCACGTTCTGCGCCTTGATGGTGATGCCGCGCTCGCGCTCGATGTCCATCTTGTCGAGAAACTGTTCGCGGCTTTCGCGCTGCGTCAGCGCGCCCGTCACGTCGAGAATTCGGTCGGCGAGGGTGCTCTTTCCGTGATCGATGTGCGCGATGATCGAAAAATTCCGGATCTTGGACTGCGGGGTCGACATGGGGCGGGGG
>JAYUKI010000287.1:0-4984 GCA_043764595.1 Myxococcales bacterium | reverse complement strand
GCTTCAAAATCCGGGATACCGCGAACATCTGGAGCGCGACGCCGAAGATGTTCACCCACTGGAAGTAGCTCGCTTTGAACGCTCCAATGAAGGCCTTCGGATCGGCTTGATCCTTTGCCGCATCGAGCAGAGTGCGATCCAAAACGTATTCGCCCGTCGAGTTCACGGCATTCAGCACGATCGCGAAAACGCCGAGCAAGAGCAGGTAACGATCGTTCAAAAGGAGAGCAAACCCGTTCGGCCCTCCGAGCGTTTCGTCCTTTTTCGGCTCGCCCGCGTGCGCGCGTTCTTCCCGGGAATGAACGACCAAGGTGAGGAGTACGCAGACCACGAGCACGCACGCGGCAATGGCCATGAGCGAGCGTGGTCCGAGCTTCTGCTCGACCAACACCTTGGCGAGCGCCGACCCAGCCACCGCCCCGAGGGAGCTCCCGATTCCGAGAATCGGGAAGAGCCTCTTGCCCCGTTCTTCTCCGAGCACGTCCGCGGCGAATCCCCAAAATTGCGCCACGACGGACATGTTGAACACGCCGACCCATAGGTAAAACGGCACGCCGAGCGGAACCTTCGTGGCGGCAAGAATCCAAAAAAGAGCCAAATTCGAGACAAAAAAGAGCGAGACCGACACCACGAGCCGAATACGGCTTACGGCTTTGGCGAGGACCCCGTACGCGAACGAAAACCCGATGAGCAAGACCGACTGTCCCGCCGCCGCATAGCTCTTTACCTCGGCACCGCCCCCCATCAAGATGAGCGGCTCGCGCGCCACCTTGAGCAGGTAGTAGGACGTCAGGAGAAGAAACACCGTTGCCGTGAGGAGAAGCGCAGTGATGGCCTCTCCCGCTCTTACCTCCGCAAAGAGCCCGAGCGAAAACTCGAGAGGGTGCTCGAGGAACCGGGCGCGCTCCGTGTCTTTCATGGGTGCTCTTCGGAGCTCGAGCGGGTTGGCGTTCGGGGGACGGGTGGGGGAGAGGCGCGCATCAGTCGCAAAAGGATAGCGTGATCTCGCCGGGTTGGGCCGCCTTTACCGAGCTTTGCAACCGGTCAAGGAAGCGAAGCCTTCAACGGGAGCCGTTCCCAGCGGAGCGACTGACCGAGCTCCGAGCTTATCTTTTTTGCGAGCCAAGGCCGTCCGGTGGGCATCACGTAAAGCCCCGGACCGTGTCCGGTTCTTGTCGTCGAGAAGAAGGCCACGAGGCGTCCGTCCGGGCTGCAGGCCGGGTAGCGGTTTTCGCCTTGGCGCTGAGTCAGACGACGCATGTTCCCACCCTTCGAGTCGGTGGCGACGAGCTCCGCGCCGCCGGAGACCTCGACGGTGAATACGAGCCAGAGACCGCGTGAGGTGTCGCAAAACGTGGGGGCACTGGCCATGAAGCCCGCGGGGGAAACGGCTTGTCCGTCGACATGGACGCGCTGTACGGGGGTTCCACCGACATACGCGACTTTGCCCAGTGGGCCAAAGGCCGGATGGTGCGCGAGGGGCGCTGCGGTCAACGTGGAGAGCTTGCCGTTCTCGCTCGTGAGGATGGTCGACTTGCCGTCTTTCATGACGGTGAGCGCGGCACGCGTGCCTTCGGGGGAAATGGCGATTCCGAGGACCGAGCCGGGAATGTCGATGGGCAAGAACGTTCCTGCCCGCCCCGCGGCGATGCGAAACGGCGCATAGTCGCGGCTCATGACGTAATAGAGGACTCCGCCCGGGCCGAAAACCGGCGACAGAATGGTGGAGTCGGTGGGGCTTTCGGTTCGCGGGTTCTCGCCGTCGGCGTCGAGGGTTCGCGCGGATTGCCACTTTCCGTCGCGCTGGGAAAATACGAGATGGCTCGCGAAGGGGCCAGGCCTTCCCGTCAAGGCTCCCAAAATGGCGTCGGTGACGCGGTGGGAAGCGGCACGAACGTCGGGCATTCCCTCCGCGAGCTCATGGGTTTGGAAGAGCGGCTTGGGGGCGCTTTGGGTGGGCCCGGCCGCCGCTCCACGCGTTTCGTAGGCCTCGCCGAAGATGTCCGTTCGTGTGCCCATGGCGTCCTGCTTCGGGCTAGCGAAGATCCGGACGACGACCTCGGCCCCCTTTGCTCGCCAGGCTGGGAGGTCCACGATGCTCTCCCGCGTGGCAAGCGGATCAGGGGCTTTTTCAAGGCCAAGAACGTCGTATTGGCCCGACAGCTCGAGGTCGCGTCGCACGACCCCTTGCGCGAGTCGATCGGCGTCTCCCGAGGGCGCCACGGGAACGAATCCGAGCTTCGGAAGCGGAACGACGCCATCTCCGGAGCCGTCGACCTCCACGGTGCCGAGCAGAGCGTCGTCCGGCGGTGCCGCAGCTCCTTGTGCACGCGCCGTATTCGGGACGAGCGCGCCGACCGTCCCGACCGCGGCGAGGACGACGGCGGCGACGGCGACGGCGACGCGGCGGCGGGGTCGATAGGAAACAAACGGTGTCATTCGCATTGGCTTCGGTTCGTGCATCGGAATCCCACTGTGACGGTTCGCCCGAGCATCTCCGGATAGTTTGGGGGCGGCGGTGGAAGCTCGGCGCCACTCGCGCGGATCCGTTGAAGCGTGGCCTCTACCTCGGCATCGAAAACGGAATTTCCCGACAGACGAGTGACCGAGTGTCCGCCCACGTGCCTATCTTCGTTGATCGAGACGATGACCTCTCCGCGGAGCTTCTGGAGCTCGTCGAAGGGCACTTTGCCCTTGATCATGAAATGCGCCAAAAACCAGGAAGCGAGCTGTCCGCGGTAGAGATCGGCGGCGCGGCCTTTCAAAGGATCGGTCTCGGTGCCATTTGCCGAGCCATTCGCGACTCCGGACGATGCCGAGGCGGGATCGCCGGGAGCGGCGTCCGTGGTGGGCGATGAAGAGGCCGGGCCGGCTTGGGCGTCCGATGGCGCCGACATGACGCCGGCATCGAGCTTGGACTTGGGTGGATTGTCGCGGTCTGCCTGAGTCGAAGGCTGCGCGACCTCCGTTTTGGCTGCCTGGGGTTTTCTCTCCCAGCTGGCGGGGAGCTTCCCGGGATTCGTGCTGCCTTTTTTTAGGAGCGCGACGGGAGTAATGGAAATGGCAATGGGGCGTGCGTTGTCGTCCGACATGTCCGCGACGGTCGGCGCAGGCGGTGGCGCCAAAAAGAGCGCCGCAAGTCCGAGCTGGGCACCAATGGCCGACATGAAGGCCACGGCGAGCTCGTAGGGCCGAAATGCGCTTTCCGGGTTCACTTCTTCGACTCGTCCTCGGGCTCGACGAGGAGATTGAGGGACGTCACGCCCGCCGTTCGAGCGGCAGCCACGGCCCTGGCCACGACGCCGTAGCGTGCCTCTTTGTCGGCCAAAATGTAGAGCTCGTGCTCGGCTTGCACGCGGACGTTCGATTGGAGCTCTTGCTCGAGGTGGGCCGTCACGTCACGCTCTCCGAAGAGGATTTTTTCGTCCTTCGTGACCGTGAGAACGAGCTTCGCGTCTTTGAGAGGAGTGTTCGCGGCATTCACCTCGGGGAGGTCGACGTGAAGCCCCGTAGTGAGCAGCGGAGCCGTGACCATGAAGACGATGAGGAGCACCAGCATGACGTCGACGAGCGGCGTCACGTTGATGTCGCGGAAGCCGCCCCCTTGGCCTCCGTCGCTCGAACGGCCACGCGAAAGAGCCACGCTACCGTCCCCCTTGGGCGGGTGGAAACTGCGAACGCGACACGAGCGGAACGGGCTCCGAGGTCTCGCCCGAATGCCCCTCTGCGATGAGGGCGACCCACTCGGATGCAGAAGCCTCGAGCTCGGCCAACAGGTCCGAAATGCGCTTGTCGAGCGCGTTGTAGAAGATAACCGCCGGAATGGCTGCTGCGAGGCCGATAGCCGTCGACACGAGTGCCTCGCCGATGGCGGGAGCCACGACCGGGAGCGCGGCCGACTTTGCCGAGCCAATGCGAACGAAGGCGTCCATGATGCCGTACACCGTGCCAAAGAGGCCGATGAAGGGCGCCGCCGAGGCGATGGACCCCAAAGGAGAAAGCAGCGTTCTCGCTCGCTTTTTCTCGTCGACGATGGCGCGGTCCGCCGCCGCACGAAGGCGCTCGATGTTCTGCGTGCGTCGCGTGCGAAGCTCCTTCACGACCCGTGCGCCCGGGGCGTCCGAGACGTTTTGCACGAGCGAATAGAGGGCAAGGGCCGACACACTCCTTCGTGCCGAATGCTCGAAGTCTTCCTCGGCGGCGCGCATTCTCCCGAGCTGGAGAAACTTCAGGATCGCGATGACCCACACGAGGACCGAGCACAGGACCAATATCCCGACGGTGACCTTTACCGGCCACGACGCGTGGACGAGGAGTGAGACGAGATCGAGTTGAATCTTCGTATCGACCTGCGGAGCTTCCGGAGCGATGGCGAAAATCAAGGTGAGGCTCCGAATGTGGATGCAACCTGCATGAGATGCGGCGCGCTCATGGCGTCGCGAGCAAGAGGTCCACGCGGCGGTCTTTCGCCCAGCTCGGCTCGTCGCTTCCTTCGGCGTCCATGGAGCCGCGACTCGACGATTGGACCTTCGATTTGTCGAGTCCCTTGTTGTTGACGTAACCGGCGACCGAGTCGGCGCGCGACTGTCCGAGGGTCATGTTGTACTCCGAGCTTCCGCGCGGATCCGTGTGGCCAAGAACGCGCAGCGTGCGCCCTTTGAGGGGCCCTTGTGCGAAGCAAGCCGCCACTTGGTCGAGCGCGACGATGTCGTCCTTTCGGAGGTTCGCCGAGTCGAACGCGAAGTAGGCGTCCGGAGCCTTGATTCCGCAAAGGCGCACGATTTCGTCCGAAATACGAACCGCGCTCGCGCTCGGCGAGGCGGGGGCCTCGGTCGGGAGCTTCGATTTCGGTGCTTCGGCAGGTGGGGCGGACGTGACCGGGACGGGGGCCTTCGGTCCTGGAAAAGAAGGCTTGTCGCCACACGCCACGAGGGTGGCGAGAGAAAGAGCAGAAACGAGTCCGAGTCGAGCAGGGCGGAAAGAA
>JAYUKI010000286.1:0-4988 GCA_043764595.1 Myxococcales bacterium | reverse complement strand
GACCGAGCCCATCGAGATTTCGGCCAGACGATGGGTCGCCGGCTTTCGCTCGAAAATAGGGGCTCCTCACGATCGCGAGTACCAGCTTTCGCAGGTCGTACTTCGATCCGACGAGCTCGGAAGCGATCCGGGTGAACCAGTCGTTCTGTCGACCAAAGGCCTTCACGCGATCGTCGTCATTGGCCAATTCCGTTTTGTTCGCGAGAACGAGCGGCCCATCGCCAATGATTCCCTTGTACATGACATGGGCAATGGACACCCCGAAGCGCGGGTCCGTTGGAAGCTGGGCGCCGAGCCACATGACGGCGTTCACGTAGTTTTCGGCCGGCATGTCGATCGAGTCGAATCCCGGCGGGCGCATGTCGTCGTGCCATGGGTCCGACGGGCTGAAGCGCGTCAGCGCCGCCTCACCGAAGCCACGGAACGCTCCGGCCACCGGATCGATGAGATCGTGGCAGACGGTGCAGGCCGGCAAGGTGGTGGTCGGGTTTTGGATGGACGCGAGGGCCGCCGAGTCCACAGGGCGCTGCGCGAGCTTCAGGATGTCCGTTGCGAGAAAAGCCTTGAACACGATCCGCGCGCGTTTCCGCCCCTTGTTCGTGGGAGTGGTCTCCCACCGATTCAAGAACGAAGGCGTGCTGAGGATCCCCGCAGCAGGCACCCCCTTGGTCCTCCATCTGCCATTGGCCAACAGTGTGTTTTGGACCGGCGACGCATCGATCCGTTTCCACTCGATAAAGTTCGACGGTGCCAGTGGTTTCTCGTGAGGAAGGCCATACAGGCGAGCCGTATAGGGATTTGCGACGACGTAGTTTCCGGCAACGACGTCCGAGAATGGCAAGTCGTTCCGAACGACATACTCGATGAACCGCAAAGGCTCCTGCGTGATCGACGCCGATGCCCACCTGTAGTTTTCGAGCGTGTAGCCCGCGGCTTCGGGCTCGTAGAGCTCTGGAGCATTGGCGTAAAACCTGCCAAGGCGGGCATCGACGCCTCGTTCGGTGAGCAGTACGTCGTTCCACATTTCCCGAAGAAAGTCGTAAAAAGGTTCTTCTCGGGTGAGCGACACGACGAAGGCATCGAACCCGACCTCGGTGCTCGCAAGCTCGAGCTCCCGCTCCGTTGGGTACTTCCCGGCAAGGACGATTGCGGCCTTTCGTGCCGTCTCTCTCAGCGTGAGCATCTGCAAACCGAGCTCGCCCGGGGCGTCGCAGAGTCGCTCGGTCCCGCCCCGCAGGTCGCTCACCAGCTTCGAAAGGATGCCGTACTCTTCGGAGTCTTTCGCGAGGACCGGTCCACCACCGTGATTTCGCTCGCCGACCGATTTGAGGAGAATCAGCGGAGTGTCACGGATCTGGAGCTCCGAGTACGCGCGAATGGAGTCGATGTTGGCCGAGACAAAGTCCGGATAGGTCTCCCGGTACATCTTGAACTTGGCGCCCTGCTGCTCGGCCACACCACCCACCAAGTGGCACCCCGCACAGGTTCGCATCGCCTTGCCGTAGACCTGCGCCGTGAAGTACTCACGGGTCATCGAGCAGTCGAAGGACTGCGGCGTGCCTTGCCCACTGCAACCCGTGTTTCCGATACAAAGCAGTCCTACGACAGCCAGCGCAACGAGCACCAAAAGGGCTGCGGGGCTACCGACCGTCTGGAATTTGCGCACCCGACTGGAACGTCCTTCATGGGCCCGTTTTCAAGAGGCGCTTGCGCCACGCCCCGTACGAGATCGCGCAGAGCACCGCGGTCGCGACTGCCGAGCCCCACTGCGCCGCGCCGTCACCGACCGAGAGGTGCGCGACGACCGCAGAAATCAAGGTGAACGCGAACCCGGCGTAGGCCCACTCTTTCACCCGCGTGGGCACTGGCGCGAGCAGCGCGACGATCCCGGCGAGCTTCGCCCACGAG
This sequence comes from Myxococcales bacterium, assembly GCA_043764595.1. Classification (GTDB taxonomy): domain Bacteria; phylum Myxococcota_A; class Polyangia; order Polyangiales; family Polyangiaceae; genus JAAFHV01. The sequence continues at coordinate 3,080 of JAYUKI010000286.1, read as the reverse complement.
ACCCCGATACGGAAGTACGCGGGGAACCCGAGATGAGTGAACCGAAATTCGAGGAACGGGGATGCGGACGCAACGCCGCCTTCGAGCGCCCCGTGCGCATGCCCTACTCAACAGCCTTGACGCTGCCGGCACTTCGCCGGAGCACACGACTCGCCAAGTACGGAGGTCCTCGAGCGGGCGTGCGCTTCGGCACATCCGTCGGCTCGCCATTGGCCTGCAGGTACTCCCCCTTCGGGGATCTCGAAGCGCGTCGGCGACGCTCGTCGGCTCGGTCACGAGCGCGAGCAGCTCCATCCTTCCGCTCGACCACGGGCACGTCCGCACGTCCAACCCAAATGTGTTCTCTTGAGCAGCTCCGCCGACGGCCGATAGCAGCCTCGGCGCGGGCTCTCGGGCATGTCCAACGCGTGCCAGGTCCGAAACTCCATCGTCGGGGCCGTCGGGAACCCTCCATGTGCCGAACGCCACGCCGGCGAGCCCAGCCGACCCCTTTGAAGAGTGCCTTGTTTCACTTACGCCCTTAAGGCGCTTGGCCGCGCGAGGGCCGCTTTTTCGGCGCGCTCGACGCGCTCGCCTCGTGCTCCCGCGTCCGCAACGCAGCCGCAGCCCGAACGAGGCGCGCCGCCTGCTGTTCGAGCCGTGGCGCGAGCGAGGGAGGATCGAGCAGCTCGAGCTCGACACCGGAATGAAGCGCGAGCGCGACCAGAGCGTCGAGGGTGTCGCCGCCGATCGTGAGCCGAGCGCGCCCTTCCGACAGCGGCTCCAGGACGCCGACCCAAGAAGGAACGACCCCCACGAGGTCGGCCACCGTGCCCGCGACCGCGAACGTCGCGCGGTAACGGTAGGGCGCGGTCGTGATCGAGCTCGCGACGTACGCAGCGATGCCTCCCGGCGGCACGCGAGGCACGAAGCGTCGCGCGTACGCGTCGACCTCGAGCGACGAAACGCGATCGACACGAAAGGTTCGAAAATCCTCGCGATCGACGTCCCACGCGGCGAGGTACCAACGCCGACCGCCGCTCGCGAGCACGAGGCGCAGTGGCTCGATCGTGCGACGGGTGCTCGCCCCGTTCGCGCCCTCGTAGGCGAAGCGCACCTCGACCTCGTCGCGGCACGCGGAAGCCAACGCGGCGAGCACGCGGAGGTCGACCGATTTTGCCCCCGGGAGCGCGCTCGTCGCGATTTCGATCGCGCCAAGCTTCCGTCGCACGCGGGGAGGCAACACCTGATCGATCTTCGCGAGGGCACGGAGCGCGACGTCGCCTCCGTCGTGGGCCGACCCGGCCGAAGCGCAGAGCGCGACCGCCACCGCGACCGCCTCGTCGTCGTCGAGCAAGAGCGGCGGGGTGACGTTGCCGGGCCCGAGGCGATATCCCCCTCCCGGCCCCGACGACGACGTGACCGTGTACCCGAGGTCGCGCAGCCGATCCACGTCGCGGCGGAGGGTTCGCACGTCGACCTCCATCCGCTCCCCGAGCTCTGCCCCGGACCACTCTCGCCGCGACTGCAGGAGCGACAGCAGGCGAAGCACGCGGGTAGAGGGAGCCATCGCTCACGAAATAATCGAGGACAAGATCTGTCCGCAATAGAAACTACTGTCTTCGTATCGCGAACGAACGCGAATCCAGGGAGAGAGCCATGGCGAAGAAGACGTTTCACGGGAGCTGCCGTTGCGAGAAGGTCACCTTCGAGGTCGACCTCGATTTTTCGACCGGCACCCACAAGTGCAACTGCACCATCTGCTGGAAACACCGCGCCAGGACGGTGCGCGCCGAGCCCGCGTCGTTCCGCGCCCTCGGCGGCGAAGACGCGTTCGATCCCTCGAAGCGCTTCTGCACCGGCTGCGGCGTGACCACCTACATGCACGTGCCGGCGATGGAGTGGAACCCGAACGCTTACGTGGCGATCGCGGTCGCTGCCCTCGACGATCTCGAGCCGGCGGAGCTCCTCGCCGCGCCGGTGACCTATTACGACGGCCGCGCGAACAACTGGTGGGAGACGCCGAGCGAGACCCGACACCTCTGAGTCGCGATCGCAAAGGGCGGTTGCGACCCTCCTCGCCGATGGCCGCGCTACCGTCGCGCGTCGCGCAGTTGGGGCGGCGAAGGTCGTCGCCGAATCGCGCGCGCGTTGGAGATCTCGACCGAAGCGCAGTTCGAGGCGGCGGTCACCACCCTGTGTCATCGATCATTTGTGCGTTCTCCTTGCCCCGGCCGAATGGCCAGCCTCGATCAACGAGCTAGCCGCAGGTCACATTGGCGATGACGCCTGTCATCGCGCTCGCGGCTGCGTGCTCGACGCAGGGGCCGGCAAACTTTTGGCGGCCGTCCTGCCCCCACGCATCGACGCGGCGCACGAGGCGGGCGCGCTGGACAACCACGCAGTCGAGCCCATCGATCTCGTCGCCGCTGGTCTCAAGCTCCCAGAGCTCGTCGTGGATCCAGTGGGCAAGATCGGACGGGCGACATACATGCACCCCGCGCGAGCACCGATCGAGCGCGCCTTCGGCCTCGACCCATGCTCCAGGGCGGCCTTCGGTCTGTACTGGCCAACGAAAGCCGGACAGTGGCCCAATGGCGCCAAGGGGGATCTCGCGGGCTTTTGGAGGTCCCTGGCAACGGTGGGGCAGGGTGTCGCTACTTTTTTCGTTCGTCATGTAGAGAGCCCACCCCTCTCTCCGACTCCTGAGTAGAAAGAGCCTCACTAAGAGGCCAAACCGGGAGCACATCATGCAAGATAAGAAGATTTCCTCCTTTCTGTGGTTCGATTCGAATGCCGAGGCGGCCGTCAAGCGCTACGCCGCGATCTTCGGGGCGGACTGTAAGGTGTCGGGCACGTCGTTCGAGCTGTTCGGTCAGCGCTTCATCGCGTTCAACGGTGGGCCTCACTACAAAATCAGCGAAGCTTTCTCGATCATGGTCGATTGCGAAAACCAGGACGAGATCGATCGACTTTGGTCCGCACTGACCGCTGAGGGAGGATCCCCGAGCCGCTGCGGCTGGCTCAAGGATCCGTTCGGTCTCTCCTGGCAGATCGTGCCCAAGCAACTCTTCGGGCTCTTGCACCATCCGGACGCGGAG
>JAYUKI010000285.1:0-18582 GCA_043764595.1 Myxococcales bacterium | reverse complement strand
CGGAGCTATCCCTGCGCGCGAAGTCCCCGAATCTACGCCCGAATTCGCTTCGATCTGTCGGCGGACCTCCGGCGGCAGAGCGAAATCCAGGCTGAGCGCGTGTCTCGAATGCCCTACTCGAGCGAACTCCGTCGTCGTGATAGTGGTTTGATTCGAGTCCTTGCGGCAAACTCGTCTTCTCGCCGCTTCGAGGTTTGCGATGAATGGAAAGCCCCCGTCCTCATCGTCGAAAGAAACGTCCGCGAAGAAGGTGGCGCGAAAGCCCGCCACCAAGAATGCGAAAAAGCCGGCGGCCCCAAAACGAGCGTCCGACAAAGCGGTCCCGAGAGGGCTCACCGCGAAAGCTCGAGCTCCCCAGAGCGCTTCGGCTGGTCTTGAATCAAAGGGTTCCTCCTCCTTGGACGAGCTTCGGAGAGCTGCGGTGGCCGGCGGACTTGCCCTCTCGCCAGCCCTCGAAGCCATTTGGTCGCTGCCGAAGGGGGCGCCGTTCGAAGAGTACGATCCGCTCGAGCCCCTCGCCGGCCTCGAACGACGCGCCTCGCTGCTCGAGCTGATGCGCGAGCCCAACTTCCGAAAGAAGATCGCGAAGAACGAATACTTCGACGATGGCGGCCGCGTAAGGGCCGTCCACTATTCGGACGGGTGGATACCGTTCGCTGAAGACGGTGGAGGCTGCCTGCTGTGCGTCGATTTCGACCCGGGCCCGAAAGGCAAGATAGGCCAGATCGTCCAGTGGGAGATTCGCGGCGGAGGGGCGTTCGTGCGTGCGGAGTCGCTTCGAGCCTTTCTTCGCGCGATTGGCTGAATCGCCTTGTGTGGCGCATTCGTTCGGGCGGCTCGAGAGTCTGCGCGCACGCCCCGCGGTGCGTTTTATCGATTCTTCGACGCAGACCTCGTGCGCGAACGGGTCGACAGACGCCTTCAGGGAAGCAATACGAGCTTGCCGATGGTCTTTCCCGACTCGATGTCGCGATGGGCGTCGGCCACGCGGTCGAGCGGATAGGTGGTGACCGTCGGTGGAGTGATTTCGCCCGCTCGGAGCCACGTCATGAGGTCCGTCATGCCTTCCGAAAGAATGTCGGTTCGATCGAACAGGTAGCTCAAATTGAACGCTAGGACGCTCTTGCTCGCATTGGTGAGATCGAGCGGGTTGAACCGTGGCGTTCGAAGATAGTCCGAGGCGAGCTTGAGGTAGTTCGGTCGGCCGCCCTTCTTTGGCATCATCGTCGAAAAGCCATAAACGACGAGTTTGCCAGCAGGGCGCAGGTGATCGTAGCTTTTCTTGAGCGTCTCGATGCCATTCGCGTCGAGGACTACATCGAATCCTCGCGCAGAGATCTCCTCCGCACGTTTCCAGAGGTCTTCTTTGGACTTGTCGATGACATGGTGGCAGCCAAGTGCGCGCGCGGCTTCGACTTTGTGAGTGCTCCCAACGACGCCGGTGACCTCGCACCCCGCGCGTTTCGCAAGTTGGACGAGACAGCCGCCCACACCTCCGGCAGCACTGTGAACGAGGACCCGGTCACCTTTGCGCGGGTGGGCGAGATTCCACAAGGCAAAGTGGGCTGTGAGAAACACCGCGGGAAATCCAGCAGCCTCCTCGAACCCGAGGTTGTCGGGAATTTCGAAGACCTGGTGCCTTCGCACCGTGAGCTCCGACGCATAGCCATTGAAGAGTGTCACCGCGAGGACGCGTGTCCCCACGGCGAGATCGCCGACGTTCGAGCCAACGCTCCGAACGACGCCCGAAACCTCGAAGCCAGGAGTAATGGGCCAGCCCACGAGCTCCTTGGCGGAAGCGTAGAGGCCCATTCGCACGACGACGTCCGCGTAGTTCACCCCGATGGCACGGACGTCGATCACGACGTCGTCGGGCCCCATCACGACCGAGCGCCCCGTCTCGATCTTGAGCCGGTCGTAGGAACCCGCGGAGTGAATGACGACCTTCCGCACGTCGCGCGCCCCGTCCGTTCCTTTCGAGCCTTGAGTCGTTCGTGCGCCGTTGGTCTGCTGAGTAGCGTTCATGTCCGTTCCTTCTTCATATCGACGTTTTGATAGGTATCGAATCGTTTGGACGAGGAGCGCCGCGCCTCACCAACCAAGGGCGGCGCGGTGGCTCACTTCTTGGAGTCGAAGAAGCCTCGGAGTGCGACCAGAGCGTCGGGGTTCACGCGGCACGTCACGTACTTTCCTTGCCGGTCGGTCGTGATGAGCTGGGCTTCGACGAGCTCTTTGAGATGGTGCGAGACAGTGGGGGCGCCGACGTTGAGCCGGTCGAGGATGTCGTTCAGGAAACACACGTGGCCTTCTTCGAAAGCCCGCTCTCCACCTTCCCGAATTTCGGCGAACAGGCGGTAGCGGTTCGGGTGCCCGAGCGCTTTGAACATCCTCACGAGCTTCTTGGCGCCAGCGTCCATCGGTTCGACGATGTGATAGGTATCGAACTGTTGTTCGTCAAGGGGCAGGGTCACGATCCTCGAACGACCCATCCGTCCGATGAAGTATCGTTGCCGCCGTGCCGCAGTCCGCCCGCTTGTCGCTCGTGATCCTCGCCGTTCACGACGTCGCGCGTATGGCCCGCTTCTACGAGGAGGCCTTCGGGTGGCCGATCGCCGTCGATGTTCCCGTATACCGCGAGTATGCACTGCCCGAGGGAATGCGGCTCGGGCTCTACCTGCGCGAAGGTTTCGAGAAGAACACGGCGCTCCCCGTGAGCCTGCGCACGGCCGCATACGACGGCAACGGAGCTCTATCTCACCGTCGAAGACCCCGCGGCGATGGCCTCGCAGCTCTGCGCGCTCGGCGCCCGGTGCATGTCGCCGTTGGCGGAGCGACCGTGGGGTGACCTTGCCGCGTACTTCGAGGACCCCGAGGGAAACGTCGTCGTCGTCGCGGGATCCCCACGCTAGGGGCGCGTCACCAACTTGGGATTGTACTCTCGAATTTCGGCGAGAATTCCCCAGCGCCCTCGGCTCGGGCGCGCTCTCGAATGAGGTCTTCCACCCCGAGGATCACAAGGAAAGCGACCATCCCGGGAGGTGTGTCGCGCACCTCCTCCAATCCGGGGTCCTTCGTGAGCAAGACCGCGGCAAGCTTGGGTTTGCTTCGGGGCCCGTCGAGCGGCCCAGCTTCACGGCATTCGTGGCGTGCCATCGATCCGAGCGGTCACTTGACGAAGTCGACCCTTTGGATCTTGCCGTCTGCGATGGTGTAGATCGCGGCGACCTCGAAAGGCTCCGAGGTCGGGCTTCGTGACACGCGCTCGTGGTCGATCACGATGTTTCCAACCGCGATTCGACTTACCAATACGGCCTTGTTCTCGGGGAAATCCGCAAAAACTTTGGCGTAGCGTGCCCGATAGGCGGCGAGCCCTTCCAGCGAAACTGCGCCGTTGAAATCGGCAATCTTCACGTCGTCACCGAAGTACGCGCAGTGGGCGTCGAGGTCCTGGGCGTTGTAGGCGTCGAGCTGCGCCTGGGCGACTGCGGAGGGGCTTTTCATTGGCGCATTGTGTCGCACGTGTCGCGCAGAAGTCCACCCTGGACGCACACCTTGACGGCGAAGGCCCCTCGATGAAACCATCGAAAAATGCGCCGTTTTCCTGCCCTTCGTCCCGAGCTTCTCGCCCTCGTCACGCTTGCGTTCGCGTCCCCTGCGTTCGCCGATGCACCAGCCACCAAGAGTCCGGCGGGCACCGAGCCAGCAAGGGGCACGGTGCCGCAAGCGCGCACCACGGGGGTGACGTTCGGCATCGATGGCGGAAGCCTCGTCCTCTCGGACGCGGCCTCGTCGAAGACCTTTCGCCTTCATCCTATTGCCGCGGCGGTCTATGTGCTCGCCGATGGGCAACGCAGCCTCGAAGCCATTCGCGCGGCGGCCGAAGCCTCTTCGGGATTTCCCCTCGACGAAGCGGGGCTCTTCGCGGTGCTCGACGCCCTCGCCGACGCCAACCTGCTCGTCGGTCGGGTGACCCCGCCAGGAAGTGCCGACTTTGGCTCGTTCGTGGCTAGCGACGGAACCCTCGGAACGGCGCTTCTGGAGCCCACCACCACGAAGGGCTCTCCGGAGCCGAGCCTTGCTGCGGCGAGAAAAAGCGAAGAGGTGAGGAAGGCCCAGCTTCGGCCCGAGCGCGTCCGTGAATCCGACGCCAAACGGAACGATCCCCAGCTCAAACGTGCAGCCGAAGAAACGTACAAGGCACGTGCATCCGAAGCCAAGACGCGCCGCGAGGTGCTGGGCGCAAGCTCCGAGGCTTCCCACAAGCAGGCCGGTCGTGGAACGCCCACGATGCAAGACACGGTGATTGCGGCGGCCAAGCTTCGGTCCGAGCAGCTCGCCAAATCGGAATCCAAGCTTCGTGTCTCGGAAGAAGGCGAAAAACGCCAGCGCCCTGACGCTGCGGCGCGCGAGGTCGAGTCCAAGCGCAAAAACATGATGCAAGAACAGGACAAGAAAAGGGCTCTTTGACCGTGTCGAGGGCTCGGCCGGAAGCAGCCCGAGAGAGCCTCGCATGCGATCCTCACCTCGTTCGGGTGGACGATTTCGTCGCTCCCGACGAGGCCGCGAGCCTCTTCGAAGCGCTGGAAAAGCAGCCTCTTTCGGTGAACGAAACGGGCCGCGTGTGCGAAGTGGACTCTCTGCCCGTTCTCGAGGCCCTCGAGGGGCGGGTGGCGGAAGAGGTGGGCCTCACGAGCCAGGTTAGTTCGGTTCGCTACCGGCGTTACGAAGTGGGCGAGGGGCACCCGATCCATCCCGACGAATACACGATCGCGGACGCGCACCTCGTGGCTACGGCCATGCTCGTGCTCGTGGCTCCCGAAGAGGGCGGGACTACCGAGTTTCCCTTTGCAGAACCCTTCCCGGTTTCCGTCGTGCCAAAACGTGGAACGCTCGTGCATTGGCGCAACGTGCTTCCGAATGGAGCACCCGCGACACGGTCGGTGCATCGTGGGGTGCCCGTTTTGTGTGGCATGAAAGCCATTCTCCTCGTCTTTTTTTATGTTCCCCTCGACGCGTTTCGAGCGCACGAGAGCTCCCGCCTCGCAGCTGCGGCGCCCGATCTACCGACCTTTGCCGCTCCTCGCCCGGGCACACAGCTCACGTGCATCGTGGACGTGGGCTTGCCCGGCGAAACCACGGATCTCTTGCGGGCTGCCTGCGATGCCCGGGGGATTCTCTTCCGCGAGGTCGACGCACGGGCATTCGACTATGCTCCTTCGAACCGTCTTCCGCGGGGGGCCATGCTCTTTCGGCCCTCCACGTCGACCGCGGCTTCCCATGTCGAGGAGTACCTCGTCGCGCCAAACGTCGCGACCTTTCACGGTGAGCTCGAGGGGGCTTTTTTCCCGTGCACTTCGCCCCTTCGTGTGCGCGAGCGTGCAGGCATCGACGGGCCGCGGACGTTCCCCGTGGCTTCCACGGAAAAGCTTCTGGTGGCGTCCTTCGTGGAACGTCTCGGAGGATTCCCCGTGGTCTTGAAGGTCGGGGGAGGCGAAGGTGGACTCGGGGTGATGCGGGTCGACAGCATGCCTGCGCTACGATCGTTGCTCGATCACCTGGTCCGTGGCCAAGGAATGGTGCCGATGATGTCGGCGTACGTGCCAAACGCCATGCATCATCGTGTGGTCGTCGTCGGAGGGCAGGCGATCTGTTCGTACGAAAACCCCTCGCGGGAGCACGACTTTCGCTCCACTCCCTCCGATCGCGAAGAGGCCTACACCGTCGCCGTTCCCGAGGCGCTCGCCAAAGTGGCTATTGCTGCAGTGCACGCGGAACGCCTCGCCTTCGGAGGCGTGGACGTTCTCGTCCACGAGACCGGCCGCGCCTATGTCATCGAAGTGAACTATCCTTGTTATTTCCCGCAAGCCACGCTCATGGCCGGCATCGACATCGCCGGGCCCATGGTGGATTGGCTCGTGGCACGCGCGAAGGTGCTCACGGCAGAGGCATGAGCCTCGGCCAAGCACTTGAAAACGAAGGCCCCGATCGCCTCGTGCAAACAGGACTTCGATCTGGTCTACCTGGAGGGAGACACCCTCGCGTTCGGCGAGCGTCCGGCCGACAACGACATGTGCACGGAAGCGAAAAGACCAACGAAAAAGGCCGCGCTGGTGATGGCGCGCAAGAGCTGAGTGGCGCGTGCAGGCGCGCGTGGCGGATGACCAAAACGCGCGCGGCGGGCAAAAGATGAGCTTAGCTCTTGTTCGCCGCTCGGCTATCTTTCCCGAGTGAACGTTCGCTTTCTCTTCGCTCTCGGGCTCTGTGCGTGCACTACGTTCGGCTCGGGGACGCCCGCCGAAGACGCTGGTCTCGTGGCCGACGCCACCCCGACGAAGGACGCTGCCACGAGCGCGGATGCCGCGATTCCTCCGGGGAGCAGCTTCTGTCGCGAGCGAAAAGATGCGCTCGCATGCGCCGACTACGATGACGGCGAAGTCAGGCAGATCTTCATTGCGGGCAGGGAGCAGACCGCCGACGCGACGAGTGGTGATCCAGACGTGACCCTCGGCGTCCGTGACGGCGAGCTCGTCGCGAGCTCTCGGAAGAGCACCAGCACGGCATTCGTGTTCGTTCCAAACGCCGCGGCGGCCTTTCGCTTCTCGGTGGAAGTGCGCTCGCTGGAGTCGACCGGCGATGTCGAGATCGTCCGACTCGAGCGCAGCTCGCATCCCGCCGCTCATGTTTGGGTGCGTGGCGCGCAGGTGGTTTTCGAAGCGGACGGGAGCCGTACCGTATTCAACAAGCCACCTGGGCCGTTCGCCATCGTCCTCACGTCTTCGTCCTTTGGAGTGGCGACGGCATCGGGGATTCCGGCGACGATCGACCTCCAATCGCCGCTTTCCGACGTGTTCGAGCTTCGTGTAGGAGCCGGCGAACCGGTGTCCGGACTGGCTACGGTTCGTTTGGACAACGTCCTATTGACTCGCATCTGAGCTGAGCTTCGCTCCAGCAAGTCGTCGGCAGAACAAGCTCCAGAGCGCCATCGCCGAGCTTCGTGCCTTGCGAATCACGGAAGGTGGAGCGAAACGTCACTCTGCCTGTACGAATTGCCCGAAGGCATGGTTTCCGATATCCCGGGAAGGTGTCCCGATTCCGTGCGTTGGCGACGCTTTCGCTTGGCGGTCTGGTGGCCATCGTGGTCGTAGGGCTCTACCGATCTCGCCTCGACTCCATTCAGCGAGATCCTTCGGACGATGGGCTTGCCGCGTTTTGCATTCGTCATCGGAATGCGAATGCGGTCGTGCTCGGGCGAGGGGCCTTCGACGGCGGTCGCGATGCGAGATCTGCCCTCGTTTCGTTTTGCGCCTTGGGACGCAGCACCGCGTGGACCGTCGCGCTCTCGGGCGATGCCGGCCTTGGACTGGAAGTCGTCGTGCTTGGAGCGGACAGGGTGGAGCGGCGCCTTTTGCCAAGGTTCGGAGCCGGTCCAGTCACGTACGATGCCCTCGACGCGACTTTTGGAGACGTCGACGGGGACGGCGAGCCCGAGGTGCTCGTGCGTCGCGCGTCGTCGCTGGGGCGCGAGAGTGTCTTGCTGACCGCAAGAAATGGCGTGATTCGCGAGTATTTCGAACTCCTGGCCGGCGCTCTAGAAGACGTCGACCGTGATGGTCGCATGGACGTGCTCACCCCCGGGGCCGTACGGAGCCGCGGCAAAGGACGCGGGAACCGCGAGAGACGCGCTGGGCTTTTGGTCCTCGGACCTATTCGTGGCTCACTCCGGGACGGACGGCGTCCTTCGACTGGACGATGCGGTCGCAAAAGCCCAGTTCCAGAAGCGCTGCGCGAAGCGTCCAGAGCGCTTCTTCGTCGGGGATCACGGCCTTCAAGAACTGGGTCCTCAAGTCGTGTGTGCGCGAGCGTGGGGCGTTTCGATTCGCGAGGTTATGGCGGACCTCGGTGTAGAGTGCCGAAAGAACCCGGCGAGCGCATTCTGTTCCCCGGCCATTGCCGAGGTGGCCGCCATCGAGCCCCCACTCCGATTGCCTTGAGCCTCGTCTCCGTCTGGAACGCTCGTACGCCAGGCGCTATTTGGCCTCGACCTTGATCCCGAAGCGGCCGCCGCGCATTTGAACCGATTCGACGACGATGACGTAGTCGCCAGCGGCCACGTTCGAGAGGACGAGGGACGAGGCATAGCCCGTGTCGTCGTCGTTGCAGCCGAGTGCGACGGCGCCTTCGCTCGCGCTCGTGGGAAGGAGGTATACGGCAGTATCGAACGTGGTCTCGGGCAGGGCCGTCGTAATGGTCAGTTTGCTTGCAGCTTTCGCTAGATGGAGCTTGACGGCGCTTTCGGGCCGGCCGGTCGTGTCGTTGCCCACGCAGCCAATCGGCGGGTCCCACAGACTCGCGCCGGCGACGTTTCCGAAAGCCGTGACTACGTTCTTCGACGGATCGAGGAGGGGAGCCGATGTCGACTTGGCGGTTCGCAGCGAGGCCACCGGTTGGCACGTGTTGGTCGCGCTCGGAATCCCCGGAGAGCACGCGTTGCCGGTGCCGCACGCATCGAATCCTTCGGAGTCGCAGGTTTGGCCGAGCCCACGTACCGGAAGGGGCGCGACGGACGAGATGGTGCGCGTCCCAACGTGACCCGCTTCGTCCGTGGCCGTGACCGCGATTTTGGGGACTTTGGAGCCGATGCCGGAGGCTTGCTCGCTCGATAGCTCGAAAGCTGGTCCGGCGGAGCCGGTCGCGTCGAACTCGAAGCCCGAGCTCATGTCGGGAGATTCGGGATCGTTGCTGATATCGAACGTTCCCGGGTTGCCGGACGCGTCGAGGTATTCGATGGCGAGGCTCGCGACGTCCTCGTCGGCGTCCGAGCCGCGGACGAGAATGCGTGGGCTCACGCCGCCGAAGTAACCCACACGATCCAGTGACGGAGCTGTACCTGGGCGGCAAACGGCAGGCGTTCCGCCGCAGGATAGGCCCGCCGTGCATCGGTCTTGGATCGTGCCGACGTCGCAGGGATCGTTCACTACGCGCACGGCTTGTTTCGTGAGGAGAGCGGTCATCGGCGCCGACCGCCCACCGACCGCGTCCTCGAGCGTGATGATGGCTTTGGCGATTCGGGACAGCGAGCCATAAGCGTGAGGAATCGTGACCGTGCCGATGAAGTCAGCCTTGCCGAGTGTGGCCTCTTCGAAGCGAAAGCGCTTCTCGGCGGAGTCCGGGATTCCGTCCCAGTTCGTGTCGACCGTGACGACTGGCGCGCCGGTTTCGTCGACGAAACGCACGAAAATGGAGGCCGTGGCCTTTTGGGAGTCCGCCCCTTGCGCGGCGATGCGAAGGGAATCACCTCGGCGGCCCGTGCTTCGGAACGATACCGCTCGAAGAGTCAGGTTCTTTGCTGGAGGCACGGTGGTTCCGGCATCCACGCCGTCCGGAGGAGGGCCATCGACGCCTGCTTCGGGAATTGGAGTGCCCCCGTCGGAAACCGGGTCGACCCCGCCCGGGCTCGAGGCACTCGGGCTGCATCCCATCATCGTGCTCAATCCGAACAACGCGACCAAAACCCGCTTCGTCATGTCATATTCCTTGTCGTTCATCGAAGTTCGCCTTCCCTCGAGAGCAACAGGCGTGCCGCGCGTCTTCTCCGGGCTTTTTCGCGGAAGGGTCACCGAGCGCCACGACGGTGACGCTCGACCGTCATGGAGGGCTTTGGCGTGCGACAAAACGGAGGCGGCGCCGCAACCGAAGTTGCGACGCCACCTCTACACGTTTCCTTCTTCAGCTCACTCGCAGGACACCCCGACCACGTCGGTGCCGGCGCTGCCTACGCGGACGTCGAATCCCGTTCCGCACGTGAGGGTGTCGTCGCCAAGGCCACCTTCGATGGTGTCGTCGCCCGCGCCACCGTCGATGGTGTCGTTGCCCGCGCCGCCTACGATCTCGTTGTCGAGAGCGTTGCCCGTGAGAAAGTCGGCCTGGTCGCCGCCCCAGAGGTTCTCGACGTCGGTGCCGAGCAAGTCGGCTTCCGACGCGGTGAGGTCACCCGAGGCCGTCACTCCGTCGAGGACGGCCGTGATGACCGCCGTACGCGCGGAGTAGTCGATGGTGTCGGCTCCGGTGCCGCCCGTGATGGTGTCGTTGCCGTCGGCCGCGGTGCCCTGGTCGAACACGTCGTCGCCTGCGCCGCCCGAGAGCACGTCGTTGCCGGTGCCGCCCTTGATCTTGTTGTTCGAGGCGTTGCCCGTGATGGTGTCAGCGAGAGTGCCGCCGATGATGTCTTCGACGTCGGATTTGACGTTGTCGGTCTCGCCCGTCTCGCCGTCGTTTGCCGCAACGCCGTCCATCGTCACGGTGAGGGCTGCGGTACGCGCCGAGTAGTCGACGACGTCGTGGTCGCCGGCTCCGCCGTTCATGACGTCGCCGCCGTTGGAGGTCGTTTCCTCGTCGAAGCGGTCGTCGCCTGCGTCACCGTTCAGAGTGTCGGCGCCTGCGCCGCCGCGGAGGATGTCGTCGCCCGCGCCACCGCTCAGGACGTCCGCGCCGCTGTCGCCAATGAGGGTGTCGTTGCCCGCGCCGCCGTTGAAGGTGGCGGCCACACCCGTAGCTGCCGTCATCGTGTCGGCGGCCGAGCCTCCCGTCACGACTTCGACGTCGCTCTGGATGTCGTCGGCTTCACCCGCGAGACCGTCGTCCGCATCGGTGGTTGCGCTGACGGACACGGTGAGAGCCGCCGTTCGGAGGCTGTAGTCGACGGTGTCCGTGCCCGGTCCGCCAAAGAGCGTTTCGCTGATCGTGGTGGTTGCTCCTTGGGAGAACGTGTCGTTGCCCGAGCCGCCGTAGACGCTAATTGCCGTTCCGAATGCCGCACCCACCGTTGCGTTGCCCGAGGCCGAGAAGACGTCGTTGCCCGCGCCGAGCGACACCTTGTAGGTCTCGATGTTCGTGGGAACGATGTCCTTGTTCGTGTCCGTATTGAGCAAGATGCCAGTCGCGCCGTACGTGATCGTGTCGGCGCTGCTCGTCCCCTTGACGAGAAGGGTATCCGTTCCAGCGGCAAGGTCGACCGCGATACCGCTCGACGCTGCCGAGCTCGTGCCCGTCGCGAAGAGGCCGTTCGTGAAGTCGAGGACGACGGTTTCGTCGCCAGCCGCGCCGGTGATTGTGATCTTCTTGAGGGTGCTCGAGGTCACGGCGGTGGTGCACGCGTAGCCATTCTGGAGGATGGCAGAGTCGGCCGCTCGCTTCGAGAGGACGACGGTCTCGTTCGCCGCCAAAACTACGGTCATTAGGCCGGTGGTGGCGTTGAACGTGCACGCGGTCGCAAGCGGCGAGAGGCCCTGCTCGACTGCAGCAAACGGGTCGTCAGGGTCGACGGGGGCGACGACGACAGGCTGGGGCTCGCTGGCCTTTCCCGCACATGCCGTGATTGCCGTTGCGAGTGCAAGAGTGAGCCATTTGGACGCTTGATAGCTTGAACGACCGGTTCGCATTTGAGAGGCCTCCTAAAGAGTTGATGTCGACGCTCGCACCGAGGCGAGCTGCCTGGGTTCGCCCCCGAGGGGCCGCACACTCAGCGGAACGACCACAAGCTCCGAACCTTTAGCAATCTGCCTATTTTCCCGTCCTAGCAGCGAGACACCGATTCGAGTCTCCTGGGCAACGCCGAGGCTCAGGAGCGCTCAAGTGCTTGCTTCGGTCACGCGTCGAGTCGGTACTATGAAGCGCCAAAAAAAGAGGCCCGCGCGGGAAACGCGCGGGCCTTGGTGGCGACCGGTGGAAACGGTCATTGCCTAGCGAGCGAAGAAACCGAGAGGAGCTCCCGGGTCACGCCGACTCCCCGCTCGTAGGCGGATTTCGCGAGGGAAAGCTCGGTGAGCTGGGCGAGCGGATCTCCTTCCACCTCTTCGGCGCGCGCTTTTGCGACCACGATTTTGGTCGAGGCCATGACGTCGATCGCCGAGCGAAAGCGTTCGGTCGAGAGACCGGCCTCGGTCTGGACGCGTACGAGCTGGCCATGGGAAGCGTCGATCGTGTCGATCGAGGCGCGAACTCCCGCAACGTCGTTCGTGGAAAGCGCGTCCGCCAGAGACTGAAGGTCGGCGAGCACGTCACGGCCCCCAGCGGAGGTGAAGGCTCGCGCGCCGCTTACGTTGGCCGGGGGCGTGATTCCTTCCATCAACGAGACACGTGTGACGACGTCGTTGCCGACGAAGGCACCCGCGGAATCGAAGGGAGCCACGTCGGTCCTCGTGCCTGCGAAGAGGAACTTGCTTCCGTAACGCGTGTTGGCGATATCGAGCAACTGCGCTCGCAGCGCGGTTACCTGCTGCGCCATGAGCGCGCGAGCTCCTGCATCGAGGGAATCGTTCGCTCCAGCCATGGCTGCTGCGCGAGCTTCGGAGAGGAGGTCGACGCCCGCGGAAAGGGCGCCTTCTGCGACCTCGAGCTCGCCGGACACCTTCGTGGCGAGCTCCGAGCGTTTTTCGTTCAACGACAGAGCGTGGTCGCTGCGCGCGCGCGCCGCGTAGGCGATCGGATCGTCCGATGGTACCGAGACTCGCTCGCCCCGGGCCGCGACACGAGAGGCCTTGTCGAGCCGCGAGGCAAGCTTGCCTTGCGTGGATGCAGCGCCCGACACCCGCATTCGTTCGGTGACTCGCATCAGAGATCCCTAATCAAGCCGGCGAGGAGCTCGTCCGCCGTGCGCAACACTTTTGAAGCCGCTTCGAATGCACGCTGATACCTAGTCATATCAATCATCTCCTCGTCGAGGGACACCCCGCTCGAACTTTCAGCCATGTTTTCCGCCAAGGAGAGTGTGTCCGCGCGAAGCGAGCTCTCCGCGTCTGCCGCCGACTTCCGACTTCCGACTTCGCTGGCCATACTCGCGAATCGATTGGCCAATGTCGAACCTCCGAACGAAGCCGACTCGGCTAGGCCGGAGAATTGGATCGCGGCACCGTTGCCTCCGGGGAGCTCCGCCGCGGAGGCCGCCGCAGCCAGGCGATCCGGCCTATCGATCAGCGAAGGATCGAGGGCCATGGCGGACGCCGAACCATTCACGGTGGTGGGAGCGATGAAGAGGGGTCTACCTGTCCCTCCGTCCGCGCCAAAACCAGCCACGTGTACGGCATTCATGGTGTTCGACACGTCGAACGCGTAGGCGTCGAGCCCTCGTTGCGCCTTCACGAGGTCGACGTCGCGGGCCTCGCGGAGACCGCCGAGTCGACCCGAATCCATGCGCGCCGTGACATCCAGCGTGCCGGTGCCCTGCACGGTGAAGCGGAGGGCTCCTGTGCCGTCCAAGTCGACCGCGAGGGGCGACGTTCGCGAGCCTTCGACGAGTGTGGCGCCCGCACCGAAGAGGGTCACACGTCCCTGTGGGTCTTCCACCGCGCGTACTCCCACACGCTCGCCAATCTCGCGGACCAAGAGGTCTCGCCGATCCGAGAGCGTGGCGGTTTCGCTTCCGCGGGCTTTGGCATCCGCGATTTTCACATTGAGATCGGCGACACCTTCCAGTCGCTCGTTCACCTCGCCCACGACGCCCTGGGACCTCGAAAGGAGCTCCTTGGAAGCTTCGCCGAGTCGCTGCGAAGCGATGGATACCGTGCTGGCGAGGTCCGACGCGCGCGCAAGGACCTCGGCACGCACCCCTGAGTCGGTCGGGTAGGCCGTGAGCGTGACGAACGACGTCATCATGGCTGTGGCCGAGTCCCCGATGGTGCGGTCCGTCGGGGCAACCAGGGACTCGATTTGTTCGAGGGCAGAGGCTCGCGCGTCGGCGCTCCCCTTCTTCCCTTCCTGTTCGACGACGTGTGCGGCAGCAAAGCGGTCGACCGTCCGAAGCTCTCCGCGGTAGTCGACGCCTCCATCGACCAAAGCCTCGAGGGACGCAACTCGCCTCGCGTATCCGGGCGTCGTAGCGTTCGAGATGTTCTTGCCCGTCACACCGAGCGCACCACTTTGCGCGGTCAGACTGCTTCGAGCAACGTTCAATAGACCGGACAGGCTCATGGGCTCCTCGGAATCGGCGATCGGTAATCGGTAATAGGCTGCGAGCGATTGGAAACACGCCGGCGTTCGGATCGAGGGAATGGATCCAACGACCCTGGAGCTCGCTCGGTCTCGTCCCACGGCTCGGCGACTCGACATTCGGAGATAGGGCAATTCGCCTTCGCGAAGCCCCGGGCCGAGTCGCCGTCGTGTCGCCGTCGTGTCGTCAGAGTTGGATGGACACGCGGCTTTTGCCCAGCGCCTGGGCATGCAAATGGGCGTCGCGCATGCAGTCACGAGCGTGAGCGAGAAGGACGAGATTTCGCTTGAGCTCGTCGCGCACGAGAAGCAGGCCCTCGAGCAAGGACAATCGGTCGGCGGGCTCGGTTCGGAGCACGGCCTCCAACAGCTTCTCTTTGAGGTGCGAGGCCTCGTCCACGGCAGCCGAATCCAACCGGCGAATAGCGTCCCGCTCTGCAGCCAAAGCCGAACGCATCGCGGTCACGAGCTCGTCCGAAGTCATCGGATCTCCTCCCCGACGAGAGCCCGCGCGATGGCGTGGGCGTCGACTTTGTATTTTCCGTCTCGAATTTGAGCCTTGAGCTCCTCGACGCGGGCCGCGGCGGTCGAGAGCTCTGCCGCCCGTCCGGACAAGGAGAGAGAGAGCACGCCCGATTCACTTCGGCGTTCTCCGGTCTCTTTGACACCCGACGCCGCCGCGACCTCGCCGGTTCGCTTGGCTTGTGCCAGGGGAACGACGCCATCGACGCCTTTGCCGATTCGGTCCGTGAAACGCTCGTATTGATCGCTGATCCTCATGATCGTATCTCCGGTGTCTCGTGGAACGGCTGATGCCCAAAAACCTTTAGCGTTCGGTCGCGATTATGTTTGCTTCGGAGGAGGTACCCGCGGGCGACACCGAATCGTCGACGTGGGGGTGCTCCGCAAGCCTCGCGTGGGACTGCCCGAGGGCCTGCTGAATGGCGCGGCCCAAGCCGAGTCCGCCGCCGGACGTGACCGCGGTGGCCACGGCCTCGACCCCCATGTCCGAATAGCTCCCTTTTCCGGCAACGGAGGCCGACGTGAGCATTTGGCGCACGAGGATGGCCTCGAAGGCGGCAGAAGCCTCCTTCACCTCACGGCTCGCCTCTTGGGTTGGCGAAGGCATCGAGCGATCCACCTTGGCGAGAGTCTTGCTGGAAGCGTCCGACGTTTCGGAAGCGATGCGGAGGTTTGGAGTGCTCATTGGACGACCATTTCTGCTTCGAGCGCGCCGGCGGCGCGAAGGGCCTGGAGGACTCCCGCGAGCTCACGCGGGGACAGCCCGAGCGAGCTCAGTGCCGAGGCAACGTCTGCCAACGTGGGTGCCGGAGGCACGTAGACCATCGCCCGTCCCGGCTCACTCGTCCTGACTTCGCTGCGGGGCACGACCACGGTCGAACCTCCTCTGCCGAAAGGCGCCGTTGGCTGCGAGGGCATGGGGGTTTCTTTGATGACGATGGTCAAACTTCCGTGCATCACCGCGACGGGCGAGAGTCTCACGTCGCCACCAGCAACGATGGTGCCCGTGCGTTCGTTGATGATGACGCGTGCGCGTCGAACGGGCGTGACTTCGATGTCCTCGAGCTGAGCCACCAGATCGACGATGCGCGTCTCGAATCCGGGTGGGACTCGAACCTTGACGGCGCCACCGTCGATCGCGGCTGCCGTTCCCGCGAACTTCACGTTGACGGCCTCGGCAATGCGGGAAGCTACCGTGAACCCGGGGGTCCGTAGCTCGAGCTTCAGCGCTCCGCCTTCCACGAGATTGGCGACGACCTCACGCTCGACGATGGCCCCTTCGGGAACGCGTCCGGCCGTGGTCGTGCCTTTGGACACGGAGCTGCCGCTCGCCCCTTTCGCCTCGAATCCACCAATGATCACGCTTCCTTGTGCAACGGCATAGGTCTTCTGATCGGCGCCCTTCAAGAGGGTTTGAATCACGGTCCCTCCCGAGAGAGACCGCGCATTTCCAATGGAAGAAACCGTGACGTCGAGCTTCGTACCCTGCTTTGCGAATGCCGGGAGCTGGGCCGTGACGATGACGGCAGCGACGTTTCGAAGTCGGAGTTGGTTCGGATCGACCTGCACGCCGAGACGACGCAGGAGGGAAAGGACCGTCTGTGCGGTGAACGGCACGCTGACGTCGTCGCCCGTGCCGGACAAACCCGTGACGATGCCGTACCCGACGAGCTGGTTCTCACGCGCACCGCCTACGTCGACCAGGTCGCGGAGTCTGTCCGCGTTTGCCTGGGCGGGCAAAAATAGGGAGGCAATGACGACAAGCAAACAAAGCCACTTTTTTCGCATGGAAGCCTCCTCAGAACGGGTTGATGGTCTCGATGAGCCGGACGCCCCATCCCTTGCGTTGCTGGTCTGCGATGTCGCCGCGCCCGGTGAACTCCACTTGGGCATCGGCAATGCGCGAGGAGGCAATCGAGTTGTCTTGGGCGATGTCGGCTGGGCGCACCAAACCGGACACGTAAAGGTGGTATTCTTCGTTGTTGATGAGAACGACCTTCGTTCCCTCGAGGAAAAGGTCGCCGTTCGGCATTTCGCTCACGACCCGAACCGCAATGCGCCCGGAGAGCTCGCCATTTCTTGCGGTGTCGCCGGCGCCGGCGAATCCCGTCTTGCTCGCGTACTCGAACAGTTTCTGGGGGTCGATTTCGGGATAGGCTTTCTTGAGAGCAGGAATCAATCCGACCATGGCCGAAGCGCCGCCGCTGCCTTCGGTCTCCTTTTTGAGACTCGTCGTGGCTGCCCCTTTGGCGTTGGCTTGCTCGTCGATGTGAATGACCACGAAGTCGCCGACTCGGACGGCACGTGTGTCCTCGAGCCAACCGGCATGGGCGCCACTGAAGAGTGAACCGTTGGCTGGCCGAGCCGAGGCGGTTTGCTGCGCGTACGAGCCCGGTTTGTAGACGCGCTGACGTGGAGTGAATGGCTCGATGTGGTTCGGACCGCAACCAAGAGCCGCACAGACGAGCACGATAGAGATGGCCGTGCGAGCGAACATCATGGTTCCTCGATGGATATGGCATGATCCTTGTCGAGGATCCGGGCGCGAACGACGCGTCCCGAGGGCTTGAGCAGGACCGGAAGCACGGCTCCCGTGTCGCCGTCGGCGGCCGCAACGGCACCGATGCTGACCTCGACGAGACCACGGCGTACGACGAGTAGAATCGTCGAGCCTTTCGTCACGTCGGGAAGGAGCGCCTCTTTCGGAATCGCGATCTCGACCGGAACGGTGATCCGCGCAATGGTGGCTCCGTCGAGGAGAAAGCTGACGGAAGCGCCAAGCGTCACATTCCCGGCATGTCTTGGGAACGCCGGGAGGTCCACTGCGACGCTTTCGTAGCCTTCCGGAACGTCGACCGTGGTGCCGCCGACGAGGATCAGGTTGGCACCCTTCGGGAGTCGAGTGGCGTCGAGTGACGTGCGCACGATACGATCGAGCTCGGGTTTTCCGAGGCGCCGCGCCTTGCGAACGAAGCGCACGCGGTCGGGCAGGTTTTCGGGTACCGCCGCGTGCACGGCGGCAAGAGCGCGAACGATTTCTCCTCGTTCGATGGTACGGCTCGAGCCGACGGGAGGCGCCAATCCCAAGTCGACGTCGGCACCCTGGGCTCCTTTCATGCCCAAATCATGAAGATGGATACGCGTGGTCGAGACTTCGATGGACCGGGTCGCTGACGTGGCACGTGGCGGGCCCGCAGCCGCGTTTCCGGACGGTTGGCAAACGATGCCCAAGGCGAGAGCGACGAAGCTCGCGGTGCGCACGGCCCCGTGGCTCCGGTGAGCTCGGCGGATCATCGGATGTCCGTGGCCTTTCGGAGCATCTCGTCCGCAGCCGCAATGACCTTCGAGTTTACCTCATAGGCGCGCTGGGTTCGGATGAGGCCGATCATCTCGGTGACGACTTCGACGTTGGAGCCCTCGAGCGATCCCTGGAGGAGAGTTCCTCGGCCGTCCGTGCCAGCCGCCCCCGTTACCGGTTCTCCACTCGCCGCACTGGCAGAAAAGAGATTGTGGCCCGCGGCTTCGAGGCCATTCGGATTCGGAAAGGTCACGAGCTGGATCTGCCCGAGTTGAGTCGGAGTCCGTTGTCCTGGCGTCAGCGCGCTCACGGACCCGTCGGAGGCAATCGAGATCGAGGTGGCGTCCGGTGGAACGCTGATGGAGGGCTCTACTGCGAGGCCATCGCTCGTCACGATGCGGCCCTGGGCGTCCACCTTGAGACTGCCGGCGCGCGTGTAGGCCATCTCCCCGGCCTTTCGAGTGACGGCGAGGAACCCATTGCCTTCTATCGCTACGTCGAGGGGATTCCCCGTCTGGATGATGGCGCCTTGCGAGAAGGCCCGCGACGTGGCCACCACACGGACGCCCGAGCCGAGTTGCACGCCCGACGGGGCTACGCCGCCTGCTGGGTTCGCCGGGGCGGAACGCTGATTCTGGTAGAGGAGGTCCTCGAATTCGGCGTCCTGCCTTTTGTAGCCGGTGGTGTTGGAGTTCGCGAGGTTGTTCGCGATGGTGTCGAGCTTGGTTTCTTGAGCGACCATGCCCGTCGCCGCGACTTGTAGAGAGCGGAACATGTCT
>JAYUKI010000284.1:0-1506 GCA_043764595.1 Myxococcales bacterium | reverse complement strand
GCACGTCCATCGCGACGGTCGACATCTCGCGCTTCAGGCCGATCTTCTGCGTCGCCGGCTCGATGACGGCGAGGTCCTGCGTGAGCCGATCGCGCGCTTCGGGAGCGGCGTGCTCGAGGCCGAGCCGAAGCGCCCGCTCGGTTTCTCGCCAGAACGCCATGGCTCCTTCGGCCGCGCGAAAGATCCCGGCCCCATAGCGGCCGCCCGGGCCGTCGCGGAACGAGAGCTGTTTCTGGACGCACGGCGAGTGCTCGGCGCGGAGCTCCGGTGCAAGCGCCGCGTTTTCCTTGCCCGAGCCGAGAAGCTCGTAGGTGGCGCATGCTCCGGGGAGACGCTTGGCCACGGCCCGCATCATTTTGCGAGCTACGGCCTCGTCTTCCGTCTTTTGCCCGACCACGGCGGCTTCGTGGGCCATCCCACTCGATACGGCCATACGAAGGGCATCCACTCCTGGACCTTTGCCATTCTTCAGGAGGTCGAGCCACGCGTCGGGGCGAGGTACGGCAAAACCGAGCCCGTCACGGGCTACGAGAACGGCCACTGCCGCAGCGCTGGCCTGGTCCGCGGGCTGCGCATGAAATCCCGTTTTGGAGCCAAGCGCGTTCGCCAAGCCGGCGAGACACGCCGCGTCGGCTCCTTTGGTCGGATCGACGTCCGTGCACGCGGGCAAGCTCTTCGTGGACTCGGCGAGGGCGTCGATTCCGCCGCGAGCCGCCGTCTCCACTTTCACGATCTTGGACATCTTGTTCTCGCACCCAGGCACGAATGCGAGCGTCGAAAAGATGCAGATTGCAGAGAAAAAACGTCGTGCGTTCACGCCGCGAGCGTACCCGAAAAACGAAGACGCGAGCCTCGGTGTGCACCGAAGACTCGCGTCCTTGGAACCGCGTGCGGTTCGTCAGTGGCTCAAACGGTGGCGAATCCTGCGTCGGCGATGTCGGTCGCGGACTTGTCTTCCATCGCGAGAAGCTCGGCCTTGAACGCGACACCGGGCAGGGTATTGCGGGCGAAGAAGATCGCCGACTGGACCTTGCCCGCATAGAAACCCGCGTCCGGGTGCTGCGGATCGACCTTCTTTCCTGCCTCTTCGGCGATGACCGCCGACTCGAGGAGGAGCCAACCGACGACGAGCTCGCTCATCATCTCGAGGAAGCGGTTCGCCGAGAGTGGAACCATCGAGACGTTGCCCGATTGGAACCACATGAGGAGGCGCATGGCCGATCCGGAGAGGGCCTCGGCCGCCGTGCCAAGGCGCTTCACTTCGGCGCCGAGGGTGGGGTGCGCGGACTGCGCAGCCACGAACTTCTGAACGTCGCCCATGAAGGCTTGGAAGTTCGCGCCGCCCGCTTGACCGAGCTTGCGACCGACCAAGTCCATGGCCTGGATGTGGTTCGTGCCTTCGTAGATGCTGAAGATCTTCGCGTCGCGGCAGTATTGCTCGACCGGGTAGTCGCGCGTGTAGCCCGCGCCGCCGTAGGTCTGGATGGCGGTCTCGCAGACGCGGAA
>JAYUKI010000283.1:0-4991 GCA_043764595.1 Myxococcales bacterium | reverse complement strand
TCCGGAGACGCGTCCGTTGCCACACGAGCTGCCCGAAGGAGCGTGTCGCCGTCGAGCCTCCGATCCGCCAAGAGCTGCTGGGCGTCGCCCGGTCGCCCGGAGAGAGCCGCGAGCACGTGGGCCGTGGAGAACCGCTCGCCGCGGTCCTTGGCCAACGTCTCGGCGGCCTTGCGAATCTCGACGAGCTCGGGCTCGGCACGACTGGTCATCGGTGTAGCGCTCGCATGGTGCGCGCCCATGGGCCAAAAAAAGCGCGGGCCGAATCGCCCGAACGTCGGGCATTTCGGGGCATTTTGACGCGCCCGTCTTGCCTTGGGAAAAACGGTGCCTATAACTGACCGGCCGGTCAAAAAATGTCCCGAGTCGCCGATCCCAGAACCCGCATCGCTCTTCTCCGAGCCGCCGAGGAGGTCTTCGCCAAGAAGGGCCTCGACTCGGCGAAGGTCGAGGAAATTGCCAAGCTCGCGGGCGTTTCGAAGGGAGCCTTCTACCTCCATTTCGAGGGCAAAGAAGAGGCGTTCCTGCACGTCGTGGAAGCGTTCCTCGCGCGCTGCGGCAGCATGATCCCCCAGCCCTCGGAGCACCTCGTCCCGACTCGCACCGAAGAGCTCATGGAAATGGGCCTCGAACAAGACGTCCAAATGTTCGAGTTTCTTTGGCAAAATCGGGCCATTTTGGCCATTTTGCACACCTGCAACGGCCAGTACGCGTACCTCTTCAACGCCTTCCGCAAAGAGGCCCACCAGAGCGCTCGTCGCTGGATCGAATTTCTGGTCGAGCGCGGCGTCTACCGCAAAGACCTCGATCCCCACCTCACCGCCACGCTCATGGTCGGCGCCCACGGCGA
Organism: Myxococcales bacterium; assembly: GCA_043764595.1. Taxonomy (GTDB): domain Bacteria; phylum Myxococcota_A; class Polyangia; order Polyangiales; family Polyangiaceae; genus JAAFHV01. The sequence continues at coordinate 4,144 of JAYUKI010000283.1, read as the reverse complement.
GCTCGCCGAGGCCATGCTCCAAAGCGACAAGAAGCCTCCGCTCAGGGACTGGCTGCTCGCGTCTCGCCGCATCTTCTGCCTTGGCCTCGCCGCCGATCCCACCTTTTGGGAGCACCAAAAGGTGAGCCAAGTGTCTCTTCCCGAAATCCCCGAGCCCCACCCGTCCGAGCCCGTCGTCAGGCCACGACGTACAGCCGCCCGAGCGCCGCGCGCGCGCGCCGCCAAATAAGGAACTGTCATGGACTCCCACAACCCGACCGAGAGCGCCGTCGAGACCCCCGCACCGTCCAAAGCAGGTGGCCGAGCCGTCCTCGTCATCGGCCTCGTCGTTACCCTCGCCTTTGCGGGCCTCATGGGGTCGAAGGTCGTAAAATCGCTCGATAAAAGGAAGGCGACGGCCACCGAGCGCGAGGTCACGGTCGTCGAGCTCGCGAAGAAGCTCCCGGTCGAGGTCACTTCGCCCGTTCCGATGCGCTGGAAGCCTCGGGTCGAGCTCACCGGAACGCTTCGGCCGTGGCGCGAAGCGGACATCGGGTTCGAGCTCGCGGGACGGCTCGTGAAGCTCAACGTGCAAACGGGCGACAAGGTGAAGTCCGGCGCGCTCCTCGCCGTGCTCGACGCTTCCCGAGCGGGCGCTCAGGTCAACCAAGCCATCGCACAAACCAAGGCCGCCGAAGCCAACCTCGCCCTCGCCGAGGACAATCTGAAGCGCACCGATTCGCTCGTGGCGTCGAAGTCGATCCCCGAAGCCCAGGCCGAACAAGCCAGGCAACAAGTGGCCCTCGCACGCGCCCAGCTCGACGGCGCGAAGGCCACCACGTCGCTCGCGCAGCAAGGTGCGGGCATGCACTCCATCGTCTCTCCGTTCGAGGGAATCGTCACGAAGGCGCCCACGGCCATCGGTAGCGTGGTCAATCCCGGAGTGCCCCTCATCCGCGTCGAGGACGTATCGCGTTTTCGCTTGAGCGCTTCGGTTGGCGAAGAAGACGCGGGCCTCGTGCGTCTCGACTCGCCTGTCAACGTCACGTACCAAGGCCGCACCGTGACCGGGAAGGTCATCGCCGTGATTCCCTCGCTCGATCAGGCCACCCGCCGTGCGCCGGTGGAGATCGAAGTGCCGAACGATCCGAAAGCGCCGATGCTCGGCTACGGCTTCGTGCGCGCGCACGTCGACGGAAAAGACGAAGTCGCTGCTCTCCGGGTACCGGCTTTGGCGCGTCGCGTGGGCTCGCAAAACGAAGTCGTGAAGGTGGTGGACGGCAAGGCCGTGCGCCTCAAAGTCGTGCACTTCGTCGACACCGACGGCTCGTGGATCGTCACGAGTGGCCTCTCCGCAGACGACAAGCTCGTCCTCTCGCCCTCGGACGACCTCCGCGACGGCGACGTAGTCGAAATCGCGCCCGCCAAAGCGCCCGTCCCACAACAAAAATAGCGCGCCGCGCGCCACAACACGCCCGCGCCTCTCTCCTCGAAACTTTGGAGATCGTCCGTGAACATCTCAGCGATCGCGATAAAGCGCCCTGTTTTTACCGTGATGGTCACTGCGGCCCTCATGGTGCTCGGCTTCATGGGCTACCAAAACCTGGGAACGGACCTCTTTCCGGACGTCTCATTTCCGGTCGTGTCGGTCACCGTGCCCTACCCGGGGGCCGCTCCCGGCGAAGTCGAACAGCTCGTCACGAAGCCCCTCGAGGACGCCGTGGTGTCGCTGAACGGCATCGACCGCGTGAAAACCTACTCGCGAGAAGGCATGTCGCAGGTCATCGTGCTGTTCAAGCTCGACGTCGACATCCAAAAGGCCGCCACCGAGGTTCGGGAGCGCGTCGCGCAGACCCGCTTCAAGCTCCCGACCGAGACCAAAGAGCCCATCATTTCGCGCCTCGACGTCGGCGCGGCGCCGGTCATCACGTACACTCTCGAAGGTGGCGGAAGGTCCCTCGCCGAGACGGCCAAATTCGCCCGTGACGTCATCAAGCCCGCCATCGAACAAGTGGACGGCGTGGCCTCCATGAACGTCTTGGGTGGCGCCGAGCGCGAGGTCCACGTCGACCTCGACATGGCCCGCATCGACGCGCTTCGTCTCTCGCCGCTCGGTATTTTGCAGCAGCTCAAGTCGCAGAATCTCAACGTTCCGGCGGGTCACTTCGACGAAGGCGTCAAAGAGATCAGCGTCCGCACCGTGGGCGAGCTCAAGACCGTCGAGTCCATTCGCGAGACCATCGTGGCCACCACGAAAGACGGCTCGAGCGTCCGCCTCAAGGACGTGGGCACCGTGGAAGACGGGCACGAAGAGCTTCGCACCCGCATCCGCACGAACGGCCAATCCGCCGTCTCGTTCGACGTCGTGAAGCAGTCCGGCCAGAACACCGTGGCCGTGGCCGACGCCGTGAAGGCCAAGCTCGCCTTCCTCGAGACCTCGTTCCCCAAGGGCTACAAGGCCGCCATCATCGTCGATCAGTCGAAATTCATTCGCGAAAACGCACACGAAGTCGAAGTGGCGATCGTCTTCGGCGGCGCGATGGCCATCCTCGTCATTCTCGTCTTCATGCTCGATCTCCGCTCGACGCTCATCAGCGCGGTCGCCTTGCCGACCAGCGTCGTGTCGACGTTCTTCGTGATGTACGCGCTAAACTTCACGCTCAACATGATGACGCTCTTGGCGCTCTCGCTCGCCATCGGCCTCCTCATCGACGACGCAGTCGTCGTCCGCGAGAACATCTCGAAGCACCTCGAGCGAGGCGTGGACCCACGAACCGCGGCGCTCGAAGGCACCAAGGAGATCTCACTCTCCGTGCTCGCGACCACGCTCACCATCGTTGCGGTGTTCGTTCCCGTCGCGTTCATGAGCGGAATCGTGGGCCAGTTTTTCCGGCAGTTCGGCCTCACCATCACGGCCGCCGTGCTCGTCTCGCTCTTCGTGGCGTTCACGCTCGACCCCATGCTGTCGAGCCGCTTCTCGAAGGCGCACGTCCCGGGCGCCAAAGACCCGTTCATGCCCATCAAGCGACCCTTCCTCTGGGTCTTTGCGGGCATCGAATCGCTCTACCGTCGTGTCCTCGCGTTCGCGCTCTCCCACAAGCTCGTCGTCGGCATCGGCGCCTTCTTGGCCCTCTTCTCCATCGGTCCCGTGGCAAGCCTCATGGGCAACGAGTTCGTCAACGCCGAGGATCGCGGACAGTTCGTACTCGAGGCCGAGCTGCCCGCCGGAACCAAGCTCGACGAGACCGCCCGTCTCACGCTTCCCGCAGAAAAGAAGCTCCTCGAGGACAAGCGCTTCATCACCGTGCTCTCCAAGCTTGGCCCCGCTGGCGAGGTGAACAAGGTCCAGTGGCGCGTGGTCACCGTTCCGAAGGGCGAGCGTGACGTCGGCATTGCCGTCCTGAAAGATCGCGCCCGCGCCGTCGCCTACGAGGCCCTCCCCGGAGCCAAGGTCACCGTCACGGACCCCGCGTTCGTCGAAGGGGCGAACACCGAAGCGCCCATCATGCTCCAAATCCGCGGCTCGTCTTACGAAGAGCTCGCACCTCTCGCGCGTCAATTCGAGGGGGCCATGAAGGCCATTCCCGGAATGGCGGACTTGCAGGTCAAATACAGCCCCGGCCAGCCCGAGCTCCGCGTCGGAGTCGACCGCGACAAAGCCGCCCGCGCCGGCGTTCCCGTCGCTCAGATCGCCCTCGCGCTTCGTGCCGCCGTCGAAGGCGACGAGGCCGGAAAGATGCGCCAGGGCAAAGACGAAGTCCCCATTCGTGTTCGTCTCCGCCAAGGCGACCGGTCCACGGTGGACGACGTCCTTCGCATGACCGTGCAGACCCCCCAAGGTCCCATGGCGCTCGCCGACCTCGCCACGGTGGAGCGCGGTGAAGGCCCGAGCGTCATCGAGCGCGAGGACCGCGAGCGTCAAATCGTGATCTGGGCTTCCACCAAGGGGCGCTCGCTCGGCGAAATCGTCCCCGAAATGACCACCGCGTTCGAGAAGATCAAGCTGCCACCGGGAGCCTCGTTCCACTTCGACGGACAGGTCCGTCAGATGAACGAGACGAACGGCTCGATGGGCGCGGCCATGGGCCTCGGCATCATCTTCATCTACTTGATCCTCGCTTCGCAGTTCGAGAGCTTCATCCACCCGCTCACGATCATGCTCACT
>JAYUKI010000282.1:0-1508 GCA_043764595.1 Myxococcales bacterium | reverse complement strand
GCACGATTCGCTGCTGGAGGATCATGAATCCGCCGAGCACGAGGGGCAGAATGTAGAACGGATCGGGCGCCGAAAGGTCGCGGAACCACAAGAATTTCTCGTGGTACATCTCCACGGCCGTCTGGAGCGTGGTGTACATCGCGAACCAAACGGGCATCTGGACGAGCTGCGGCAAGCACCCACCGAACGGGTTCACGCCGTGCTTTTTCCAGAGCTCCATCATCGCCAGGTTCTTCGCCTGGGCGTCGTCCGCGAACTTCGCGTTGATGGAGTCGACCTCCGGCTTGAGCTTTCGCATGCCGACGGTGGCCTTGATGGACTTCCACGTGAGGGGGAAGAGAACGAGGCGCACGCAGATGGTCATCAAGATGATCGCGAGGCCCCAGTTGCCGAACGTGACCTTCGCTTGGAGGAACACGAGGAAGCTGATGAGCACCTTGGCGACCGGCGAGAAGAACCCGAGGTTGATGAGCTCGCCGAGCTTGGGGTCGCCGCTAACGGGGGCAGCCTTGCCGCCACGTCCGGCCGCCGCGAGCACGTTGCGCTCTTTCGGGCCGAGGAACGCGATCTGCGTGTACGACGCCGTCTCGCCCTTCGCGAGCTTGCGTGCAGGATACAAGAGGTTCGCGTGGTAGACGGCGCCGGCGTTGTCGTCGTCGCGGGTCTGCCCCGCGCCGAACCAGTCTTCGGCAAGAATGGCGCAGTCGGCCGTTCCACCCTCGACCGTCGGGATCAGAGCCTGTCCGAAGTAGTAGTTCGAGATGGCGGCGTAGCGGTCGATGCCCTGGACGGTTTGCCAACCCTCTTTGAACTCGTCCTTGTTCTTGCGGGTGATGTCCTTGCCTTGAGCGCAGGAAAGCTCCGTCAAAAAGGGCGATTGGCGCCCGAGCTTGCCCTTCACGCCGTGCGCGACGATCTTGCCGTCGACTTCTTTGTCGGCGTTCGGCAGGTACGCGAACATTCCGATTCCGAGCTTGTGGCTCTTGGTATCGGCGGCAAGGTTGGTCACTTCGGTGGTGACGTCGAGCTCGAAGGGACGCTCGTTGGCGCGGACGGTTTTCTTGATGGAGACAAGCTCGTCGGCGTACGTGAAGACGCAGCCCTTCTTGCCTTCGAGACGCTCGAGCTTCCAGGGAAAGCGATCGAACTTCACCTGGTCGTTCGCTCCGTCGCCGCGGAACGTGGTGCGTAGGCTGCGCCAGCGCTCGTAGTCCGGCGTGGTGGACATGTCGAACGTGCCACCGCTCGAGTACTGCTTGTCCGTGAGGGCGAAGTGGACGAGACCCGCGCCGCGCGTAGAGAGCGTCGCGTCGAAGCGGTTGCCGCCGATTTCGCAGAGCTCGCCCTCTTGGGGCTTTTCGACCGGCTTGCCGTCCACCGGGGGATCGATGGTGTCAGGGCCGAGACTGGGCGCGTTCGTGTACGTCTCGGTGGGAATGCTTTGCGGCTTGTCGCCTCCGCGAAGCATCGGCATGCCGAACTTCAGGAAGAGGAAAATCGCGGCCGCG
>JAYUKI010000281.1:0-4996 GCA_043764595.1 Myxococcales bacterium | reverse complement strand
ACGGCTGCCCCGAGGACGACAACGACAAGGACGGCATCCCCGACGCGAAAGACGCGTGCCCCAAGGAGCCCGGCGCACCGAACACGGACGCCACGAAGAACGGCTGCCCTTCGTTCATCAAGCTCGAGGGCGGTCAGATTCGCGTGCTCCAGCAGGTGCACTTCGCGACGGGCTCGGCGCGCATCCTCCCGGACAGCTTCCCGATGCTCCAAGAAATTGCGAACGTGCTTCGCGCGAACCCCGGCATCAAGCGCATGAGCATCGACGGCCACACCGACAACAAGGGCGGGGCCGCCATGAACAAGAAGCTCTCCCAGGATCGCGCCGACTCGGTCATGAAGTGGCTCACCGAGCACGCGGTCACACAGGACCGTCTCGAAGCTCACGGCTTCGGCATGGAGAAGCCAATCGACAACAACCTCACCGACGCCGGGCGCGCGGCCAACCGTCGCGTCGAGTTCAAGATCGTCAGCGAAAACAAGTCCGAATAGACACCGGTCCGAACGGCGAACGGGCGAGCCTCCGAGAGGAGTCTCGCCCGTTTTGCATTCATGCCCGTCACGTTCGGTCTAGGTTTGCCGGTCGCTTTCGGCTTGGTCGAACGTCCGCAGGTCGTGACTATTTTGCTGCGGAGTGGATGGCGTAGAGAAGGGCTTTCGAGAACTCGGCGGCCTTCTTGGAGCAGAGATGCCCTTGCCCATCGCCGTCGACACCCTGGCTCTTGCTCGGGCACGCAGTGGTCGAGCGGTTGGCTTGGCAAATGTGCCAGATCCCGCCTTTTTCGCACCGCTGGCCGCCGTCCATGCTCTCGATGTCCGTCAGATCGAAGATGCGATCGTCTTTGAAGGTCTCGATCATGAAGGTCCTCATCTTCATCTTTGGCGCGTTCGTCGAAGGATCGAACACGAGGGGAGGCGTGATGTGCACGAACTTCACACCGGCGGCTTTCACTTCGTCGACCAGCTTCTTGTACTCTGCAAGTACATCTCCGAGCTGCACGGTTCGGCCAGAGTCGTCGACCGAGTCGAGCACGTCGGCATAACCGAAGCTGAACGTCATGACCTTCAGCTTGCCCTTCTGTTTCTGGAATTCCCGCCTCACGATGTTCATCTTCGAGAGGGGCTTGCCGTTGTCGACGGGGCCGACGTCGGTGAAGAGGCCGCCGTTCAAACCCGCAACGACACTTCCGGCCGCTTGTCCCGGGCCGTAGTACTCGAACGAAAAGCCGATGGCCTCGGCACCGTCTTCGAGGTCCTGTCCGACCGACTGATGGAGGTAGAGGCTCGGGAAGCTCTTGATGGCGTCCTTGTCCGCGAGCGCGTCCCATGCGGCGATGCCGCCGGCGCCGATGACGTTGGGGCCAGCCGGTGTGACGGGAACGGTGCTCGTCGGGGTGGTTCCGGTGGCGGTGCTGGTCGGGCTCGTTCCTGGGCCGCCGGGCTCGACGGTGGCCGAGCATGCAACGCCGGCAAGAGTGGTGAAGAGAAGTGCGAGGGCGGGGAGTGATTTGGGAAGGGACATTGGGGCCTCTCGAAAGGACGACAGTGGGACGCGCCACGGTGCTCGTGGGGTGCGGCTCTCTCGTCAAGGAACGACGAAACGTTGCGTCGTGCCGACAGTATTTTTCAAACCTTCGTCCCGCGCAAACCTGGCCGTTCCTTGGCGTGGCGATTCACGATGGGTCTCGAAGGGTTAGCCTATTCGAGACGGAAGCGCCTTCGTACCGTCCCGGCCGGCCCGGTGAACGGCGCGACCTCGGCCCCAAGAAAGATCCCTTCGATGCATTTGCCGGTTTCGGTTCCGATCAGCACGCCGCCGTCTACCATCGCCGACTGAGCCTTTCCGGTTGGAGCGAACACGACCGTGACGTGGCCGTCGACCGGAGGACCCGCTTTGTGGCATGCGGCAAGACTACGCTTGCCAAGCTCCGCGCTCGTGCGGTCCACATCGAACGGTGTGACAGGCGCGGGGGCCGTGCACGCCGAAACGACGATGGCGAGGCTGGCGAGGCTGGCGAGGGCCGCCAGCGAAGACCGGCGAGTAACGCGGAGCTTCGTCTTCATGGCGTTCCTCCGGCGAAGATCTCACAGCCCCAGAGGGCGCCTTTGGCATCGGCCACCACCGCCACACCCATCCGATCGAGCGCGGCGCTTCGAAGGTTCGCATGGTGCGATGGGCTCTCGGTGAGCGCCCGGTGGAGGCCGAGGACCTCCCGACCGGTGGCGAGGTTCTCGGCGATGATGCGTGCGCGAATCCCCGCTTCTTCCGCACGAGCTCGGGGATCGCCGTCCCCGGTGTCGTGGGCAAGGCTCTGTTTCGCGATCATCGTTTCGACGTGGGCTTTGGCCACGGCGTCGAGCTTGGAATCGCGCACGAACGCGGGCAGTCCTTCGTCTTGACGGAGCTTTTTCACCAGCGCAAAGAGCGCTTCGTCTGGCGGGCCCGCCGTAATCGGGGCCGCGATTTCACGCGGATCCCGCGCGTAGGTAGGGGGGACGTTCGCGAACACCCGCGTCTCCAGGACGGGGCGTGGACCGCGCTCGGTGTCCGCGACGATCTGGACGACGAACGTCCCCGGCGCGTCCGGAGCGAAGGTCGCCCTCACTTTCCGAGACGCCGGATCGAAGTGGCCCGGCACGGTGCGCGGCGCTCCGAAAGGTCCCTTCACCATCACGCGGCCGTCGCGTGCCTCTCCGTTCAGGGTCGCCTCGATCCCCAAAAACTCGCCGACGCGAGCCCGTTCTTTGACCGGCGCAAGCTCGCCTTTGGCATCGAGAACCACCACGGCGCCGACGACCTTGCCGTTGCCAAGGTCGACGGTCGCACGACCGCAAACGGAGCGCGTGGGGGATGGGACGGTCTTCTGGTGGGCCTGGAAGCCAGCGGCAAGGGCCTCGGCCGACGGCCCGCTGGCGACCCACGCGCGCGGCCAGACGTACGCTACGCGCTCCGCAAGAATGGCAAGAGCGAGCTCGGGGAGATCGAGTGGCGGCTCTCCTCGCGCTTTGCGCAGGGCCAGTTTCTCGGCCACCCGGTCGAGAGCGGGGAGCGGCTCACCACACGTCACCCCAAACGCGCCAACGGCAAGGGGCGTGGGTGGCTCGGCCGACGCGTTCCCGCCAAAAAGGCACACGGCCAAGGACGTAGATGCCATGAGCGAGCGCATCCTGGAGACCTACCTTTTTCGTTTCGCCAAGGCCGCCTTTTCGGCGTTTCGCTTGCCTAGGGCGAGCCCGACGCGGAGGCCGAGCAAGAACCCACACGCGACCACCAGTGCCGTGAACAGGGTCGGGATCATGTTGGCTCACGAACCATGACGAAAGGGGATCGCACCGATGCGATCCCCTCCTGGGGACGTGGTCTTCGTTGCGACGCTGGTCAGAGCGTGAAGCTCTTTCCGACCTTCACCGGGCTCCCGCCGAAGGCAGGAACACGAGCGCCACGGAACTTGCCCGCGATGCAGCCACCCACTGGCGTTCCGGGGAACGGGCCACCGTCGACGACCGCCGCCGAGACGCTCCCGCTTGGCTCGAACGTGACGTTCACGTGGCCGCTGCCCGTCGGGCCGTCCGGCTTCTTGCACGAGGCGACGTTGATCGAGCCGAGAGACGCTGCGGCGGCTCCGCGGTCGAAGGCGGCTCCCGAAGGAGCTGCAGGAGCCGCCGCCGGGGCAGCGGTTTGGCCTGCAGCAGCCCGCATTTTGGCTTCCAAGCTGGTTCCCGCGGGGGCTGCCGCCGGCGCAGTCGGAGCGGCGGCAGGCGTGCTTCCGCCGGACTCGGGCTTCTTCGTTCCACCGCCAGCGGGAGCCGCGCCACCTTTCGGTGCAGCGGCCGCTGCAACGGTGCCAGCACCTGGCTCTTTTGCCGTGGTAGCGGGCTCGGTCGGGGCTGCGGTGGCAGGAGCCGCTGTTTCTTTCGGGGGGTCGTTCTGGGCCAGTGCACTCGGGCCGGTGGCGCCCGTTTTGCCCGTTCCGTTGCCCGCGGTGTCCGCCGGAGGCGGCGTTCGCGTGAAGACGATGGCGAGCACGACTGCGATGGTGAGGAACGCGACGCCGCCCACGATGGCGAAGATGATTCCCTTGTTGCCCTTGTTGTTCGAGGTGTTGTTCGAGTCCGAGGCCGAGACATTGTGGTCCATGGCCGGGGGAGCGAGGATTGGAGCGGCCAACGCTGCGCCGAACGCTCCGCCGCCACCGAGGTTCATGATGTCGTCGACACCGCTCGACTTCGGGCGGTCGTTGCTCTTCGTGGAGGACGCCGACGAGAGCGCTCGGATGTCGATGAGGCCCGAAGCATCGCCCTGGGCGGTGGTCTTGTTCTCGGGCTTGCTGCCATTCTTTTCGTTGTCTTTGGTCAACGAGTTCAGCGAAAAAAGAACGCTCGATTCGTTTCGCTGGCCGGTGAGCTTGGGCTCGTCCTTCGCGGCGGAAGCGGCGGCCATGCGATCGTTCTCACCACCGGCTTGCGCGACACCTCCGAAAAGGTCCGCGCCAGCGTTACGGGTGCGTTCACGCCGGGCAGCGGCTGGCGCCGAGCCTTGGCTGTCGCCGAACAGACTGCCTGCTCCTCCGCTGGAACCGCTGCCGAAGAGCGGCGCGGCGGCTGCGGCGGGCGCAACGATTGGGGCAAACTCGCCCCCGGTGTTGACGGCAATGGGGTGCACGCTCGGGCTCGAAGCGGCTCGATGGAGTTGATCGATTTCTCGGAGCGGCAGCCAGCCGTCCATGCCGTCCTTCCAGCAGTACGTCTCGGGCGTAACCACGCCCGTGCGGTACTCGTGGACGATCTCCTGGGTGGACATCGTGCGCTGGTCGCCTTCTGCGACGTTGACGGTCCACTGGTCGCCGGCTCCTGCCGCGTAGTCGTAGACTTCGCCGCCAGCGCTTGCGTCATCGCCCGCGGAGTGACCTTCCGCGCCGTTGATGACGATGGTCGAGCCGCACTTTTTGCAGCGGATCTTGACGACCTTGCCGACGACTTTTTCGTCCGCGATGGTG
>JAYUKI010000280.1:0-5000 GCA_043764595.1 Myxococcales bacterium | reverse complement strand
GAGATTGTAGTTTTCGATGTCGCGCGACTCGCTCGACGAGTCCTTCTGGTCGAGGACGCTCATCGCTAGCTTCGCCGGCTTGAAGAGCGGGGAGTCGCCTTCGACTTGGCTTCCCGCGATGACGTAGAAGAGCACGAGGACGCCGACCACGAACGCGGCGCGGGTGACCTTGCGCTTCGTGGGGCTCGGCTTGAGCGAGAGGTACATCATCACGGGCGCCGCACCGAGCGACACGAACGCTAGCCTTCGGTTGTTGAGCGCGACTCCGACGAAGATGGCGGCGATGAGACCAAGACAGCGCAGCACGGTCTTCCGCTGGCGATCCTCGATCGCGTAGGCGATGAGGATGAAAATGGCCGTGGCGAAGAGAACGGTATCGGCGTGGGTGGTGACGAAGAAGCCTTCTTCGTTTCGGAACTTGTGCGCGAGCGCGACGTATGTGCCCGCGCAGAGGGCGCTGCGAACCACGGCCACCGTGACGATGATCGTGCCGATCGCCGGCAAATCTTCGGTGCCCCGAAATGCGTAGAGGAACGCCATTCCTACGATGGGCAGCGTAAGGAGGTGGAGGATTTGGAAGAACGATGGCTGCAGGTTTCCGCCGCGCGCGAGCCCGAAGGCCTCGAGGGCGAGCACGGCACCCAGGAAGAACGTCATGGCTTGAACGGCATGACGAGGCGGTGGTGTGAGGGTCTCGTCCTTTCGCATCACTTTTCGCGCGCGATAGAGGAGGAAGAGCGCGCCGAAAAAGAAGAACGGCAACGACATGCCAGGCACGCCGGCAAAGTCCTTCAGGGAGGCGTAGAAGGCCACGTCGGCGAAGGCGAGCGGTGGCTTCCAGAACGTAGGGATATCGGTGGCAGCCTCGAGGAAGAGGGCGACGGCCAAGAAGTACCGCGCGCTGATGTGCACTTTGTAGCGCGTCAGCGCGTGCCACAAGACACCGCCCACCGCCATGGCCGCAACCCCATTCAAGATGCGGGATTGCGTGCCGATGGTGTAGGTGAGCGCGGCGGACACCACCAAAAGGCCGAGGACGACGCGGATGGTCTCGCGGAAGTGGTTGTCGTCGAGGGGATCGGCGTCTTCTGCTGCGGCGTCGCGTTCGCCGAACTCGCCGAACCGCTGGCTGATGCGCCGTTGCATCGCCTCGTACTGGACTTGCGAGGACGACTTCGGCCGCTGTGGGCCAGGGCGGTAGTGGCTCACGGGGTCACCAGCAAAGCTTTTTCTGGATGGCCTTCACGAACTGTCCGGCCACGATCTCGTGGGTCCTTTTGCTCGGGTGGCCGTCGCAACCCAGGCCGTCCCGTGCGCCGCGTTGCTCCGTAAATTGCATGTAATATGCACGAGGATCGCCCGAGCCCTCCACGATTTTCCGCAAGGACTCGCCAGCTCGCGTGCGGATTTCCGGGCCGTTCGTGTTGCTCAACATCGGCGAGAGCGCGAAAAAGACGTGCGCTTCCGGGTACTTCTCGCGGATCTTCTTGAGGAACGCCGAGCCACGCTCTTCGAACGTGGCGTCCACCACGTTGAAGTTGAAGTCGTTCGTGCCGAGGTGCACGAGCACGACCTGCGGCGTAGCCTCTTTCGGGAAGCCGTAGGGGATGCCGGGGTTCGTGACCTCGGACGACGCAATGCTCGAAAAAAGCTCGGGCCCGCCCTGGGCGACGACCTCGGGATTGTTTTTTGACGGCTGTCCGGCATCGTCGCCGTTGTCGTTGCGCGACATGCCCTTGCCCGACCAACTCACGTTGGTGAGCTCCGCGTCGAGGGTCTTTGCGGCGATGGCCGCATACGTCAGGCTTTGGCGCTCGGTTCCGAACGAAAAGATGCACGAGCCGTCTCCGCCCAGAACGCCGTAGCCGCACGAAATGGAGTCGCCGATGACCTCGATTCGTCGTGGGCGGACCGTTGCAGGCTCGAAGGTGCCGCCGGAGGAGAGGTTGAATCCCTCGAACCTGGCAAGTCCTCCGTTGGCCTCGAACTCGCGGGTCAGCGTGACCTCGTGGACCACGTTCGGGTCCAGCCCAGCCCCGAGTGTGTAGACCGTGCGACCCGGTTTGGCGGCGACCTCGGACGTGAGGCCGTCGAGCGTTACCGAGAACACTCGCCCGTCTTTTGCGGGATCGTAGGTGGGGTCGGCGGCGGGGAGCTCGATGGTCGCCGCGATGGACGACGACTTGAACCGTGCGGTCACTTGGGAGCTCGACCAGGAGAACTGACCGGTCGGCGAGAAGCGTCCGACGAAATGCGGGCCACGCGCTCCCGTGGGGGCGCCCGTGGGCTCCTTCGGACCTGCCGAACAATCGGCCGCTACGCCCGTGACGTCGTCATCCGGACCGGGCTCGTCCGGGCCGGTGATGTTGAGGACGCACGCGCTCGCAGAGAGGGCGGCAACCACGACCAACAGGGGAAGAGCACCTAGGCGAACCAAGACACGTTGGAAGATAGCAGGGATTGGCTCTTGCCGAGCGGGCGAAAATCGCGGTCTTCTGAGGAACCTGGAGGAGTGCGCCGTTGCCGATGTTCTTGACCTACCGTTCCTGGTTGTTGGTGGCGGGGTCGACGCTGGCGGTCGCCTGCAGCTCGACCACTCAAGGCTCTCCGGACGCCTCTCCAGATGCGTCCGCGGCGCGCGACTCGGGCCCGATTCCGGTGCGGGATGCCGCCGTGGTCGACTCGGCGACGGCGGACGCGGCACCCTCGGGGGACGCCAGTCCGACCTCGGACGGTTCCGTGGCCGACGCTTCGGTGCCCGACGGTTCCGTGCAAGATGCATCCATCGTGGATGCTGCAGACGCCGCGGTTTCGCCCATGGTTCTCACGAGCGCCACCCTGACGGACAACGGCCGTTTCCCCGTGCAGCACACGGGCTTTGGGGTGAATACGTCCCCCGCCCTGACCTGGACGCCTGGACCGCCTGGCACCAACAGCTACGCCGTCGTTTTGAAGGACCTGACGGTCGCCAACCAGCACTGGACGCTCTACGACATCCCGGCTTCTTCCCTCGGCCTCAGTGCCGGAGTGCCGCTCGGGTACTTGCCGGGCGCTCCAGCCCCGGCAGGCTCGAAGCACGGTCCGGTGACCTACTCGCCAGCGACGTTCGGGTACCTCGGACCGTTCCCGCCAGCAGACAACCTGGACCACGAGTACGTTTTTACCGTGTATGCCCTCTCGGGGGCGACGGTCGCTGGTGCGGCGATGGGGGACACTCCAGAGGTCCTGGAAACCAAGATTCGAGCCCAAAAAGTGAACGCGGGAGCCGAGGCTTCGCTGCGTTCCAAAGCAAAACGGCCGTGAGGGCCTTCGGCTACTTGTCCTAGGGGGATGGTTTTCCGTTAGAGTGCGAGAGAAAGCATGACGACCCCCGTTTCAGGTGGCCAAGCCGCCGCGGCGACTCTCGGAAATCCCGTTTGGCAAAGGCTTTGGCTCCGCTGCCATCAGTCGGACTGGCAATCGCTTGCCGTCGTCGGCACGAGCAAGCGCGATCCGAACGCCATGCTCGAGATCGCCCAAGGCCTCGCCCGAATCGGCAAGGAGCTCGGCCAAGAGCTTGCCGTGTTCGACGCTCGGGCAATCGGTCTCGTCGATATGGACGGCACCCTTCAGCAGATCAAGGCGCTCACCGTGAAGGGCAAACGCTGCCTCGTGGTGCTGAACCTGGTGTCCGACAACGCCACCACGGTGCCCATGATCCAGAGCTTGGACGGGGCGATTATCGGCGTTTTTATTGGAGAAACGACGGTCGTTGCGGCCTCGCGAACGATCGAAGAGTCCGGTCGTGCGAAGTTCCTCGGCTCCATCGTATTGGAGCATCGATGACCCCGCGATCGAGACCCCGACACCCATGAGCAGGGGCTCGCCAGGTCGGCATCGACGCATCCGCGTCGGCCGTGTCCCGGTGGACGTCCTCTCGTTCGAAGAGGCGCTCGCGGCCGTGTTCGATTTGTCGGACGCGGGTCAAGGTGGTTTCGTGGTCACTCCGAACATCGACCACGTCGTCCTCGCCGAGCACAATCCAGCTTTCTTGGCTGCGTACGAGGCCGCGAGTCTGAGCTTGGCGGACGGGTTTCCCGTCGTCGTCACGTCTCGGCTCATGCCCACGCGTCTGCCCGCCAAGGTCTCGGGATCGGACCTCGTCCCGCCCCTCGTGGCGCTTTGCGAGAAGCGGAAGAAGAGGCTCTACCTGTTGGGCGCAGGTCCCGGTGTGGCTGACCTTGCCGCAAAAAAGCTCGTCGAAATGCACCCTGAGCTCGTCATTGCTGGCATCGACGCGCCGATGGTCGACCTTTCGAAGCCAAAAGAAAGCCGAGCCCCCATCGTCGAGCGCGTGGTCGCGGCCAAGCCCGACATCGTGCTCGTTGCGTTCGGCGCGCCGAAACAAGAGCTCTTCTGCCACGAGATCGCCGAGGCCGTTTCGCCGGCCGTGCTGCTCGGTATTGGTGCCACTCTCGACTTCATCGCGGGCACGGTGAAGCGCGCGCCTTCATGGATGAGCCGTTTTGGCCTCGAGTGGGCCTACCGCTTCGGTCAGGAGCCACGAAGGCTCTTTCACCGCTATTTCGTGCAGGATCCGCAGTACCTCGGCATCGTTTTCCGGCAGTATTTGGCCGACCGGCGCGCGGGCCGGCCTTTCGGAGCCCCCTGATGCAGAAGATCGTCCTCTTCTCGCTCCTCGTTCTCACGATGCTCGTGCCGCTTTTTGCGGCAAACGGCGTCACCACGAAACAGGCCATCCAGCGCAGCGTCGGCGCCACCGTCGGGTTGTGCGTGCTCTACATGATCGGTCTCATGTTCGTGTACCCGGCGTACGAAAAGCGTCGGCGCTGAGGGGTCACATTTTCGTCGGGGCCTTTCCAGCATGCTCGCGCCGCCGAGTGGTAGGCTCTCGAGCATGTTGCCGGCCGCCTTCGGGGTCGCGATCGATGCCGTCGTCGAACGCGAGTCTCCCGCACTGAAGAAGCTGTGTGAGGACATCCACGCGAACCCGGAGCTTC
>JAYUKI010000279.1:0-18671 GCA_043764595.1 Myxococcales bacterium | reverse complement strand
TATTCGACACCGGCGGCGTGACGGTCCACCACGAACATGGTGGCGCCACGCTTCGGATCGTCGCTCGTGCGGGCCATCACGATGAAGAACGAAGCGTCGTAGGCACCGGTGGAGTACCACTTGTGCCCGTCGATCACGAAGCCGTCACCATCGGCTTGGGCCGTCGTGCGAAGATTCGACGGATCCGCACCGGCACCAGGCGGGGGCTCGGTCATGCAGAACGCACTCGTCGTTTCGCCCCGGGCAAGCGGCGCGAAGTAGCGATCCCGAATGGACGGGCTCGCCACACGAAGAAGCAAGTCCATATTGCCCTGATCCGGCGCGTCGCAATTGAACAAGTGCGCCCCGAGCAAAGAGCGCCCCATCTCTCGAAAGAGCGCGCACATCCCGAGGATTCCAAGGCCCAATCCGCCGTGCTCTTTTGGGAGGTGAGGAACGAAGAGCCCCTCCTTTTTCACTTCCTCACGAAGGGCCAGGAGGTCTTTCTTTTCCCCGCGAAGGGCTCCTTCGAAGAGCTCCTTCTCGTTCGGAAGGACACGTTCGTCCATGAAGGAACGAACGCGCGTGCGAAGTTGTTTCAGCTCGGGGGATAGCTCGAAGTCCATGGCGTTTCCTCGTGTCGATGCGGAGACAATTGGGAGGTCGTGGCTCAGCCTTCGATGTCGGCTCGCGTGTCGAATCGAGGACTGTTCACGCGGAGCTTCGCGAGTAGGGTCTTTTTGAGCTCTTGGCGAATTTCGGCCAAATTCGATTCGGTCGTTTCGTCGTCCTGAATTCGCGCGACGAGCCGCTCCTCCAAAATCAAAATCCGACGCTTTCGCTCGGGGAGCGAGTCGGGCCTCGGTGAGGAGTCGGAGGTGAGCGCGCGCAGCCGCTCGAGCTCGGCGGCCACGTCGGCGTCCTCGTCCGTGGACTCCATGGCCGCCGTGAACGCAAGGTGTGCGCCGACGAGCACGCGAAATGCCGCGCGCGGATCTTTGACGAGCGGGCGAACCTCGCGGTCCAGAAACTTGGCGAGGCCAATCAAGATGGCTTCTTTGTCGGGTGCATCTTGCATGTTTCTAGAGCCTCCCTTTTTCGACCAGCCGCAGGGCTTCCCATTCCATTTCGGAAGCACGACGCCCGATGGCCAAGAGCTCGAGGTCTTCCTCTCCCCCGTGGGTGTACCGCTCGCTTTGGCACGCTGCGCCGAGTGCCCACGAAACGTTGCCGAGGATTTCCCAATAGTGGAGGGCCTTCGGGTCCAAGGTCCGGCCGCTCGCTTTCGCGTAGACTTCGTAGAATGGCTCGCGCTTCGCGAATCCCCCGATGGGAAGGGAAAGCTGCCCGAACCGCCAATCCCGCACCGAAATCCACGTGAGGTCCTCGTACGGAGAGCCGAAGTGGGCAAATTCCCAGTCGAGGAGCGCCGAGAGCCCCTTTGGCTCGACCAAGAAGTTTCCAGTTCGAAAGTCGCCGTGGACCAAGACTCGCCCGTTCGGCTCTGCGGGCTCGTTCTCCGAAAGCCACCGAAGAAGCCACTCGAGAGCGGGACGCTTGCGGGCGAGCGCGTCCACGTGCACGCGCATGGTGTCGAGGCGGAAACGCGCCGCCGATTTGCCGGCGTAGTCCGCGGCCGCAAAGAGGTGGGGCGCGCCGTCCGGCGTGACCGTGTGAACTTTGGCAAGCTCATGCGCGAGCTCGGCGTGGAGCGTCTCGCGCGCCGCGGCCAGCTCGGGTCCTTTCACGATTTTGCGGCCGATGGCCTCGCCCCCCACGAAGGGGAGCAAGTAGGCGGACGTCTTCGGCGCGAAGAGCTCGCGGAGGAGGCGAAAAGGCTTGGGGGTTTTCACACCCGCAGATACCGCCGCCAGCATCACGTCGTGCTCGCGTGCGCGATCGATGCTCCCCGGCAGCGACGTCCGTGCGTCCGAGCGAAGAACCCACTTCCCAAGGATTCCGGAGGTGGTTTTCGTCTCCAGGACGAAGTTGTCCTGACACGCCCCACCCGCGAGCCGCGAGGCATTCACGATCTCGGCGTCCAGCGCTTCTTGGACACGCGAAGTGGCTTCCGGGCTGAGCGCGCTCATCGCCGCCACGATACCGGCATTTGCCCCTTGGGGGGCCTTGTTGCAGCCCGTTGTTTCCTCACCATGGGTCGAACGTCGACGCCTCCCGACGGCGTTTCCTGGCGTTCTTCGGCGTTCTACTCGCCTTGGAAACGAGGCTTGGCGGGCTGCCGGGGACGTGGCTTGGCGGATCTCTGTCAGGAAAACGACGTATCTAGGCCGTCCCGAGGAAGGCTTCCACGGTGCCAAGACGTAGGAGAACCTGCGCATTTTCGACCGAGAACTGTGGATAGGTTGCCGGTTTCGGGCAACATAGGAAGGCATGGACAAGCCCAACATCAACCCCAACGCGACGATCCAACTCGACCGTCCTTCGTTGCTGGACACCGTCCTCCTCGACGACGACGACGCCGACGCCGCGCTGGTTCGACAGTCCACGCACCCCCCGCCCCTTCCCCCGAGCGAGATCGCGAAGGCCTCGGCCGCCCCGGCGCCCATGCCACCGAGTGCAGGAAGCGTCGCGCCTGCCGCGGCGAAGGGAAAGCCTTGGCTCGTCCCCGTGTTGCTCGTCGTGGGCGTAGCGATCGCGATTGGAGCCGGTATCAAGGTCGGTGGCATCCTCCATGCGGCGCGCACGGCGAACGATCCCAAACCGACCAGCGCCGTTGCGACCCCCGCTCCCGCTGCGGCTCCGCAGGCCTCCGCCTCGCAGGCCCCCGTCATCACGGTTCCTGTCATCGAGATGAACGACCCCCACTGAGCGATCCGAGCGACCCGCGGGGTCGCAGAGCGAACGCGCGAATCTTCGCATCGCATGACCTGCACCGCGCACCGCGTCGAAAACGCGCGAAGCTCGCCGCGAGAGCCGCTATGGTGGGCCCATGGACGAGAGTGCGTTCCAAGCCTTCCGCCCGGTGCCAAAGACCGGGGTCATCTACGTCACGAGCGAAGCCACCAAGCGCGGCTTTTCCCCTCAGAGTACCGATTGGTGCAACCTCGGACAGGGCCAGCCCGAGACCGGTGAGCTGCCCGGATCACCGAAGCGCATCGACTCGGTGTCCATCCATATGGACGACCAAGAGTATGCGCCGGTCGCCGGACTCTGGGAGCTTCGCGAGGCCGTCGCGAGCTTGTACAATACACTCTACCGAAAGGGCCACGGCTCGAAGTACAGCGCCGAGAACGTGTGCATCTCGGGGGGTGGTCGTGCGGCGCTCACCCGCGCCGCGGCGAGCCTCGGGCAGATAAACCTCGGTCACTTTTTGCCGGACTACACCGCCTACGAAGAGCTGCTCGATATCTTCCACGCGTTCACGGCGATCCCGATTTTGCTCGAAGGCGAGCGCGGATACAGCTTCACCGCGGACGATCTGAAGCGCGAAGTCTTGGGCCGCGGCCTCGCGGCGGTGCTCCTCTCGAACCCGTGCAACCCGACCGGAAAGCTCATCGGCGGCGACGACCTGGCACGATGGGTTTCGGTGGCCCGCGAGCTCGATTGCACGCTGTTGCTCGACGAATTCTATTCCCACTACATCTACCGCGGGCGCCCAGGGCAGCTCCCGATCGAGAGTGCCGCCCGCTACGTCGAAGACGTCGACAAAGACCCCGTGGTGGTGTTCGACGGCTTCACGAAAAACTGGCGCTATCCGGGCTGGCGCATCACGTGGGCCCTCGGTCCGAAGTCGGTCATGGAAAGCTTCGCGAGCGCGGGCTCCTTCCTCGACGGCGGCGGCTCGAAGCCTCTCCAGCGTGCGGCGGTTCCGCTCCTCGACGAGGACTACGTCGTGAAGGAGACCATGGCCATCCAGGAGACCTTTCGAAAGAAGCGCGACTTCATGCTCTCGCGGCTCGAGCGCATCGGTGTGCGGTTCGATCGCGTCCCCGACGGCACGTTTTACGCGTGGGGCAACGTGGCAGGGCTTCCCTCGTCCATCTCGGAAGGCACGAGCTTTTTCCGCGCCGCACTCGACGAAAAGGTCATCTGCGTGCCCGGAGAGTTCTTCGACGTAAACCCTGGCAAGCGCCGCTCGGGGCGAGCCTCTCGCTTTCGCGACTACATTCGCTTCTCGTTTGGGCCGTCGCAGGAAACCCTCGAGCGCGCGATGACCCGGATCGAGAACCTGGTCGCGCGCTCCGCCTGACGCTCACGATCCCTCCCTGGGAGCGCCGGAGCCAGAACGAGAATCAGGGCCGCGTGCGCGCCGAATCGGCTGGCAATCGGCCCCGGTACGCTGACTATGGTCAGCGTACGCGGGCTCGATCAAGCTTGTTCAAAGCCCAAGCTGCTTGTTGCAGAGGGCCACGCACATGCGGTCCTTCTGGGCGTTGCAGATCTCGAGCAGGAGACGGGTCTCCTCGGGAGCGGCTTTTCCATCCAGGAGTCGAGGCTCGAGCAGGGCCCGCGCCTCCTTGTCGCGCTTCTTGAGGTGGAGGTCGCGCGCTTTGGTGAACGGAGTGTCGGCCGCGGGATGCTCGGAGCTCGTGGGGATCTGTGGGGTCGGCGCCAAGGGTGCGCCGGCATCGAATGCGATCTTTCGACCGAGCTTACGGGCGCAGTCCTGGACACACGCGCCATCTCCCTGCGCTTTGCAGATATCCAGCAGGAGCTCGGCTTCGTCTTTGGTTCCGTTGGCGCCGAGCGCGATTTTCTCGATGAGCAGCCGCGCGACCCAGTTCTGTCCGCGCTCGTGGTACTCCTTGGCCTGCTGGAAGACGGTCTTGTCCTCCGCGCCCAGGCCCGCGTCGCTGAACGCACTCACGGGCAGCGCGGTGACGAGGACCTGAGGTTTGGCCGTAATCGACGGACCGGTAAGCGTCACGCTTCCCGGAACGTTCGCGGGGTCCGGTGGCGTCTCGTTGGAGAGACCACACGTGGGCGGAAGGGCGAGAAGGAGGGCTGCGAAGAGACTGGTTTTCACGGCTTCTTGATCCAAAGCTCGACGTTGCGATCGTCTGCTGTTCCGACGCCTCCGGGGGTCCACCCCGAGACCAGGTCGATAACCCCGCGCTTGCGCCCCTCGGCGGCCACGTCGTCGCCATCGGTCGCGAAGTCGACGCAGGTGCCTCGCAGCATGAGAAATCCGTTGTCCTGATCGAAGATTTCCACCACGCGAAACTCGTGTGGGAAGTCCGCAATCGCCGACGTCATGACCTCCCAGTATCCGCGTCCCCCGCTCGTGGTGATCGGCCTCACGCGGTGCGCATGGGTGTGACCCACCATGCTGAACACCACGTTAGGATATCCGCCGAGAAGATCGGTCCAATCTTGAGGAAGCACGGGGTCTGGAACGTCGGTTCCGAAGGTTCCACCGTTCTTCGTGAGGTTCTGCTGGGCGTGGTGCGACGAGAGCACCACGAGCTTGTTTTCGGCCTTCGCTTTGTCGAGCGCCGGCTTGATCACACGGTCGATTTCGGAGCGTCGGATGAGGCCATCGGCGCCGCCGCTGTCGGCCGCGGTATCGATGACGAGAAAGCGAAGCGGAGTGCCTTCGACGTCGAACGTGTAGGTCGCGCGACCCGACTCTTTTTCCGAGGCGCCGAGCCCGTGGCCATCGCCGTGGCTCGCGAGCTTGCTCATGAGCGCCTTGCGATCGAGCAACGCGCGCCTTTCGTCCGCGACGACGTCGTCCCTCGTGACCGCTCCGTTCAGCCCATTTTCGTAGTGGCGGGTGCCAGAGCTCGAGGCGACGCCGAGGGCCTCGCGCCTCTTCACGTCGCCGACACCGAGGTTGCCCTGCACGAGCACGTCGTGGTTTCCGGTGACCCACTTCCACGGCATGGCGAGACCGTCCGCTTTGAAAGGGTCTTTTCCGTCGTTGTTGGGGCCTTTCACGGGATCGTCGTCCGCGCCCGAGTCGCACTTCACGCGCTCCGAACCGGAGAGAATGCCAAGCACCCAGTCGACTTCGTTCGTCTGCGCGCTGTCCGCGTTGTCGCCCCCGAGGAGAGTGAACGCGAACGGCTCCTTCTTGTGAAGCGCGTTGATGGTTCGAACCGCCGCGTTCGTCATGCGGCAAAGGTAGGCGTCCTGTGGGCGCAGCGCCGCGTCGGTGAGGTCGGGCGAATCGAAGTTTCCGAGGCGCGTGGGGGACTCGTCGTCGAGGAGTTGGAGGTCCGGGATGTGCGCGAACCGCACCAACCGTTTCGCGTTCGGGCCGGCGGGAGGAGGAGCGTCGGCGCCAAGCTTCCGCGTGACGTAAGGCTCGCCTTTGCCTTCGACGAGCTCACCGAAGCCCTGGCTCACGTACCCTTCGAAAGACTCGGGAAGCGAGGGGTTCGGCCCCGCCGACGCCTTCTGGGGCGCTCGTTTCGGTGAGTAGGTTCGGTCGACGGTGGTCTTCACGTCCCCAAGGGGCGCGAGCGGGATTACGGCCACCGGCTCAGCGCCGGGTGCGGGCGTTTCGGAAGGGTCGGCCTCGGACGAACATGCCGCCACCAAGAATCCGAGCCCGAGCGCGATGGCTTTTTTCACGTTCCCTCTGTCTCCGACCCATGATTCTACACGTCCTTCGCGACCTGGCGAGCCGCCGGAGGCCAAGAAGCATCCCGTCAATCGTACACGGCAAAGCCCTTCCAGCCGTAGATGGTGCGGCCAAAAAGCTCACGGAGCATCTCGGTCGAGCGCGCGAGGTACTCGACGCGCGGTTGAAACGAGGTGGGAAAGGACGCCGGATCGTACGAACGGAAGTCCACGGCGTACGGATCGAGCACCGCCCCGACCGCACGGAAGCAGCCGAGCGCCCTCACCATGTGCAACGCACTCGTGACGAGCAGCAGAGAGTGAAGCCCGAGCTCGTTGGCGATTTTCATCGAAAAGACGGCATTTTCGCGCGTGTTGAGGGACCGGTCCTCGAGGACGATCCGCTCGCGCGCGATGCCCCAGTCCGCGAGTTGGTCGGCGAGGACGTTCGCTTCCACGGTACCCGGACGCGCCGTGGGGGAGCTTCCCGAGACGATCACCACCCGCGCAACGTCTTTGCGCAGGAGGTCGTACGTCGTGAGCAGGCGCTCGACGTTGCCGTTGTACGCGCGCTGTCCGCTCGAGAACATCGCGCGATCTTCCAGGACTCCTCCGAGCAAAATGACGCCGTCGTAGCGCTTCTCGGTGATCTCGCCGCGCACCGTCTTTCCTTCGCACACACGCGTCAGACGATTCGCCGTGGGGTCGAGCGAGAACACGAGCAACACCCCGAAGCCCACGAGGGACAGGACCCGCCGTTTCGGGCCGATTGGACGGCGAGCTTTTCGGCGCTGAAGCGCGAGCGCCATGAGCCCGAGCCCCCACGTGTAAGGGCTAAATAGGAGATCGAGCACCTTGGAAAGGAGGAAAAACATCGAGGACCAAGGTTCTTTTCATGGCGGCCGGATCCGCGCAAGCATGCCCGTTGCTATCGTCCGACCCACGAACACGCAAAGGAGCCGAAAGCGACTGGCGTGCCTATGCCGACCGAGCGTAGGGAGGAAGGCATGAACGAGCGCACCGTGAGCGTGTCCGCAAAGGCCACCCCCAAGCTTCGAAACGACGTGACGTGCGGCCCCCATGGGCTCGTGGCCGACGAGCCGGAAGCGCTCGGCGGAACCAACGAGGGAATGATGCCCTTCGAGCTCTTGGCGGCCGCGCTCGGCGCGTGCACCAACATGACGATGCGCCTCTACGCCGAGCGAAAGGGCTACGCGCTCGAGGGCAGCGACGTGTCCCTCACCCAGACCGTCTCGGGCACCGACAGGCTGGTCGAGCGCGTCATCACGCTGCACGGCCCGCTCGACGACGAAGCGAAACAGAAGCTCGTCGACATCGCCGAAAAGTGCCCAGTTCACCGCGCCCTCGAAGGCTCCAAGGTGAAGGTCACCACACGCCTCGTGGGTGGACCGCGCTGACCACGCTCATCCAGCCGGGCGAGCTTTGGGCTTTTTCACGCGGCTCTTCGTCTTCTCGAGAGGCTCTTTCGGCCGCTTGCCGCGCTCGGCGGGAACGAGGCCTCGAACGAGGAGCCCGAGGAGATCACGAAGCGAAGCGACGGCGCGCCCTCGGTGGACGAGAAGCCCTGCAGCCAGGCCGAGAGCACGCTGAAGTACAAGGCGAACGCGGCCTGAGCGGCCAGCATGGCGCCGACATCGTCTAGAAACTCGAGTTAGGCCAGGAGTCAGGCCAGGTTGCGCCCGACGACGTGCCCGGAACGCTCCAAACCCAATCGTCCGACCAGTGCAACCGGTTGCGGCCGGTTCCGACTCTGCGACGGAGCCTCAAAGCGGCTGCAAAACGCCTTGGACTTGGTTCCGGATCTTCTCGTCCAACGTGGGAGACGCGAGCAGCGAGACGAGGATTTCCGTCACCTTCGGGGAGTCTTGGCGGTGCTCCGCGAGGCCCGACACGAGGGTGCCTTGGGCGTGCCGCGGCACGGCGTCGGCTTGGAGGAGTGTGGCAAGGGCCGCCCAGTCTTTCTCTTCGAGGTTCCTTCGGAAGAGACTGCTCATGGCCTCTTGCGCCACCATGGGATCTTGATCTGCCGCGAGCTCCAGCAGGGCGGGCGCCACGCCTTCGCCCGTGATTCGGCGGAGTCCCCGCGCGACCGCCATTCGGAGAGTAGGATCTTTGTCCTTTCGGTACACAACCATGGCGTCTTGGGTTCCGGATAGACCCGCATTGCCAAGGCTTCGCACGAGGGCGGCGCGTTCCTCCGCTGTTTTTGCGCTCGCGAGATCGGCAACAAGCGGCGCGACGAGGCGTCTGGCTTCGGCCTCGTCCGTCTTGGCCACTGCAGCGGCCAATGCGCCCAGTGCGTGGGCTGCGGCCAATCCAAAAAGGGTGCGACGGTTCTTTCCGTAGGTGGTCGAAAGAAAAGCCGTGGTTTCAGGTGTGGGCTCCCTGAGGTACGAAAGACGTTGATAAAGCAGGTGTTTCTCGTCTGCGTTTCGGAACTTTCCGAGACTGAGCTCCCGGACAAGGGCCGATTGGGCCTCGGGCGTTCCAACAATGCAGGCTAGGTCGAACGTGGTTCGGCGAGCGTCTTCATTGGAGGCCTTTGCGGCGAGCACCTTCGGGATCTCTTCGGGGTGAAGCTCCAGGTACGCCGAGTCGTGCCAAACCCATTCCGTGAGGCCCGATTTGGGCGCGGCTGCGGCCATTGTTGCATCGTCCAAAACGCTTTCCAGCGTGACCCCCGCCGCACGACGCACGAGCGAAGCGTGACGATCGAAAGCCAGATCGCCCATGTCGCGAATGCCTGCCGACTCGGGGTAATCGGGGGGGGCCCCGAGTATGCGGACTTCGTGGGTCGTGCGCTCGACGGAAACAGTGGTGCGCGCCTGGTACCCCGTGAGCAATCCTTCGACCCCGACAAGCTTGATGTCTTCCTCGCTGCTAGCCGAGAGCAGCTCATTTTCCTGCCCAAGGTGAACCTCTCCGTGAGCGCTCAGCGTGGGTTTGGCAGGCTCGAACCCGTTCGGAAACGCCTCGAGCGAGTCGTACGAAGTCCGTGTCGAGACACGCTTGTCGCCCTTCGTTTCGGTGGTCACCTGGGCGCGCCCCAGCGCCGTCTCGACGCGGGAGGTACTGGCGCGGGAGGTGGCGAGTTGCGCGCCGAGCTCGAGGTACACTCCGCGCAGAAATCGCTTGGCGCGCAGCGACGTTTGGGGCGAAAAGCGCACGTCGTCCACGGATCCCGTGCTGTCAAAACGAACCAGTGCGTCGGCTGTGAGTAGTTCCTCCGTGAGCGCAACGTCCGAAGCGGCAAAAAGCGCGTTCAGAGCCACCGCGTCCACGCGAGAAAGCCGGAAGCCAAGGAGCGCACCGTTGCCTGAGCTGGCGCCCTTTTCCTTGGCCGACAGGTCTTGGGTTTCGTAGGACCTGAGCTCGAGCAGTCCCTCGAGGTGCGCGTCCACGGCGACCGCATTTTCTTTCGAAGTCGCGATGCGCGCCGCGTTCAACGAATGAAACCGAAGGGCATAAACACTGACCGACCCCGGCGGAAAGAGCGCAGCTTCCGCGGCACCAACGGCTCCTGGAGTGGCAGGGGGCGCGCCCGACCGCAATGCGCCGCCGAGCACGACCCCTCCAAGAAGAACCACCGCCGCAAGCAATTGCGACGACGTGCGACGATTCACTTTAGGTACTTTTGGCAGGCGGAGTTCCCTTGTGCACTGAGCTGGTTGATGGCCGACTGCGGAAACCTGCAGTAGTAGCCCCCAACTGCTGCAGGACGGGCATCTGTGCATCCTGCACATAGTCCGGCATTGGAGCCGCAAGTTAAGCACTTGATGTTCGAGCAAGCGTTCGAGCAAGTCGTGTTCGCCGGCGTGACTTGACCGGCCAATGCGATTCGCATGGCATTTTGCGAGAGTGTCTTACTCAAGCCAAAAATCGGCACCTCGGTGTGAAAGCCGTTCCAGGAGAGTACGGTCGCTTCGTAGCTGACCTCCAGAGGGGAAACCCCTACTTCCGCATAGGCCGACAACCTTCCGTCGAGCATGTCGATCCCAATGGTGCCTCCGTTTTCAATCTGCCATCCGCCAACCGTATCGCTCTTGTTGCGTATGCTGACTCCAATGGGAAGCTCCAGGTTGAGCAGGTCTAGCTCGAGCCGAACCCCAGCCGAGGCTACAAGAACGTCTACGGACGCATCGGCGTACGCACTTGCCTTCGCGTACGGAACCACACGCGAGCTCACCTCGAATCCACTCGCACCGTTCATGTTGCTGCAGTTGTCGCCTGCGGACGAACCGAAGCGATACTCAATTCCAGCTTCGGCCGCTGCTCCGAACTCAATGTGGAGCGGCACGGGCCCAATCGCAAACCACCAACCGTAGGATGCGCTTCCCAGCACAATCGGCGGAGTGACGAGCGGACGAACAAAGGGCACACCGGGGCCAACGGGCACATTGCTCTTGTTCAAGTTCGGAGGGCTCACCATGGACGTATTCAGGCCGTCAATGTCCACGTAGGAGAACGCCATACTGACCGTTCCGCCGCCGGCCTTTGCCGTTCCGCTTCCAGATAGCTTGATAAGCTCCATTCGTGTGCCAAAAAAGTCGATTCCGGCTTTCGCAACTTGGCGGGCCGCACCCTCGAACTTGCACGTGTCCATCTCCGTGCCACCGGCCTTCTTGGCTCCTTTGAGCTCCCAGGAAGTGTCGTAGCTGTAGTACGCAGCGAGATAGTCCTTGTCGCCAAGGGAAAGCTCGTCAACCTCAGAGTCGGCGAGCTTGCGCTCACCCGGCACCCAAGGCAAGCCTTCGAGCTGCGAGGCGACAGCGGCTTGTTGGCCGGCGATGACGAGGTTTTGAAGGCCATTTTCGCAATAGAGTCCCTCGCCATCGTTGAGGTCGACAAACTTGCTCACCTCAACTGCGTTGACTGTGAAGTCGCGACGTTGCGTGCATGGGAAGATGAGCGGTTGCATACCGACGTTGCGAAGAATGTTCTCGAATATCGCGCTGTTGGAACCGACCGTGGGCATAGGATTTGCCCTATTTCCGCGTGCAATCTCGAAGGTGCACTGGCGGTGATCGGCCTCGACGTTGCCGTCCAGAAGTGTCGGCACAACCGCTGCGAAGTCGTCGTAGTTCCAGTCGCACAAGTTTGCGATTCCGGACCCGGGGTTCGAGAGACACCCCCTTTGGTTGAAGCGAAGCTCATTCTGCAGGAGGCTCGTGAGTTGCCGCTCCGTCTTCGTCAGCGCATCGCCTAGCGGACCTCGTTTGGAGGTGAGGTCGAGCATGCACTGCGAGCTACCGGCGCCCAGGGCTCCGCCACCGGCGCCGCCAGTCGGCGCTTTAGGAACCGTGCCTCCCGCAACTTGCGAAAAAGTTGTCGGCGCTCCCTTTTGTTTCGCGCCTCCCATGGCTGCTCCGGCCACGTTTGCAGGTACTTCGAGCCCCGCCATCGCGTCGCCAATCAGAGAAAGATTGGCCAGCCCTTGGTAGCGAGAGGCTGTTGAGTGGCCACTCCATAGCGACGTGACGTCCTGCGCGTTGTAGATCGACACGACATCGGCCGGATTGATGACGGGCGCCCCGCTAACCCGATCGCGGATCTTCTGAAACACAGCCGGAATACTGTTGCTGAGGCCTTGCCCCGGGCGAGGGTTGCAAACGAAACAAGGGTCGTTGGCGGACGCGCAATGGTACTCCGCCTCGATCGTCGATCGGAGGGAATAGAGGTCCTGGTACGCGGAGCTTCGTTTTCGAGCGTCGCGAAGCTCGTCGTCTGTCGGGTTGCCGTAGCGTTGGTCCAGGTTCTGCTTCAAGTCGCGAAAAAGGCCAAGCGGCGAAGGGTCCGTGGCGACCGCTTTTCGAGGTCGTCTGGCGACGCCACTGCCCGCCGCAGGACGCCATTGGGCATCAATTAGCGCGTTCACTTGAGCGATTTCAGCCGGCGTGATGAGCGCCTTGTTGTTTTTCGTTATGGCGCTCGGCTTGCTGAGCCAATCGGGCTTAATGGTGATGAAGGCGTTGGCCGGCCAAAAGGGCGCGGGCTGATTCTTCTTCAGTGCATCCGGGATCTGTTTCGGGATAGCGGTCGTCGGCCCGGACCCGTACGTCAGTTGATTCAGAGTCTTGTTGATGTAGAGCGGGGACTGCGGGTCCATGGCCAGATTGTAGATTTGTCGCCCTTTGCGACCCATCTGCTTCGCCGCGAACGAAAATTTGGAGTAGTCGCCCCAGCGTTTCCACGCGTAGTCCTCGCACGAGGTGACTTTTGCCCCTGGCGTCACGTAGGACGGGTTCACCAACATCGCCGTACCGAACGCACTTTGCTGCTGGGCCGTCAGAGTGTTGCCTGCTCTCATCGCGGCCCCGAAGTCTCTCTCCAATACGGCTGCACCGGTGACAACCTTGCTGGCCGAAAGACTCGAGTAGGTGCCAAATGCACCCGACGCCGAGCCTTTTGCGGCGCTTGGGGTAACAAAGGACGCCGCGGGCGGATTCGCGGGAACGGCCGGTGTGGGGGTCCCGGCCTTCGTGTAGCCGGAGCGTGTGGCGGCCTTCGACCTGTAACTTGCAGGGAGGTTGGTGGAGGTCGGAAGCGACTTCGACCGGTCGACCGGTTTACCGGGTGCCAATATGGGGTACACTTCGGTCGGAGCGGACCCGGGGTTGAAGCCCTTGTGTGCTTGGGAGGGCGCGGTGTTCCAGGCGCGCTGGAGCTGCCACGTGCAGTAGGCCTTCATGGGTCCCGCCTTTGCCGCGTCCTTCAAGCAAACATCGGAACGGTACCACGCGCCGTCAGCGCATTGCGCGAGCGATGGCTTGATGCATCCCGCGGGCACCGCAGGTTCCGGAGGCAAGGTAAAAGGTGGGGATGCCGGCGCGCCACTCGCAAAGACTGTGGTGGGAATCGGTCCGGCGCCATTGACCCCAAGTTGAGCGCGTACCCCGCGATCCGGTCCGGCGATGCATACGCCCAAAAGTCCCCCAAGCAAGATGCGAGTGCGAAGCTTCATGTGGTGCCCCAATCCAGGAAAATATGAACCGGCGGTCGCTCGAGAGCGCGCGGGCGTGAAATGTACCTGGAGCCCCTTCCCCTGCGCCATGGGCCGATCGGCCTATACGCGGAGGACTCCCGAGGGAGCCCGCTCGCGCTTGCTTCTCGGTGGACGGCTCGATTTTTGGCCTCCTTGTGGACTTCGGGGTCGTCCTTCCATTCTTCCGCCAGGCCCAACGGGCGTGACCTCAAGCGGGCTGCGAATCGTCCGCGGGAAGCGGTTCATCAGGGCGAATGAACCTTGCCACACGACTGCGCCACGCCGACACCAGAACGGCACCGAGGGCTCCAAGGTGAAGGTCACCACGCGCCTCGTGGGTGGACCGCGCTGACCACGCTCATCCAGCCGGGCGAGCTTTGGGCTTTTTCACGCGGCTCTTCGTCTTCTCGAGAGTCTCTTTGGGCCGCTTGCCGCGCTCGGCGGGAACGAGGCCTCGAACGAGGAGCCCGAGGAGATCACGAAGCGAAGCGACGGCGCCCTCGGTGGACGAGAAGCCCTGCAGCCAGGCCGAGAGCACGCTGAAGTACAAGGCGAACGCGGCCTGAGCGGCCAGCATGGCGCCGACATCTTCGCGAACCTCGCCGCGGGCCTTCGCTTGCTCGACCAAGCTCGCGAGCACCCCGAGAAAGCGCATGGTCACCTCGAGCGAAAAAGCGGCGTGCATGCCGTCGAGCGCAGGCGCCATCGTGACCGAGAGAAACGCCTCGGAGACCCTGCGATTTTCCCCATAGAACGAGAGAAGCGAAGAAAAAAGCCGGAGCCACTCCTCGACGAGTGGACCTTTGCCGAGCTCCTGCGCCCCCTTGTCGACGAGACGCTCGAGCTCCACGTACACGACCGAGCGGAGCAGGTCCGCTTTGTCCGTCGCGTGAACGAACACCGTGCCCGTGGCCACCCCCGCGCGCTCGGCGATCGCCTTCGTCGTGGTCGCTTCGTACCCGACCTCCGAGAACAGCGCCCACGCGGCCTTTCGCACGCGCTCGCGGGTGGCATCTTTGCCTGTCTGGCGGCTCATGGCCCTCGAACGTAGCAGGGCACCCACACGAAACCCTCCAGACGAATATAATGAGTACGGTCATTGACTATAGTCATCCAGACCCTACGCTCTTGGAGGAGGATCCGAACGATGAAACCGAACGAAACGTTCCGCACTGCGCTCGCCACGTACTTCGAGGACAACGGTTTCGGAAGGGACGGCGGCTACGACGACGCTTGGGTGGACTTCGAGCTCGGGCCCATTCCACTGCCCTTCCCGAACAGTGCCGGACGCAAGCGCGCCGTGCGCCTCCACGACCTGCATCACATCGTGACGGGCTACGCGACCAACACCCTCGGCGAATTCGAGATCTCGGCGTGGGAGATCGGGGCAGGCTGCAAAGACTTTCACACGGCGCGAATCATCAACCTCGGAGGAATGGCTTCGGGCGCATTCGCGGCCCCTTTTCGCACGTTCCGCGCGTTTCGCCGCGGACGCGTCTCTCGAACGTTCTATGGCGAAACCTACGAGAGTGTCCTCGACGAGGACGTGGCTACCGCACGAAAAACGCGCGTGGGCGAACCACGAGGATCGGCGAGCTTCGGAGAGGTCACCGCGTTCGTCGGGCGCGTCGTCCTTGGAACGGTGCTTGGCCTCGCGTTCGCGGCGGTGCTGCTTCCGTTCGTCCCCATCGGCATCGTCAACGTGCTCCGGAAGCGCCGCGCCAAGGAGGCTCGAGCCGTCGCGATTGGGTGAGCACAGTCATCACGACGGTCCGTTGCCGCTGAAATGCGTCGTGAGGATCGGCCCTAATCCAGCGAGGCGTCCTTCGGGGTACCGCCGTCGGCACCGCACACCGCGCGGGGCCTTCCAGCGTCGATCCAGGCCCGAAAAGCAGCCAGCTCGTCCTGCGTCACGCGGGGTCGCGGTGGCGGAGGCATGGTCCCTCGCTCGGCGGTCATTTTTGCGAGGGCGACCTCGGCGAGGGGCTTGTCCGGCACCAGAGGCAGGCGCTTTTCGAGGTCGTCGTAGGTCACGAGCCGAGGCAAATCGAGCTCTCCATCGTGGCACTCGTGGCATCGCTTCGACAAGAGCGCGTCGACTTCGCAAGGGAGGTCGCGCGGCCCCGCGTCCGGTTTCGGGACGGAAACTTTGGCGTCCACCGACCCCGAGGGGGCCGACGCGTCGGTGGCGGTGGTCGTGGGCCCTGGATCGGACGAACAGCCGACGTAGGACACGAAGGCAAAAGCGCTTGCGAAGAGTACTGCCCCGAGGCGCACGCGGTCGTTTTTGGTCATCGAACGAAAGAACAGTTGCACGAGCAGGGATGCCGCGCAAAGGGCCAATAAGGCTGAGCCAAAGGCATACGTTTGCGTTTGGCGACCCGAAGATCGCGTCTTTGGCCCAAGGAAATGCCTGAAGTTCAATGCGACAAGGGCGCGAAGGACCGCTACATGTCGTGGGTCATGGTCTCGGTGGACTCCAAAGCGCCAGTGTCCGTCAGAACCTCGTTGCCAGAGTGGCGCGTGCCAAGTGGTCATCCCCTACGACGCATCCACGCGCTCACGGACGACGCCCTCACGGACACGGTTCCGTTTCTCGAGACCGTGGTCGAGAGCTCGGAACGGCGGCTCAAAGAAGTGCTGCTCTTGGCCCTCTACAGCATCCGCGACGAGCGCGCCCTCTGCGATCAGCTCGGCTATAACCTCCTTTTTCGTTGGTTTCTGGGAATGGGCGGCACGGAGCCGAGCCCGGAGCCAGACGTGGTCCGCGAAGGGTGGCTGAAGCTCCTCGCGGACGAGCGCGCGAGGGAGATCCTCCGTGGGATCGTCACGGCCGCGCGCGCCGAGAAGCTCCTTTCCAGCTACCATTTCAACGTCGACAAGGTGCGCGTCGAGGAATGGGCGCCCACGGGAGCTCCTCGGCGCGACTCCACATGGCCAGGCATGGACTCCCGCATGCTGGACAAAGCGGGCGCATGTGTGGCCGGACGACTCGGCTGGCTCGAGCTCTCGGCCACCGAGCCCGCCGTGGCACTTGCGTTCTACACGCGTCTCTTCGGATGGACGAATCGCCAAGTCCAGCAACGCCCGCACCACACACTCTTCGAGGCGGACGGTCGGGTGGTGGCCTCGATGCACGCTCTGCCCCCCCTCCAGCGGAGCGTCGGAGTGCTGCCTCATTGGACCCCCTACGCCATCGTGGCCGGAGTCGACGAGACAACGCTTCATGTTCATACGTTGGGGGGCGAGGTCGAGGGCCCTTTCCAAGCCATCGGTGGCGGGCGAGACGCCGTGCTCGTCGATCCTTCGGGGGCCGAGCTGGGACTTTGGGAGCCGGCGCCGAGCTCGGGCGCAATTTCGAGTGGCCACCCCGGAGCCGCATGCTGGTTCGAGCTCCACTCCGCCGATCCGGCACGGTCCCAGTTCTTTTATGGCAGCCTCTTCGACTGGGGCTCGAAAGTGAACCGAGGCGAGGGCCCCTATGCCTCGTTCATTCACGACGGCCAACCCTTCGGCAGCCTCCGGGAGAAAGACCTCGATTGGCCCATGCCTCGCTCGTCTTGGATGGTCTATTTCGAGGTGACCGACGCCACCGTGAGTGCCCTGGATGCGACCCAGCTCGGCGCACAGATCACGATGGCGCCAACCCTCCTGGGGGGCGCCACGTTCGTAGTACTGACCGACCCGCAAGGCGCGATGTTCGGGTTGCTCCAACGCTGAACCTGGCGCGCGATCGCCGCCCGGCGAGACGACGGGCGCTCGCGCGGGACGACGTTCCAGGTCAAGGCACCGGGACCTCGAAGCTTACTCCCCAGTTGTAGAGGGGAAGCCCACCGGTGATGCTGGGCGAGGGGTCCGAGTCGCGAAGATTTCCGCGCACACCTTGCGTCGGTCCGGGGCAACCGGGACGACCCGTCCCGCCATGATTGGTGTAGTTTGCATATTCGAGTCTTTGGTTCGCGCCCACGGGCGCGGCCGCGAGGGTGATCGTGACCGTATCGGGCGCAGTCACAACGACACTCGAGATGGTCTGGGGCGTGCCGCTCGCGACCTTCCCGACGGTTCCTCCCACCAGGTAGCGGAAGCCGAAATTCCCTGGATTCGACACGTTGACCGCATCGAGTACCAAAGGTGGCACGGGGACGTTGAACTTGGCGGTGACGACGTTCCCGACGCGACTGACGGTCGTCGGACCGACGGGCTCCCACTTCTGCCCCTCGAAGACCCACTTTGCATAGGCCTTCGCCATGTACTCCCCGAGCCGCCTCTGGCCGAACCCGTTGAAGTGAAGGCAGTCGTTGAAGAGGAGCATGTACCCGGGAGTAACCAAGACCACGTTCGGATACGCCTTGTGGGCCCGGAATTGTTGAATGGGAATCGGGCTCGACGCCGGGGGTACGTAGTCCGGGTCCGAAGGCAATACGTTGGTGTTCGTCCACCCTTGCATCTGCACCACGAAGAGCGGCACGTCCTGCGCCTGGCCCGTTTTCGCTTTGATGTCGGTATCGTAGTCGGTTTGAAGCTCGTTCAATGCCTCGCCATAGTTGGCGAGATTTCCGCCGCCCACCCGCTTGGGCCAAGGCCACAAATCGCCGTAATTGTAGTGGTCATCTTCGCCGTGCATGAAGGTCACGGCGCGGACCACGTAGCTTCGCCCTGCCGCCGCGGCGAGCGCCACACCCGAGTCGACCTGCCGCATGCCATCCGAGTAAGAGGGATTGCCCTCGACCTGGTACGCGCAGCCTCCCTTGCGTAGGCAGGCGTAGTTGAAACCGCTTCGACCATGCTGGCTCACCAGCACGTCGTGCTTCGTATAGCCCGACCCTGGGAAGTAGGTGTCGACAGCCAAACTCGAGATGCGATTGGCCATCGCGCTCGAGAGGGTCTCTACGTCGTAGTTGAGGAACCGATCGCCTTCGCGAATGGGCATGAAAGAAACGGGCGTACGAACCGTGCCGGCCGTGCAGCCCCCTCCGCTGCAACCTAGCGAAACGAACACGCCGGTATCGAACGTTAGATTCGTGAACGTGGGGTGAGCGGGGGTGAACTGGAACTGGGGAGCGCCTTGGTTCAAGTCGTTGCGCGTCCCACCGTTCGCGGTCGCGTTGCTCTGGCCCGAGGCGAGAATATGGTTGACCGAATAGTCGACGTATCCCGGCAA
>JAYUKI010000278.1:0-1512 GCA_043764595.1 Myxococcales bacterium | reverse complement strand
CCGCCCGAAGCGCCGCGCGCCCCCACGCTCAAGGGAGTGAAGATGGTGAATGGGCTAGGCGGCCGGCGGGCGCCTCCACCTCCAGCGCTCCCACTTCCTCCGTTCCCGCCCGATCCGCCCTCGGCCAACCCTCCCCCGCCTCCGCCGCCCCCCAAGCCGCCATCGGATGCGGGCTTGCCATCCGAGGCGGAAAGAGGAGTTGACGCGTCCAGGAGATCGGCTGAAACGCTTAGGATTCCGTTAAGGATTACCGTTCGCGCTACGATGATGAGTGGCGCGTCCTGGCGAATCGTGACCGTCTGCGGCCCGCCGGCGTCGGTCGCTCCGCTCGTTTCGAAGCGATCCAGCGACAAGACGAGGCAAGAGCAGCCCCGGTTCCACGTCCACCACTCGTCTGGAACAGGTAACTTATCGTTGTTTTCGTCAAGGACCAGGAGCTTTTCGTTTTCCACTCGAAGCGTCCGGGAGCCCGTCAGCGAAAAGGTGCTGTCCCACCGGTAAGACGTGCTTCCTTCGCTCAAATGGCTTGGCACGGGCAGCCCCACGTCCGCGACGTCGCCCTCGGCATCCCGCTCTTCGACTTTGGCATCGGTCGAGCCGTCGGGGGTGGCCTCCGCGCCAACGAAGCCGTCGCCTATACCGAATAGGGCATTGCAGGCAGCCATCGACCCAAAGAGCCCCACGAGCGCCGCCAACTTCGAGATGCCGCTCAAAACGTGCCTCCGAGCCCCGAGGGCATGACCGAAACGGTTCGACTCGCATGGGTTGGGGCCGTAATCCAAAGGAGCCCACCGCCGACGATCAAGATGGCGCCCGTGACGACGAATACCGTCGACACCGAGCCAGCCGTCGCAGCGCTCGTCCAACGGTCGGCATCCGCTTGCGTCCTGCACGCAAGACGATCGGGGCAAAACTCCGCGGCCTCGCTCTTCTGACCGAGCGCCGCAGCACCGAAGCCAATGCCCATCCCCACCGCAACCGACCCGAGCGCAACCGCACCGAGCCCAATAGGGCTTTGGAGGGACCGAGTGGGCAGTGGCTTGGGGGGCTCAGAGGCGGGACTGGGCGCCGTTGAATGTGGCGTTGCCGATGGTGGCACAGGTGCAACGGGTGGCGCGCTCGGAGCCAAGTGGGGGACGGACAACGAGCGGCGCTCGCCCTCGGCCAACGTGACCGTTTCCTTCCACGCTTCGCCGCGGTCCAAGACCTCGACCGAATGCGCTCCTGGGTCGAGCTTGTTTGCAATCGAAGGATCGATGCGTTTCCCATCTACGGAGACGAGGGCATGGTCGCTGGGAGTGTCCAGTACGATTTGGAGCTCCGAAATCCGAGCGTCGAGCGCGGCAATTCGCTCGAGGGCCTTACCTTCGCTCTTGGCCTTCTTTTTTTCCCGGGCCTCCGCAACGGCTCGCGTGTAGGTTGCACGGGCTTCGACGAGACGCCCGAGACGCTCGTGGCATTCGGCAATGAGAAGCACCGTTCCGAGCGCAGGATCGAGTCGTTGACTGGCCT
>JAYUKI010000277.1:0-5011 GCA_043764595.1 Myxococcales bacterium | reverse complement strand
GCGATGAAGATTGTGGTTTTGCTCGTTTTCCTGGGCGCGGTTTTCGTGGCAGGAGCGATGGGCTCCGCGTTCCCCCCTGGCGCTTGGCATGCCGCCCTCACGAAGCCATCGTGGAATCCTCCGGGTTGGCTCTTTGGTCCTGTCTGGACGGTTCTCTACATTTGCATCGCCATTTCCGGAGCGCGGGTTTGGCAAGCCTCGCACGAAGACCCGACGCGCGCGAAGACGCGTCGGTTTGCGCTCACTTTGTGGGCCGTGCAACTTGCACTGAATACAGCGTGGAGCTTTCTGTTTTTTGGATTGAAAGCGCCCGGCGTCGCTCTCGTCGAGATATGCGTCTTGCTCGCAACGATTGTCGCCTTCATGGTTCTTGCACGTCGCGTGGATCGCCTGGCATTTCGATTGTTCGTGCCCTACGCGGCTTGGGTCTCCTTTGCGACGTTCCTCAATTTCACTCTTTGGCGCTTGAACCCTGCGTAGGTCTTGGCCTCGGCGATCTTGCCGACAGGGGCTGTGAGGTACGAAGTTCGAAGTGGCTGGAAGACAACGACGTCACGCTGATTCGTTGCTGGTTGGAGACCGCGCTCGACATCACCGTCTCATCCGAGACGGTGACTGCAGCTCTTCTTGCCCTCGGCAAGAGCCAGTCGTTCCACCAGACGGCGCACGTCCCATTGCCCATGGGCACAGGTTCTGCGGCGCGGGCACGTCAGCACGTCGAACCCGAATGTTCTCTTGAACGACTCGGCGCGGATTTGGGCGACGTGCCGCCTTGATCTCGACGGTCGCGCCGAACGTGCTGGAACGTGCGAAGTTGCAATCAGCTCGAAACGCTGCATAATGCAAGTGTCCACGGATTCGGGGGCACTCCAGTTGAGGGGCTCCCGTCGAGGTCGACGAGTCCCTTTTGCCCCGGAACGGCACGAGCTCGAACGCGCCGTCATCGTGAAGACTCGTCGGATCGAAGACCCAGAAGCCGGCGTAGAGGCGAGTGGCGTTGACGATGAGATCGGACAAGCCCGAAAAACTCATCGGGACTCCGTCGAGGTCGGCCATGACCGCGAATTTGTCGTTTTCGATGTAGGACTCGAAGAACGTTTTGACGAACGCGCCTGCGTACACGGCTTGGTCGCGGTAGAGCTCTTTCACCGGACCGAGGGTCTCGACGAAGTCGCGGTCCCGATTTCGCTGCGCGAGGATCCGCGCCGAAAGCCCGAAGCCCGCCGAGTCGAAGAAGCGGTCGCGCTGCGACATCGCTCCTGGGCTCTCTCCCTGCTCGAGGACGCCTCCATCCAGTCGCGTTTCACGCCCTAGAACGATGATTTCGACGTTTCGTGGGAGAGCGTCCTCCGTTGCGTCGAGGCCGAAGCTCTTGCCTTGGTCGTTCGCCGTTCCGGTCGGAAGCATTCCGAGGGCTACGTTTTCCCTTCGGCGGCTCTCGCAAAGGCCGGAGGCGACCTCGCGGAACGTCCCGTCTCCCCATCGCTATCGCTACGCGATGGCGCCCTTCGTCGAGCGCTCGCTTCACGGCCGCGATGGTCTTTCCGTGCGGCAGCGTAGGAAGGAGCTCGACCTCGATGCCACGGGCGCGGAAAAGACCCAGCGCGACCGTGACGCGCTCCTCGTTTTCCCGCTCTGGGCGGCGGGATTTGCGACCAGGAGGTGGGTGGCCATCTCTCGAAAGTAACGGCTTCGGGTCGTGTCCGGTAGCCCTGACGCCACGCGCGCGAAGGCGAAGGCGACGCGGCAGACGTGGAAGCGCTCCATTTCGACGCTCGACTCGGTATGGTGGCTCAGAAGCGCAGAGCGCACGAAGCGCGCGCCGGAGGACGAATATGCGGTTCAACGTGGCGAGTGAGCTCGAATATTCCGTACAGGCGCCGAGCACGATCATTTTCAACATCCACGCCCTCCGGACCGCGAGTCAGACCGTTCTCGAAGAGTCGCTCTCGATCGAGCCGTACATCAAGCACGAAGAGTTCATCTCCAGCAGCGGGGAGAGCCGCTTCGTACGCCTCGAGACCGGCAGTCTCGACGCATTGAGAGTCTCGTATCGAGCACGCGTCGACATCGAGCACGCGCTGGTCGACATCGAGCTCTTGGAACGTGTCCCCTTGCACAAGCTCGCCCACGACATCGTGCCTTTTCTCTTCCCGAGCCGATATTGCCAGTCCGATCGCCTCGGGCGACTCGCGTATCGCAATTTTGGCCGGTTCAAGACAGCGTACGAACGTGTCGTCGCGATCACGGAGTGGGTCCACACGAATGTCGAGTACGTCTACGGAAGCACCGACGCACAGACATCGGCCTACGACACGGTCACTCAGGGGGCGGGCGTGTGCCGCGACTTCGCCCATCTGTCGATTGCACTCTGCCGTGCGTTGAACATTCCGGCCCGCTATTTTACCGGATATGCGTACCAGCTCGAGCCACCGGACTTTCACGCTTGTTTCGAGGCGTTCATCGGCGGCCGCTGGATGCTCTTCGATGCGACCCGCCTCGCGCCCCTGAACGGAATCGTGCGGATCGCGACTGGACGCGACGCTGCGGACACTTCGGTCGCGACCATCTTCGGACTCGTCCAGCTCCAGAAGATGAGCGTGAGCTGCGACGTCGTCCACGAGCAGGGACAGGCGTTCCAGGCCATCACGCATACCGACCTCGGCAAGGGCGGGGTGTCCCTCGACTTCGCTTCATGAGTCGGCTCCACATCACCCACGACACGATTTACCGCTACCGCACCCCGGTGCGCTTCGAGCCCCATCGCCTCGTGCTTCGTCCGCGCGAGGGTCACGATGTCGACGTCGCGGCGATGACGATCGACGTGAAACCCGACTTCGAGCTCTCGTGGAGCCGTGACGTCTTCGGAAACTCGATTGCTACACTGAAGCTCACGAGCCCGTCCGACATGCTCCATATCCGAAGCGAGGTCCTGCTCGATCGGCCTGCGGATCAGGCCCGTCGCCATCCATACGTCCGCCCCATCGACTACCCGGTCACGTACGAGCCCCTCGAGCACTCTATGGCAGCCGCGTACCTCGCCGCGTCGTTCCCCGAGGACGACGCCGACGTTCGTGCGTTCGTGTTCGAGACGCTCAGCTTCGCTCGGCGGGGAGACGTCTCGGACGTGCTCCCACTTCTAAACAGCGCAATCTACCATCGCTTCGGATATCGACGGCGTGAGGAAAAGGGCGTCCAGACGCCCTCGCGGACCCTTAAGCTCGGGTCGGGCTCGTGCCGGGACAAAGCAACCCTCTTCATGGAGTGCGCGCGTGTACTTGGGATCGCATCGAGGTTCGCGTCGGGTTACCTCGATTGCCCAGCATCGGAGGCCGGACGCGCGGCGACTCACGCTTGGGCGGAAGCCTACCTGCCCGAGAATGGGTGGTGCGGCTTCGACCCTACTCTCGGCGAGACGACGAGCCACAAGCACGTCGTGGTCGGCGTGTGCAACCACCCCCGGGGCGTCATGCCCGTATCGGGTCGGTTCACGGGGGACGCTTCCGCGTTCATCGGACTCCAGGTCGCGGTCCAGGTCGTGAAGACGAGCAGCGACGCCACGCTCGGACCGCCAGTCGCTCGCGGATCGGGCTGACTCGTCACGGTCACTCCGGATGCTTCTTCTGCATTTTTCCGTCCGCCTAACTTCACGTTCGGAGGCCCAATCCAGCGAGGCGAACGGCAATCCTCGCGTCGGAAGGCGCTGCTCTCGCGAGGTTACGGGAAGCCTCGCGTCAGCAGCGGCTGATCAGGCGGGACACACTGGAAACTTCGCATGTGGAGCGGCTGATCAGGCGGGACATCCAAAAAGGGGAAGTCGCTATCTCGGTTCACCGGCCTCGTACCGAAAAGCGATGGTGGCTCTCCTGAGACGGCTCTTCACATCAAGCGCGCGTGAAGGGTGATCATCATCGACTGCCACCGAGCACGTGCGATCCGGAGCACAAAATCGCGCGTGGGGGGCTCCAATGGCCCCCCACCCTCTGGCCAGCCTCGGGCGTTTCGCCGAGGTCGACAGTAAGCTTTCAGCCTACTTGTTCGCGGCCTTGCGTGCCTCGCCCTGGAGCTCCTTGAGCTTGCCCTCGGCTTGCATCTGCTCGTTGTCGATGACAGCGCCAACGCGGTTTTTGATCGCTCCGGCGACTTCTTCGAGAGTGCCCTTGGCGCGTTCGCCGGCCTTGGCCGCCTCTTGGCGAGCCTCGCCCTTCAGCTCCTTGGCCTTGCCTTCGGCCTCCATCTGCTCGTTGCCGATGACCTGGCCGACGACCTTCTTGATCTTGCCACCCAGCTCTTCAGCTGCACCTTCGGCTCGGTTGCTCTCGTTGCTCATGATGATCTCCTGGTGGTGGTGCGGAGCTACCTCCGCCTTGTCAGCCGACACCTATCGCAATCGTCATGCCATTCATGACATTACTCACTTCGCCCATGATTCCAGCCCTTTTGGGCGCTTGCTCGGCTTGACGCGACTGACACAGGTGTGGCGATTTGGCGCACCATTGTGAAGGTCGACTATCCGACCGGCCTCGGCCCGCGATCGGTGGCGGCTGACCGACCCGTGCTCCTCGCAGAACCGCCCGAAGCAAGGCTCGAGATCCGGCGGAGACGCAAGCGACAGCCGGCCTTCCCGCGTCATCCATGGATGCTCGCCTACTTGCGGGCGGCTTCTCCCCATCGGCGGACCGCCCGCGTGGCCACTGGCATGGAAGCCACGCATGACGGAGACCAAACTGCCACACACGAGGCAGACCTCCACGAGCCCGCTACACGAAATGGCGTAAATTTCCCGCAGAAGGGGTGGCATGAGCGGTGCTTCGTGGCTGGAGCCGAAATCGGCGTCTTCGTTACTATTCCCAGGAGATTTGCATGCGCACTGCCATCGTGACCTTCGCCCTCGTTGCCACTGCCCTCGCCGATGTCGGATGCGACAACACGAGCGCAGGCGCCAAACGCGACGCCGAGGAGGCAAACGCGAAGGCACAAAAGGCTGCTCAAGAAGCCTCGCGCGGAGTCG
>JAYUKI010000276.1:0-5015 GCA_043764595.1 Myxococcales bacterium | reverse complement strand
GGCCTTCGGCTGGACCCGGGCCGACGCCGTGGTGTCGGTGGCGATCTCGCTCTTGATTCTTTGGAGTGCGTACAGGGTCGTGCGCGACGCTTCGCGGGTCCTGATGGAGGGCACTCCGGAAGGTTTCGATTTGGCCCGCGCCGAGGCGATCATTGCCGCCGTCCCAGGCGTGGCGAGTGTCCACGACCTCCACGTGTGGGCGATCTCCGAAGGGGCGATCGTGCTGACCGTTCACGTCGTGCTCGAAGACGGAGCCCACGGCGTCGAGGTCGTCTCCGGAGTGCGCCGCGTGCTTCGCAAGGAGCTCGACATTGCCCACGCGACGGTGCAACCCGAAGCGGGCCCACGCACCGAGGCGCTCCTGCCCGCCGAGCGCCTTCTCAAAAAGACCCACGCTGTCTAGTTTCGAGGGGCGCAGCCCCTCGAGCTCCTGCCGTGAGCGGGCGCAGGCACACACAGGCGTCCTCGGCTCTCCGCTTCGCTACGAGCCTGCGGGGCCTCGACCTCGCAGACTCGGTCTCGACCCGGCCCGCTGAGAGGGAGAATCTCCGCTTCGCTACGAGCCTGCGGGGGCCTCGACCTCGCAGACTCGGTCTCGACCCGGCCCGCTGAGAGGGAGAGGGAGAACTCCAACCCGTGTGTCCGAAGCCCTTTCGGAATTCACTTAGGCCAGACCACGGAAATGCAAAAAAGGCGCCGCCCGTCCGAGCTGCGCCTTCCGCTTTCGTCGAGAGCTCTTGGCTAGAACTTGATCGTCGCGTTGACGTTCAACATACCAATTTGCGAGCTGTACTTGCCGTCCGCGCCAGGGGACCGCGAAGGCACCTTGTTCTTGGCAAAGTTGCTCTCGCCGATGTTGTTCACTGGCATGAAGAAGATGTGATTGTAGCTCGCGGCGAGGGAGAGGTGCTGCGATACCTCGAACTTCGCGCCGATCGCCGCGTAGAGGCGGAACGAGTCGATCGTGCTCGCGTCGATGGTGGACTTTGGCACGGCCGAAGTGGTGAATCCTAGGCTGCCGAAGAGCTCGACGTCGTCATTCAGGTAATACGAAGGTCCGAGGCGAGCGCCAATGGCGTCTTGCCAGTCGCGCTTGAGGTTGAGGACGATCTGCTTGCTGGCCGCGTCGTTGATGGGGGAGCCGTCTGCGTTGACATCGCAATTGCCGCCCGAAAGGACCACGCACTGCTTCTTGAAGAGGCCCCAGCGGACGTACTCGAAGTCGCCTTTCACTTCCCACTTCTGGCTGAGGCGGTACGCCGCGCCAAAACGGATAATGTCGGGGTAGCTCTGCAGAAAGTCGATATTCTGGTTTTCGCCGGCCGGGGAGGTGCCGAGCTGCTGGGTGAGCGTGCCGCTCATGCGGGTCTCGCCGAAGCCGGGAGGTGCGGTGTACGACAGACCGAGCTTGAGCTTGCGGTGGAGCGCCTTCGGCTCGAAGTAGAGACCTCCTGACGCCGTGGCGTTCAGGCCTTGCGCCGTGAGATAGCTGCGCCCCTCGGCGATGCGGCCGTTCGGGTCGACGGTGTTGTCGCTGTCGTCGACGTTGCGGGCGCGGACGGTGGACACCGTGTGGAACACGCCGCTGAAGTTGGCGCCGATGGAGAGGTCCAAGGGCTCGATCGTGTAGGAGGCGGCGAGCGTGGAGTGCATCGCCAGGATGGTTCCGGAGATGTTGTGCCAACGCTGCGGACCGTTGACCGAGCCGGGGACGCCGGCGGTTTCGGTCTGTTTGTCCCACTTGGCCATGCCGCCGTACGGAATGTAGAAGGCGCCGCCGAGGCGGAAGCTCTTCGTGCC
Organism: Myxococcales bacterium; assembly: GCA_043764595.1. Classification (GTDB taxonomy): domain Bacteria; phylum Myxococcota_A; class Polyangia; order Polyangiales; family Polyangiaceae; genus JAAFHV01. The sequence continues at coordinate 3,215 of JAYUKI010000276.1, read as the reverse complement.
GAGGTCCGTCGTGGCGCCGATGTACGGGAGCGCCAAGAGGTTTAGCAGCGTGCCTTTGCCGGTGTTCGAGGCCACATACGAGCCGTCCTGGAGGGCGCTCGGGTTGCTCGGCGAGAGCGCGGTGGTGTCGCGTACGTAGCTCGCCTGGCGGAGCACGAGAGAGATGTCGACGACGACCTGCGTGCCCTTGGTGCCGCCCATGGCGGCAGGGTTGAAGTACACCGCGTAGGGGTTCGGCGTGGCCGGAGTGCCCTGGTCGGAGCCGTACCGGGCGGTGAGATAGCCCGAGGCGTGGGCATCCTTCGCGCTGGCGAGGAGCGCTAGGGCTCCCACCGAAGAAATCGCGGCGAAGCGACGAAGCGACGAGGACGCGAAAAGACGAGCGAATCTCCGCATGGCCATAGACGGAATCCCTAACACGGAAAAGATTTCGTGCTAAGTGAAACCATCATGAAACCGAGGACGATCGGTGTCGGTCTTTTGCTGGCCACTGGGCTTGGAATCTTCGTGGCGTGCATCCCGCACCCCAAGGAAGACTACGACGAGTTTTTGGAGCGCACGGCAGACGCCCGCGCACCTCTGCCGCCCGTAGACTCCGGACCCGTGGACTCCACCGCACCGACCGAGGTCATCGAAGGCCTCTACTTCGGTTCGTGCCTCTCGAGCCTTTCGCTCGGCGACCTGAACAAGGTCCTGCGGTTCTATACCCAGGTCAAGTTCCAGCCCGGCACGGCCGCGTCGCCCGGGGGCAAGCTCGACATCAAGTACACTCCACTCAAGGGAGTGGACCTTTCGTCTGGAAATCCCGTCCCCACGCCGCCCGACTCGGTCTCGCAAGGACAGACCCGTGGTGACCCCTTCGGTGTGCTGGAGAGCCCCGTCACCCCGCAGGGTCGCTTCAAAGTGGCCTTCGCGAAGATCGTTTTGGACAAAGAGGCGAACCCCATCTCCGGTCGTCCGATCGAGATCGAGAACGTCACCTTCGAGGGCGTCTTCTCGGCAAGCGCGTCCACGCCCACGGACAGTGGCGTCCCGGTGGATGCCCAAGCGTCGGACGCGGAGACCGATGGCGGCGAAGCCGGACCGCCCCCCGCCCCTGTCGATGCGAGCCCCCCGCCCATCACTCCGGGCGCAAGGCCGCGCTTCTGCGCCGCCCTTGGTGGCTTCGTGACCTCCCCGATTCGGCAGCCCTTGGACGCGACGACCGACTTCTGCGTGTTCGTTCCCGTGAAGGAAGGGGACAAAGTCCCCGAAGTCAAAAAGGAAGAATACAAGTGCGCGCTCCCCTGATGGGGTGAGTCCGCCTCGTACAACCCTTCTGCGAAGCCGAAGGGTCGGAATCGGTCGATTTGGCCCTTTTCGGGAGTGAAATCGGACGGTTGCCGATTTGTGACCAGACGCGATCTGCCTGTGACCAGACGCGATCCCCCTGTGACCAGGAGGGGTTCCCCCTGTGACCAGACGCGATCTGGCTGTGGCCAGAAGGCGATCTCCTTGTGGCCAGAGACCGATCTCCCTGTGGCCAGAAGGCGATCTCCCTGTGGCCAGACGCGATCTGGCTGTGGCCAGAAGGCGATCTCCCTGTGGCCAGAGAGCGATCGGGTTGTGGCCAGACGCGATCCGGGTGTGGCCAGGAGCCTCGCATGCTACGTAACCTCCCGATTCGTCAGGCTTTTTGCACGTTCGTTCGTGTGAAAGGACAAACTCGGAAGAACGCGCCCGCCCTCATGGGACTCCGATTGGAACCAGCGACCCAAAAGGTCGCCCACATTGTGGCGGTCGCGTCCACGTCGCGGCTTACTTTTCTCACGATGCGGGCCGGCAGGTTAGCCTTCCCGCCCGGCCACGTGTGGTAGTCGGTCTGTTCGACCAAGGCTCCACCACTCAAGGTGGGTGCGAGCAGCTCTGGGCACTTCGCATTCTGGAGCATCGTTCGTTCTGCGCCGGAAGCTTTTGCTATGCGATCGGCAAGGGCTTGGCTGTTGATGGCGACGAGGCTCAGCTGGGTCTTTGAAAGGTCGGTCCGAAGGGGCAGAGCTCCGCCACTACCGGGTACGAATCCAGCGACCGAAGCGGGTGAAATGGCGTCACTTGGGAAGGGCGCCATTGGGGCGACCTGCTCTGCACCAGGCTCACCCGTGGCAAAGCAGAGTCGAATCGCCCCGTTGTTCTTGGCCGCGTCGCCAGTCGAGCTCTCGAATGGCGCACCCAAGTAGTTTCCCGCATGAACGAAGATAAGCTTCGCCGGGGCAGGTGGCGGGGGCGGGGGTGACGGCAGGATCGTCCCACCGTCCGGGCTCGTGCTGGCAGTGGTGCTCGCCGAGGGGAGAGGTGAGGATGCGTCGGTGCCTTCGTTGGAAGCGCCGCCAAAGGAAGTGCACCCGAAGGTCACGAAGGCAAGAAACAACGTGGGCCGCATGGCGCGAGTCTGCCACTTTGATCTTCGGATCTCCCGTTCGAACGACGCGTCGACGAATAGAAAAATGGGGCCATCATGAGATGCCACGCGTCGTTCCCATCGCTACGGGGTGCGCAGACGTTGGGCTGAGGTCGACGAGCGTACTAGAGACGGCGGAGCGAAGAAATCAGCGATCCGAAAGGCCGCTTGCTTTTTCTTTGTCGCGCGTCAGAGCCACATTCGGGTCATGCCAATGGCAACCGTGCTGACGGTCGCGGCGAAGGTGCCGACAATCGTGACCTGCGACTCATCTTCGCTGAGCAGTGCGGCGTTCGCGAAGTAGTGGGGCGTTGGGTTCTGAGGGCTTAGCTCCAACTTCTGGCACCCCGAGATGCCAAAGGAGGTAGTCGGTTTGCCGTCGTCGTTGAGCAGACACACCTTCAAGAACAGCGAGCCCGTGAACTGGAGCGGCATCGACTCGACGCCTTCGGCGAGAAGGAGGAATCCTCCGCTGCGCTTGAAGAAGCGGGATCGCATGTTGTTGCCGCTCGAAGCCGCAAGCTCGGTCAACGCTGGCGTGAACGGAGTCGCCTGTCCGCCCTTCCAGCGGATGGACGAATAGTCGCGAGTGACGAACACGTAGTCCATGGGACCAAGCCGGACGACCTTGAACGGCAACCTTGTTACGCCGGGAATGGTTGTCTTACCCACTACATTTCCGGACTTGTCGAGGGTTACGTCGACCACTTCCTCGGGCGTAATGTGCTGCACGAATGCGTGGTCGGATGAGGTCTCCTCGAAGAAACCAAACGCTCGC
>JAYUKI010000275.1:0-5027 GCA_043764595.1 Myxococcales bacterium | reverse complement strand
GATAGCGGAGCTATCCCTGCGCGCGAAGTCCCCGAATCTACGCCCGAATTCGCTTCGATCTGTCGGCGGACCTCCGGCGGCAGAGCGAAATCCAGGCTAAATCTGCGGTCATGATCTTCGATCAAGTCCGCTCATCGCGACCGACTTGTCATCGGGGACGTCCTCCGCCACGGGCAAAGCCCGATTGGGGGCCCACCTCCTGGTTTTGGGTCCCGAGCGTTCCGAGCCCAAGACGACCGCGTCACCCGATTGAGAATCGTGAGCGCTCATTTTGTTTGGCGGGCCTCGCGTCGGTCCGTTTTGTCGCTCCTCCAGAATAGGACTTTCAGGGAGCGACCAGCCCGTTCCGCGAAGTCCTCGCTCCTTCAACCCATTCGATGCTCTCGAGCACCCATCCATCCGGTCGAACGCCATCGCCTTCCGCGCGTTCGGTTGGGCGCAGGCGTCCTGCTTCCACGCTCCTCGGCCGAAGCCACCGTTCCCGGGCGCCCGAAATGCAGGAGAAGCTCGAATATTCGACGCTGTGCCTCATCCGATGCCGAGAAGCGCTTCCCGCGAGGCGAGTGTTCGCTCTACGCTCGACTTCAATGAGTGAGGAAACGTCGGAAGAGGAGCTCGTGGGGCGGACCGACGAGCTTGCCTCGATGGTGGTGGCCATGCGGAAGGGGCACTGCCTCCTTCACGTGATAGGGCCGGCGGGCGCAGGAAAGAGCAGTCTTGCGATCGAGGCGGCCAAACGCAACGGTGGGGCCCGTCTCCTCCGTCTCGGGGACGCCCGTGACGCTTCCGGAGTCTCTTCGGCGCTCGCCTTGCGTGGATTTTCGGGATCTCTCGAAGCGTGGATTCTCGACCCCCAACCGGGGATTGTCGTTCTCGACGCCATCGACGACGTCGCCGACCTCGTGAAAGACGCCTTGGAAACGTTGGTCGCGCGTGGGCTGACGGCGCCCATCCTCGTGACGAGCTCCGCGCGGCTCGACCTCGCGGGCGAGCGTGTGATCGTCGCCTCACCGCTCCCACCCGATGCGGCTCGCCTTTTGTTCGACCGCCGAGTGGCGGAGGCGCGGGAGGGGGCCGTAGTCATGGACGATGCCGATGCCGTGGGCGTCGTGCTCGGCGCGCTCGATGGGCTTCCCCTGGCCGTGGTCGCCGCAGCCGAGAGAATGGCGGTTCTCGACGCGCGCGAGCTCGCGAAGAGATTAGAGGCCCGTGGGCGCTCCGTTCTCGCGGGGACGAAACTGGAAGCGAGTGTTCGCAAAGCCCTCCAAAGGCTCCCGCAGCACCTCGGCGAGGCGCTGCGCCAGTGTGTCGTGTTCGAGGGGCCATTCACGGTCGAGGATGCAGAAGCCGTGCTCCTCGTCGATGGCGCGGTCGTCGAAGCTCTCCACGAGCTTCGCAAGCGATGGCTGCTCGTTGCCGTTCCTCGCGAGCAATCGATGCTCCTACGGACGACACTCACGGTTCGAGGCTTCGTTCTCGATGACGTGACGGCCGATGCGAAAGGGCCTTTTGTCGAGGTCCGAGCGCGTCATGCTCGCTATTTCGGAGAGCGCGCGAAGCGGCACTTGGCCGAGAGGGGGCCGCTCGGTGGACGCGACGAGGTCCCCGACCTTCTGGCTGCGGCCATGACGTTTCACGAGGAGCACGACGTCGAAAGTGCCCTCACCATCCTCGCGTGCATCGAACCCCAGGATCCCACGGTGCTGGCCTCCCAGCCCGGACGTGCGCTGCTCGATAGTCTGGTCAAAGCAGCGGAGAACGGTCGCGAGCCGAGTCTCGAGGGAAAAGCGCTGTTGCTCCGAGGGCGAATCTCGCAATACGTCGGACGCACCGACCTCGCCCTCGTCGACGTGGAATCCGCATTGGAACGCGCGCGAAAAGCGAAAGACGCGCTCCTCGAAGGGCTCGTTCTCCAGAGGCTCGGAAGCCTGCGGGCGGATACGGCAGATTCGGCCCAAGCGGTCACTCTCCTCACTCGTGCCGTGTCGCTCCTGGAGTCGCGATCTTGGCGTGGAACGGTGTCGTCACTGAGCACTCTCGGTACTGCCGAAATGGCGTGTGGTGATACGACCTCGGCGCGTGGACGCTTCCTCGACGCACTCGCGCTTCGGGAGAGCTACGGCGACACGACAGGAACCGGACAGGAGCATGCGGGCATTGCCGCGACGCTCTACCAAGAGGGCCGACTCGACGAAGCGGTGCGGTCTTTCGACCGTGCTCGTGACCTCCTGTCGCGGGCAGGCTCTCGCGACATTCTCGGGTATGCGCTCGCGGGCCGCGCCATGACTCTCCAAGAGCTCGGCCGTTTTTCGGACGCCGAATCGGATCTGCTGCGCGCTCTCGACGAGTTCAAGTCCGCAAAGAATCGGAGGTTTTGGCGAGTATTCTCCGGCTATTTGGCTCAAGCTCAGCACGAAGCCGGCGTGGCGGATCGCGCGGAAGGCTCGTACCGCGAAGCCATTCGCGCCCTTCGAACCGATGGCCACCTCGCCTACGAGGGTCTCTTCACGGCGTCCTTGGCTGCTTTGCTTGCGTCAGTCGGTCGGCTCGACGAGGCCGAGTCCCTCCTTCACGACGAAACGCTCCGTGCCGACGTAGCGCCCCAAAAGAACCCGCGAGCACTCGCCGTGGCCATCCACGCCGGACACCTCTTCGTAGCCAAAGCCAGGGCGGCGAAAGAAGCCGGAGGCGACATGGCCCCGCACGTTGCTCGCGCCCGAGCAAGGCTCGTGCTCGCCGCTGGAGCGCGAACCGACGACGACGTGCGTTTCGCAGAGCGCATGCTGGCGAAGGCCATTTCTTCGCTCGAAACGAGCTCGACACGGGAATCGCTCCATGTCGGAAAAGACACGAGCTCGTTTCGCCTTGGGCCTCGCGCCGAGGTCGACCTTCGACGCAAGCGCGCCACACGCCTCATGATGCGCGCTCTCGTGGACGAGCGCCTCAGGGCTCCGGGAGAGCCGATGTCGGTCGACACCCTCGTCAAAGCGACCTGGCCGGGAGAGCGAATCCTCCCCCACGCCGCGCTGAGCCGAGCCTACGTCACCGTGCTCATGCTCCGGAACCTCGGGCTTCGCACGGTGCTCTTGCAGCGCGACGGCGGGTATTTCCTCGATCCCGAGATTCCCCTCGTCACCGAGTGAGCCACGCGCTCACGCACACCAAGGCGTGGGCTTCGTCGGATCGAGCGTGGCCCCATTCGTGTCGTTTTGCATGCGCGTCAGCGCTTCCCTGCGCATCCGACGGCTGCACATTCTGCAAAGGGTGCACAAGCCCCCGAGCCAGTGCACACCTTCTCGATGTCCGTTTTGCAGGGGCCGCTCTGGGCTTGGCCGAGGCACGTTTGGCACTCCGCAGTGGGCTGTGCAGGGGTGGTTGCACACAAGCTAGCTGCGCATTGCGTTTTGCACACGGTGTCTTGGCAGCCGCATTTAACGAGTGCATTCTGGAATGCCAAGTAGGCGGGCTGTTCGGCCGTCGCGCAGCACTGCTGGCAGGACGTTTGCGTGGTCTCGGCGGCGCATTTCTCGGCGGCTGTCGATCCGGCTGGCCCGCTGTCCTTCGCCTCCGGTTTGGAGGCGTCGGTCCCGACACTCGCGTCGGAGCGTCGTCCCACCATCGGTGGCGGCGGCAGCGCCCGAGCCCGAGTCCTTTTCCTCCGTCACGATGCGGGTCGTGCTCGAGCACCCGAACGAGAAGGCCACGAGCGAGACGGCGACGATGGACACGGGCGAGAGGGACAGCTTCACGTTGGCTCCACGGAGTGACGCGGGGTGCGTCTTTGCTTCGTACGCTTTGTCGCCGTTGGAAGGCTCATTCAACTAAGACCCGCCTAAGACGCATCCTCTCAAGGGGATTGGCAAAACGCTTTCATGACGGCACGAAATCCGGACTCGCCACTGGCAACACACGACTTCGCCTTGTCCGCATAGGCCAGGTTGCACTCGCTGCTCGGTACGAGAGCCGCACACGCTCCAACCCGGGAAGCGCGATCGGAACAGGCCGCACGGTCTTCGGCGCGCTTGCATCGTTCGGAGTCGCACGCAAAGCTCGTACAGTCGCCAAATCCGGTGATGCGGTCGCCGCAGCCGGGCATTCCCGTGAGGTGGTCGATGCACCCGGCTTGGTTTGGCACCCAGCCCGTATTGCCGCCTTCTTGGAGCTCCACGATGGCTCCCCAGGTCGCCTCGCTGCCTTTGCTTCTCATGCATCGCGCACAAGCGCTCGTGTGTCCCATGCACGCCGGATCGAGCCATCGGTCGCCGCTCTTCAGGCAGTCGCGAACGAGCTCGTCGACCTCGGTGGCGGTACACGCGGCTTGACGGGCGCGCGGAGGCGCATTGACGAGCGGCTCGTAGTCCGTCGTGTCCGGCGGACATGCGATGGGCCCCACGTCGTCAGGCTTCGCTGCGTCCGTTCCGACGGCCGCGTCCGTCGCGAGGGCATCGGTGGCTCCACGACCGGCATCCTCCGCCTTTGCCCCATCGGATGCCGGCACAGTGGACGAACAAGCGATCAAACCCAAGACCGAGGCGACGGCGAGTGCGGGGACGAGCTTCATCGCCCTTTGCTAGCGTGCCGAGAGCGGAATGGTGGCCAGCCTTCGCCATCTCAGTCGCCTTCTTAGGGAAGGAATGGTCCGCCCGGGGCTCGCTCTTTCCTCTGCGCTAAGTATCGGAAGTTACATCTGAATTCGCCTCGATCGGGCGTCGAATCTTCGGCAGAGCGAATAACGCTCAGTCCTTCTTGCAGACCAGGACCTTGCCACCGGACTTCGCCGACTCGTCCTCGCACTTGTAGTTCGCGCGGCATTGGTCGTTGCGGCTGCACTCCGGGACACAGATCCCGCTGTCCTTCGAGATGCAGCGCGCTCCGCTCGGGCAGTCCAAATCGGCGGTGCAGTTCACGACGCACATGCCCTGCGGGTACGAGCCGCCCGTCTCGCATCGGGAAGTGGAGGAGCAATCGGTGTTGGCGGAGCAGGCGCCGCCGACCAGCGTGCCTTCCGTCCCCACGCCGCCTCCACA
>JAYUKI010000274.1:0-1519 GCA_043764595.1 Myxococcales bacterium | reverse complement strand
TCGTCGATGGCAAGTTCCGCAATACGAACCCCAAGGCGGGGCCAGGTCTCGAGCGGGGAACCGTCATGAAGACCACCGGCGAGCTTTTTTTCGGTGGCGTACGAAGGCGGCCGAAAGGCGCCCTCCCTGTCGTTCGGCCTCACGAAGGGTGGGCGGCTCCGGAGGAGACCGGTCTCCGCGCGACGTGGCTCGGTCACTCGACCGTTCTCCTCGAGATCGACGGCACCCGCGTGCTGACCGATCCTGTCTTTGGCGATCGCACCTCGCCCGTCTCGTTCGTGGGTCCGAAGCGCTTCCACGAGGTGCCTTCCGCGATCGACGCGCTGCCACCTCTCGACGCGATCCTCGTCTCCCACGACCACTTCGACCACCTCGACTACACGAGCGTGCTCGCGCTCGCGAAGCACACCGCGCCGACGACGCCGTTCGTGACGTCACTCGGTGTCGGCGCGCACCTCGAGCACTTCGGTGTGCCGTCCGCGCGGATCGTCGAGCTCGATTGGCACGAGTCGTTCACTGTTCCGGGCAAAGATCTTCGGTTTACGGCGCAGCCCGCGCAGCACTTTTCGGGGCGTGGATTCGGCTTCGCCGCGACGACGTTGTGGTCGTCCTGGGTGATCGCGGGGCCCGAGCACCGCGTCTTCTTCAGCGGGGACACGGGTCTGACGGACGAATTTTCGGCGATCGGGAGAGCGCATGGGCCGTTCGATCTCGTGATGCTCGAGGTGGGCGCGTATCACCCCTCCTGGGGCACGATTCACCTTGGCCCCGAGAACGCTCTCCTAGCGCACCGAATGCTCGGGGGCGGCACACTCTTGCCGGTCCACTGGGGCACGTTTGACCTAGCGCTCCACGCCTGGAACGAGCCCGCCGAAACGCTGCTCACACACGCTACAAAGACCGGCACTCGCGTGCTCACGCCCCGACTAGGCGAGGTCTTCGTTCCCTCGCGCCTCGCCGGTCCCGACCCTTGGTGGCGCGAAGTCGGCTAGGTACCCTGCCGTCACCGAACCTGGTGACGTCGCAATGCGGATCGAGCGCCGAAGAGGTCTCCCCAATGGCCCTCCCGCCGTCGGAGCGAAGCGACGACCCAAGACGACCCACGACGACCCACGACGCCTCGACCCCCCGAGACGAAAAGGCTGGATGGCTTTCGTCGAGACCGAGCGGCAGCTAGGAGGTCGCGCGGAACGGACTCCTGTCCGTGAGCACGACCGACAACGCTGCCGCGAAGGTATCGACGAAAGACACCAGCCTTTTCAGGAGTAGTCTTTTTCTTGTCGCTCTTGGTCTTCCTTGCAGCGAATGCAGAGCGTGGTCTCTGGACGCGCCTCGAGACGTTTCACGCCGATTTCCTCTTCGCACGATTCGCACGTGCCGAACGTGCCGTCTTCGACCTTGCGGAGCGCCTTCTCGATCGTGTCGAGGAAGACCTTTTCGCGGCCGCGGAGACGGAAGGTGAAGCTCTGGAGGTACTCGCTCGAGGCGAGATCCATTTCGTCGGGCAGGTCGTTCGAGT
>JAYUKI010000273.1:0-5032 GCA_043764595.1 Myxococcales bacterium | reverse complement strand
GATACCGAACGTGACTGGCTCGATGCGTGCGCCTTGCAGCGAACCGTTCGAGCCCGAAACGACCGAATAGGCGACGGTCAGGTGGTAGCGAAAGTAGCTGCGTCCGAAGGCGAACTCGACGCCCAAGTTGTGTTGCACGAGGCCCAGGCTAAGCTCGTTGCGGCTATTGACTGGAACGTGCGGCATGTAGACGAAGCCGATGCGCGTTCCACCGTTTGCGGGTTTCGCCTTGTCTGCGTCCGGATCGTAGTGCTTTGGCTCCGGACGCATCGGCTCTCCCTGAACCGGCGGCGGCGGTACCAGCACGGGTGGGGGAAGTGTGCCTTGCCCCGGCGCCAAGGACAGCGCGACCGAGCGGGACTCCTTTTCTTTTAGCGTGACGTCGAGACTTGCGTCTTTGTAGCCCTCGGCGCGCGCGACGATCTTGGTCGCTCCCGGATTGACGGGGCGGGCCACTCCGACGAGCTCGGTCGGAAGGAGGATGTCGTTCACGACGAGCTGGAGGTTCCGGAGCTTCTCGGGCTTCGGCGTAAGCTCCACTTTGAGGTTCGGAATGCGTGCGCGGAGACCAGGCAGCTCGGCTTCGGCTTGGGCCTTGGCTTGGACGAAGACCTCCGGCGCGCCAGGCGCGAGGGGCGTCCGCTTGAGGGTTTCGTAGGTTTCGGCTGCCTCGACCAACTTGCCGACCATGACCTGACACTGGGCGAGGCGCTGCAGATGCGTCGGGGCATCGAAGAGCTTCTGGGCCTTCTCGAAGAGCGGAATCGCTTCGGCGTAGCGGCCCGCCTCCTGCTCTTTCACGCCTTGCGAGAACAGGCTGCGTGCCGTCGCCTTGCGGTCCGCTTCCGAGAGCTGCGCGAAGGCATCGCGTGGCACGAGCGTCGACAGCCCGGTGAGCGCGACGGTGGTGAAGACCAGAGGAACGAGAGCTCGCAAGCGCATGGGACCTGTGGGAGGAGAGTGCGGAAGACGTCCTTCCGGAGGCCGAACGTACACCCCGATGGGCTGGGACGCACGACGCTTCCAACGGTCGATTCCCTCGGGGTTGCCCGGGGCAAATCGTGCACGTCCGGATCCGAACGGCGCGCGGAAGAAAGCGGACGTGCCGGGCTTCGGGCGGGGATTCCAGCGCTTCTAGAGACAAACATGATGACTCCCTTCGGCTTTCGCACGTCGAGCGGCGCTGCGCGTCGTTGCTCCTCCTAAGATAGAAGCCTATCCGTCATCGTCGCGCGAACCCGGTGCGCCAGCCTGCTAACCGCGCGAAATCCCCGTCCCTTCATACTTTTGTCGCTCTAGGCAACTTGGGCAGAAGTAGGTCGAGCGCGGCGGGGGGCTCTCCGGGGTCGGTACGCTCGGTGCGCCCCAGTGGAACGAAGCGAGCTCGGTTCCGCCTCGGAGGTCCAGTCCAGCCCGTCTCCTGCTCGGCGAATGGACCGCCGTGCAAGCGCCTCGAAACTTGCCCAACGACCAGGACGGCCAGCCGGAACACGCGCGCCACGGGCGACAGCCGGTTGACGTTAACGCCACGAAACGGAACCCGCCGGCGGTAGCCCGTCAAAGGGCCGACGCTCGTCACGAGGCCGTGGGCCGCGCGTCGAGGTCCCCAAAGCCGTTTCGCCTGTCGCCGTACTTCCAGCATCGTGCTCAGCGCTCGCAAAAGGGCGCTCCCTTTTCGGAATGCCATCTCCGGTGCGGTGCTTTTTGGGAACGCATCGAATGGAGTGGCACGAGCAGTGCAAACGTACCCGCATGGCGCTCGACCCGAAGGCGCCCGCCTCTCGGCCCCTGGCCCTTCGGAAACGAAGACCACGTCGAAGGCCGCGAACGACCCTCACGTTCGTGAATGAACTGCGCCCCTTTGGGGCGCGCTAGCTCGCACTCCAGATCCCGGCGTCTTGCGCCGCGCGAGCCGCGTCGACCGGCGCTTCGAAGCCACTCGAGCCCTAGGCGACCGCATGCGTTGCGGAGCCGAAGGCCTCGTTTCGTGCAGTCGCCTTTGATTCCGAGCCCAAAACCACTTTGCCGACAGGTCCATCTATGCGCGCGTCTCGATTGACCACGATGAACGAAACCCCGGGAGCGCGACGCCTGCGGCTTGCCACTCCTGCGAGGTTGCTCGTGGCGGCGATGGGCCTGTTTTCTTGCACCTCGGTGTCGGAAACGACCGTGAAAGATCGCTCCGTGGTGGACGACGGCGCGCCCAATCCAAGTGTCGTGAAGGAAGCGTCGGATTCGTCCGTCACGGCCACCGGGTGGCGTGGCGCGCCGCCGGACCGAGGTCACCTAGGTGTATTGGCGGAGGCGTATGTCCCTCCCGTATCCACGCCACAGGCGCCTTGGGCCAAAGAGAGCATTCACCCGATTCGCTGGGAGATCCCAACCGACCTCGGCGAGCTCGACATCGCTGTCACACTCGAAGCGAGCTACGACTCGGGCGCGACCTGGACCTTCGTCTCGGACGACTACACCGCGGGCAAGCGGACGCTTTGGACCGTGCCGAACGGATCGGAGACCCATGGCCGCGCGCGTATCGTTTTCCATCGGACCGACAGCGCAGGAAACGCCACGATCCTCCGTACACTCGAGACGCCCGACATTCCGTTTTCCCCGAGCCAGCGGCGAGACTATGTCTGGACGCGAACGACCGCCGCCGCTCCCTTTGGCCCCCGCGACGGCGCGGGTGGCATCGTGTACGGCGGAAAGATGTGGCTCATCGGTGGTTGGAATGGCGACCGATTCCCCTTGACGTGCGCAAACGATGTTTGGAGCAGCGAAGACGGAGCCGCTTGGACGCAGGTCAAGCCAAACACGTTCCTCGACGCGGCTACGTTCGATTCGACCGCGGATTGGGAGGGTCGTCACTTTGCCGGGTATCACGCCTTCGGCGGCAAGATGTGGATTGTCGGAGGCGATCCCGTCCAAGGCTATTATCAATCGGACGTTTGGTCGTCCGTAGACGGTGTCCACTGGACCCGAACGGACGTCCACACCACGACGCCTCGGGTCGACGCCTATGGAGCTCCCTATCCCGCCTCGGAGTGGCGCCCCGTCGAAGAGGCTCAGTTCGGTCTCCGGAGCCTTCCCATTACTGCGGTATTCAGGAATAGCTTGTTCGTCATGGGCGGACAGCTCGTGGAGGGTATCGTCGACCGCGACTGGCCGGGTCGTCCGGGACGAGGCTTCAACGACGTTTGGACGTCGAGCAACGGCGCCACGTTCACCAACGTTCCGACGACGGGACCAATGTGGTCTCCACGCGGATTCGTATCGGAGGCCGTCGAGCATGACGGCCGCATGTGGGTCGTCGGAGGTGGCCTCCACGAAGACCCCGCAGCAGGGCTTCCCGAGCGCGTTTACCATAACGACGTTTGGCACACGAGCGACGCCCGTACATGGGAACGATCTCCCAACGAGGCGCCATTCGTGCCGCGTATATGGCACAACGTGAAGGAGTACGACGGCCGCATCTGGGTGATCAACGGCTACGACGGTGGTCCTTTGGGCGGCGGACGAATTGCCGACAACCACGCAGACGTTTGGTATTCGTCCGATGGGTCGAATTGGTACGAGGCCTCGCCGCCGCCCGCGTTCCCCGGCCGACACGCGGGGACGGCGTGGGTGCACCGCGGAGCGCTGTTCGTCGGCTCGGGAAATGCGATGGGCGACGATGTGAATGGAATGGGAAAATGGTTTGCCGACGTCTGGAAGCTGATGCCGGCGGCGCCCATCACGGGGAACTGACCTTCGGTCGTGGGTTCCGCAAATTGAATACAGCTACCGGAAGAACCCTCCCCGTGGACACGAAGGGCGTCCGAGTACGGGCTCCTACACGGGGGCGGGACCCAATCCGAGCTCACCCCCGAAGGAGCTCGTGCCACGAATGGGGCAACACCGCTCTGGGTTCGGATTTGGCCTTTTGGGATGGGCTCACCGCACACACGTCGGCCACGCGCAGTGGCGCTCCAGCGGCGTCGAAGCCAATGGCCATTTCCAAGCCCAGGGCCATTTCTCCGGCATCGGGCCAGCGGGCGTCCGGGGTGCGAAGAAGCGCTGCGTGCACGGCGCGGGCGATCTCCGGGGCGACCCAAGGGGCGTGGTCCTGGAGGTGGGGGACGTCGCGGGCCGAGTCGACCACGTAATGGAAAAACGAGCCCGCGCGCTCGAACGCGGGGCGCCCTGCGAGAGCATGGTAGAGCACCATGGCGAGGCCCCAAAGATCGGCCCGTGCGTCGGCGTACTTGGCACTCGTGGACTGCTCTGGGGCCATGTAGGCTGGAGAGCCCATGGCCGTCCCGGAGGCCGTGAGCGACCCAGAAACCTCGCCGAATTTGGCCAGTCCAAAGTCCGATACACGCACGACGATGGTGTCGCCGCGTCGCTCGAGGAAGAGGTTCGACGGCTTGATGTCGCGGTGGACGATGCCTTGCTGATGCAAGATGGCGAGGCCGCGGCACGCCTGCAAGACGATGCGGACGGCGGCCCCGGGAGCGAGCAGGTGCTCGCGAGCCAACACGGCCTCGAGATCTTCTCCGGCGAGGAGGGGCATCACGAAGTACGGCGTGCCCGAGGCCTGGTCCAGTCCGTGGTCCAGGATCGGCATGAGGTTGTCGTGTGCGATGGAGCGGCACACCGAGATTTCGCGCTCGAACCGCGCGCGCCGCTCGGCCTCTTCGGCCGGTTTCGAGCGCGCGATGGCCTTCAGCGCGACGTGCTCACCGGAGGGGCCGACGGCTTCGTACACGACGCCCATACCGCCTTCGCCGAGCTTCGACAAAAGAGTGTATTTTGCATCGACGACGGAGGACGTGTCTAGAAGGGTTCTGGCCGCCACGGAGAGCTCGTTTGCCGCCGCGCATGGTGCACCTGCGACGGTCTCCGAGGCTAGCACGGCCCATCTTTTCGTTCGCGCTCCGCCCGCATCCCTGGTGTCTTAACACTACTGCTCGATGTTGAGCACGCGACGTGAAGGTTCCGTGGTCGCCACACGCATCGCATTTGGCGTATCCGGATCGCGGGAACGGTGACACGC
>JAYUKI010000272.1:0-5037 GCA_043764595.1 Myxococcales bacterium | reverse complement strand
CATCGGTGAGGCCGACGTCGGTCTCGGGAGCTTTTCCTCGTGGCGAGGCGAGCACGCGGGCCGCAAGCGCGAGGGCCGAGGTGACCTTTTCGGGCAAGCCGACCGAAAATTCCTCTTTCTGGGCGCCCACTTGCACTTCGAGCTTGGCGCCGTCGAGGTTGGCCAAGGGGAGGGGAGGCAGAGCGATGCGCGTGGTGCCCGTCGGCGACGCCAGGCCCGCGTCGAGATCGTAGAGCGCCGCCCCGCGAACGAGCCGCGCACGGACGCGAGCACGCCCACGCTCGCTCTCGGGGAGACCCTCGGGGAACGAGACGGTAAGAGTCGGAGCAAACGCGAGCCCGGACGCGTCGAGGGTGCGCGCGAGCCTCATCTGGGCGGGCTTCATGCTCGCGAGCGTGGGTGCACCGCCGGGCACCTCGAGGACCACGCCGGAGGGACGGAGGAGAGCGTCGTCGACGAGGCGCGCCCGAACCTGCCAAGGGCCGTCGTGCTGGTGGAGCTCGAGGGTGAACGTGTGCCGGCCCGGGGAAAGATCCACGGGCAAAGCGTCGTCGTCGTCGCGAGGGGGACGCGATTCGTCGCGGGAAAAGAGCGTCTTTCCGTCCAGCGAGACACGCACGCCGTCGTCCGCGCCGAGCAGCAGGAACCCTTGAACCCTGCGTTCGACGAGCACGACGAAGCTCGCGTAGGCGAGGGCCTCGCCGCGTGGGGCCAGACGCTCGCGAAGATCGACGAAGCCGCCGTGTGTGAGCTCGACCGAGGTTCGTCGCGCACAAGGCTCGGGGGCCGTGCCCGCGCAGCCGAACCCTCGGAGGACGCCATCGGAGGGCGCTGGCATGCCCTCGGGTCTATCGCCGAGCGCGAGCCGCAGAGGAGGGCTCTTCGGCTCGGCCTTCGGGCGGCCATCGACCTTCGCCTCGTAGGGCCCGGCGACCAAAAATGCGCCAATGTGACCGTCCTCGGGCAGGCCGAGCGTCGGTTCTTTGGCGTCCTCGGCGAGGCCATCCCGCGCAAACGGGATAAACATGCTGGCCGAAGCAAGCACGAAGCCGACCGAGCGCGCGTGCGCTTCGAATATCCGCAAGCAGAGACGCGACGCGGACTTTCGAGGAGAGCCCGTAAGGGGGCCTCGGAAACACGTCGCGAGCCTTTGGGTCGCGCCTTTCACGGCGGACCGAAACGGCTACTCGAGGCCTTGCGCGAGAGTCTTGGGCTCCTCGCGGAAGAGAATCTCGACCTTGCGGGCATCGAGGATGCGCGTGACGATTCCGTCGCCGAACTTCGAGTGGCGAATGAGCTCACCCTCCGTAAAGGTCTCGGTGACGCGGTAGGCACGGAACTCTCCTGGGGTCTTGCCACTGACGGCCTTCTCCCAGAAACGCTCGCGGCCTACGCGCTCTTCCTCGGCACGAACCGCCGCAGCGCGAACGCCACCTGCGGGCCTTCCCGAGCTCGAGCGGCTCGCCGTCTTGGGACGGGCCTCGGTCACTCCGCGCTCTTTCACCGCCTTTTCGCCCGGCATACGCGGACGATAGTTGTGATGCGAGTTGCAGGTCGAGCACTCGACCCGGACCGGCATATTCCCCATCATCGCAATGATGCGATGATTGAGGACCATTTTGCACTTGGTGCAGTAGCTGTCGACTTCCCCGCCCGTCTTTAGAGACTTCGTCATTTCGCGAACGCCTCTGTAGCACACTCCTGGCCAGCTCGCGCTCTTCCTGAGTCACTCTTGCGCGCAAACCTTCGGGCGTCCGGCAAAACGGCAAGGCTCAGCGACGTCGAATCTTCGGAAGCTCCCCCGAGCGGAGGTCGATCTGCAGACCGCCGTCGTCGTCGTCGTCGGGGGTCGACGGCTCGCTAGGTGGATCGTCGCTCTCACGTTCGGAAGGAGCAGGGTCGGAGTCTTTGAGGTCGCTCGTGTCGCCGTCCCGCGGCGCGGAGTCGTCCGCGCTTTTGCCTTTGGCCTTCGGCCGGTCGTCGTTCGGAGAGAAGCGAATCGTCGTGTGAATCTCGAATTTGACCGTGGTGAGAAGCTTCCGGAGCTCGCTCGAGAGGTTCGTGGCCTCGAGGAAATTGCGGACTTCTCCGGCAAAGACCTTCAAGAGGCCGTTCTTCGTCTCGTCGACCTGGTGAAAGACGTACGACGACACTTCCTTCGGGATTTTGTCGCCGACGAAGTTGCGCAGGTTCTCCGGAGCCTCTTGCGCGCGCTCTTTTCCACGCTCCACCGCGCGCTTGAAGATGTCGGGGAGGACGCTGTCGAAGCGGCTCTTTTTGCTGTCGTCGTCGGAATCGCTCATCGCATTCGGCTCGCGGTCACGTGTCGCATCGAAACGCAGCTCGAGACAAGGTACGGGCTCGGTCGCGATCTGGAAAGACCAGGACCGCCTCGAAGCCGGTCGTCACGCCGCGCGAAGGATGCGAACCACGCCTTCGGCCGTGAGAGCGAGGCTCTCTTCGGAGGCCGAGCCGCGAGCGCAGAGAAACACAGGGCCGTTCGAATAGGCGAGCGGCTGGACGAGCACGGCGTCCCGCAGCGCCGAGATGCGCGCCGAAATCGGGGCAGGGTCCTTTTCGGCGAGGAGCGGCGCGTACGCGGCGATTTCTTCGCACATCGCCCACGAGCCCGCGCCGGCCACGACGATTCCCGAGCCATCGGCGAGCACGACCGCGTCGAGGTTCTCGCGCGCCCGGGCAGAGGTGAGCTGGTAGTGGAGCGCCACCAGGGGATCGTCGCTGCGCTGCTGCCGTCGGTCGTGCATGGTCGTCATGGGGCGAATTTTGGGGGTCTGGGGCTTTGGGGCCAACTATTCGGGCGGATGGGGCGGCCTGCGCGAAAACCTCAGGCGGAAGGGGGCCGAAAGCGCGTTGTGGAACCTCGCTGGGCGTGGCAAAAGCGAGGGAGGAGCCTCCCCGACGATGACTGAGACCGGCGAATCCACGAAGCGTGAGCTCTACAAGACCCGTCGCGCCGCATTCGTGCGATCCATGCGCGAGCGCGAGCCGGCCTCGGTGGCCGTGTTTCCCGCCACTCCCGTGTGGATCCGGAACAACGACGTCGAGCACGACTACCGCCAGGACTCGGACATTCACTACCTGACCGGCTTTGCCGAGCCCGAGAGCGTGCTCGTGCTCTCGTCGGACGAGGACGGAACGCCGCGCATGACCCTCTTCGTGCGCCCACGGGATCCCGAACGCGAAGTGTGGGACGGCCCGCGCGCGGGGGTCGAGGGGGCCGCGAGCGACTTTCGCGCCGACAAGGCGTTCCCGATCGCCGAGCTTTCCGTGGAGCTTCCGAAGCTCCTCGAGGACAAGACGGCGCTCTATTACCGGCCGGGTCGAGATCGTGCGTTCGACGACAAGATGTTCGCCGCGCAGGACCGCGCCCGCGCCCGGGCCAAGCTCGGTCACGGATACCCCACCGAGATCGTGGATCCGGGCACGATCGTGCACGAAATGCGCCTCTTCAAAGACGAAGAGGGGCTCGGGTGCATGCGCCGCGCGGCCGAAATTACGGCCATGGCGCACACGAAGTGCATGGCGGCGACACGCCCTGGCATGCACGAGTACGAGATCGAAGCGATCTTGCTCGACACGTTTCGGAAGAACGGCTCCGAGCGCCCGGCCTACGGCAGCATCGTCGGCTCCGGACCGAACGCGACGGTCCTTCATTACCGGTCGAACGACCGAAAGATGAACGAAGGCGAGCTCCTGCTCATCGATGCGGGCTGCGAGCTCGGCTACTACGCGAGCGACGTCACGCGCACGTTCCCGATCTCGGGGAAGTTTACCGAGCCTCAGCGCAAGATCTACGAGCTCGTGCTTGCGGCGCAGCTTGCGGGACTTGCCGCCACGAAACCCGGCAGCACGCTCGACGCCGTGCACGCGGCCTGCGTCCAGGTCATCGCCACGGGTCTCGTCGAGCTCGGGCTCCTGGAAGGTCCTGTCGCGGAGGTCCTCGAGAAGACCAAATACAAGCGCTTTTACATGCACAAGACCAGTCACTGGCTCGGCATGGACGTCCACGATGTCGGGCGTTACCACCACGCGAAGACGCCGCGGCCCCTTCGTCCCGGGATGGTGCTCACGATCGAGCCAGGCATCTACATCTCCGCGAGCGACGAGACCGTCGCGGCCGAGTGGCGTGGCATCGGCGTGCGCATCGAAGACGACATCCTGGTGACCGAAGCCGGCCACGAAAACCTCACCGCAGCGATCCCCAAGACCGTGGCCGAGGTCGAAGCCGCCTGCGCCGCCTCACCCGTCTGACTCGCGCCGCAGCCTGGATTTCCTGCCGGCCCGTCGCTCGAGCAAGGCGCGAAGCCCAGAGGTCACACAGCTTTCCGCGAACCGAGGAGCCGAGCGGCTTTTCGGGACGACCACGCGTACGCCAAAAGGCCCAGAACGAGGCCGAGGCCCGCGCCGACCAAAAGCGAGCCGAGGCCCCAATCCAGAAGTAGGCCAGGGGCTTCGTCGAGGACGTGCTCGCGCGACAGCTGCGCGAAGCTCCCGGTGCGCAGGTAGCGCGAGGCCTGGACCTCGGCCAGGACGATGAACGGCAACACGACGAAGTTCGAGACGCGCGAGCCGAGCAGCGCGTAGAGCCGATTGCGCCGAAACACCGTGGCGAGGCCGATCGCGAGCCACCCGTGGGCTCCGAGCGCGGGGGAGCAGCCCGCGAACACCCCGAGAAAGACAGCCTGGCCGACCTCTTTCGGAGAGGCACGCTCGGTCTTGGCCCGATGCCACAAGCGCTTGCCGATGCGGCGCGACTTCTTCCACGTGCGCCGCACGAAGTGCATCTTGCGAGGTGGGCGAGGCCGAGCGTTGGGAAGGGGAGTGTCCAAGGAAGAACCGCCATCGTAACCAGCCCGTGGCCGGAGCGCATTCTTCCCGCCGTGCTTCGTCTCGCGACGAATTCGCACCTTTGCCGGGGGTAAACTACGATGGCGTCGTGGACTTCGAAAAGGCGATCGCGGCGTTCGTGTCGTACTTGCGCTCCGAGCGCAACGCATCGCCGAACACGATTTCGGC
>JAYUKI010000271.1:0-5039 GCA_043764595.1 Myxococcales bacterium | reverse complement strand
CCTTCCTCGATGGCGAGCAAGGCATCCTCCGGTACCGCGGATACCCGATCGAACAGCTCGCCGAGCATTGCGAGTTCATCGAGGTCGCGTATCTCCTCATCTTCGGTGAGCTCCCGAACGAAAAAGAGCTGACGCGTTGGCGCAACCTGCTCACGCGGCACTCGCTCATCCACGAGGACATGAAGCACTTCTTCGACGGCTTCCCGTCGACGGCCCATCCGATGGCCGTGCTGTCCGCGATGGTGTGCTCGCTCTCGACCTACTACCCCGAAGAGGTCGATTTCTCGAACAAAGAGCAGCTCGAGGTCACCTACGCGCGCCTCATCTCGAAGATCCGCACCATTGCGGCGTTCGCCTACAAGAAGTCGATCGGGCAGCCGTTCGTCTATCCGCGCAACGACCTCAAATACTGCGCGAACTTCCTCAACATGATGTTCAGCGTCCCGGCGGAGCCGTACACGGTCGACCCCGAGACCGAGAAGGTCATGAACCTTCTTCTCATCCTCCACGCCGACCACGAGCAGAACTGCTCGACGTCGACCGTGCGCCTCGTCGGCAGCTCGCGTGCGAACATCTTCGCGAGCATGGCCGCTGGCATCTTGGCGCTCTGGGGCCCGCTGCACGGCGGCGCGAACCAGGAAGTCATCGAGATGCTCGAAGCCATCCAGAAGGACGGCGGCGACGTGAAGAAGTACGTGGCCCTCGCGAAGGACAAGACCTCGAACTTCCGCCTCATGGGCTTCGGTCACCGCGTCTACAAGAACTTCGACCCCCGCGCGAAGATCATCAAGGCCGCCGCAGACAAGGTCCTCGAGAAGCTCGGCATCGAGGACCCGCTCCTCCACATCGCCAAAGAGCTCGAAGAAGCCGCCCTCCAGGATCCGTACTTCGTCGAGCGGAAGCTCTACCCGAACGTCGACTTCTACTCGGGCATCATCTACCGCGCCCTTGGCTTCCCGACGAACATGTTCACCGTTCTGTTCGCTCTCGGACGCCTCCCCGGCTGGGTCTCCCACTGGAAAGAGATGATGGAGGACACGTCGACCAAGATCGGTCGTCCCCGTCAGATCTACACCGGCGCGACGGCGCGTGACTTCGTTCCGCTCGCTCAGCGCGGCTGAACGGTCACCGCTAGCTCGCTAGCTCGAAGCACGGGGAGCAGGCCACATGGCTGCTCCCTGTCGCTTTTTGTGCGTCGCGTATCGCGTGCCTCGTGCAGAGGGCGAGTGGGCGTCTAAGCTCGTCTCGTCATGAGCTCTCCACGTCTTCGATCGCTGTCGCACCTCGATTCTCACGCCGTGGCGTTGCCTCATGGCACCGAGGTCGTGACCCGTGTCGAGCGCGTGCTCGGCGAGCGTCGCGTGCCGCAAGGTTCGGTCGGTCGAGTCACGAAGCTCGTGGGCGACGCCCTCGACGTCACCATCGTGGGCGTCGGCGTGGTTCGCTACGCCCGCGACGAGCTCGTGCCTCGGCGCGTGGGGCAAGCGCTCTACGCGACGCGACGGGCCGACGCGTGGAATGCACTGCGGCCGTGCGTGGTGCTCGAGAGCACCGTGGGCTCGCGGGCGTGGGGGCTCGCCGAGGCTTCTTCGGACACCGACGTGCGTGGCGTGTTCGGGCTTCCGTTCGTGTGGACCACCGGGCTCGTCGAGCCGCCCGAAGACCTCGTGAGCGAAGACGGAAGCGCGACCTATTGGAACGCCAGGAAAGCCATTTCCCAGGCCCTCCGTGCCGATCCGAACACCCTCGAGATGCTCTTTTTGCCGAACGCGCGTGCGCTCGATCCGATCGGGGAGTGGATGCTCGCCGAGCGTGATGCGTTCGTGTCGCGCGAGATCCACGGCACCTTCGGGCGCTACGCTCTC
This sequence comes from Myxococcales bacterium, assembly GCA_043764595.1. GTDB lineage: Bacteria > Myxococcota_A > Polyangia > Polyangiales > Polyangiaceae > JAAFHV01. Next base: position 3,174 of record JAYUKI010000271.1, on the reverse strand, counting down.
GGTCAACTGAGGCGCCTCGGACAGGGCATGCGCCTCGCCGAGCACCGCACGCTGGTGCTCGAGTGGCTTCGCGCCGAAGAAGGTCTCGACCTCGATGGCGTGGCCGAGCGGCTTGCCGAACGCTCGCCACGCGCCGCACCCACGCGCGCGGACGGAATCCACCAAGCCAAGGAATACGTAAAGCAGCTTTACCGATCGCTCTTCGACCAAGGCTTGCTCACCGAGTCGACGTTCGTCGCACTTGGAGCCTTCGCCCGGGGCGGAGCGGCCGAGCTCGAGCTCTCGCGCGAGCTTCGCCCGAAGAACGCCTACAACCTCGTACGCTTGCTGGCCCTGGCGACGTCGTGGCTTCGCGATGGAGCACCGACGTTCGAGGCGACGGGGACCTTTCGCGAGCGGCTCCTTTCCATCAAGCGCGGCGAAGTGCCTCTCGACGAAGTGCTTGCCGAGGCCGAGTCGCTCGTGCCCGAGCTCGAAGCCGCGAAGGTCGCGTCGAAGCTCCCCGAGCGCGCGGACATCGTGCGCGCCGACGCCCTCGTTCGACGCGTGTCGAGCGAGCTCGCGCGACGCTTCGTGACGAACGAAAAAGGGCCTTTCGGGGCCGATGCTCCGCCGCCCCCGCCCATCTCGTGGGCCGAGTGAGCGACGGGTAAGGCATGAACGCGGACGCACGGCGGGCTACGATGTTTCGGCCATGAGCGCCATCGTTCGATCGTGTTTCGAGTCCCTCGTGTCCGAGCGAGAAACCGCTGTCGCCGTCCGTGTGCTCGAAGAGCTCTCGGCCTCGCGCGCGCACGTCGTGGTGCTGTTGAGTGGCGCTCACGCCTACGGATTTCCGTCTCCGGACAGCGATCTCGACCTCAAAGCGATTCACCTCGCCGACACCGCGAGCCTGCTCGGGTTGCACGCGCCGAAGCCCACGGCGGACCGTGCCGAGATCGTGGACGGCGTGGAGATCGACTACACCTCGAACGAGCTCGGGCACGCGCTCGCGGGAATTTTGGCGGGAAACGGCAACTTCATCGAGCGCGTGCTCGGACGGACGCAGGTCGTGGTCTCGCCGATCTTGGACGAGCTGCGACCTCTCGTCGCGCGCTCGCTCAGCCGAAAGCTTCACGCCCACTACCGAGGGTTTTCGTTCTCGCAGCTGAAGCTCCTCGAAAAAGAGCCCACGGCGAAGAAGCTTTTGTACGTCCTTCGCACGGCGCTCACGGGCCTTCATGCGCTCGTCACGGGATCGGTCGAAGCCGACCTCGGAGTGACGGCCGGGCTCTACGGATTCGCGGACACTCAGGAGCTCGTGGCCCAAAAGCGAGCCGGCGAGAAAGTGCCGCTCTCGAGCGACACGATCGCAGCTTGGCGACCGCGCGTCGATGCGTTGCTCGAGCGGCTCGACGAAGCACGCGCGTCGAGCCCACTCCCCGAAGAAGCACCGAACGAAGCCGAGCTCGACGCATGGTTGCGCGCGGTCCGTCGACGCTCGCTCGTGTGAGCGTGGGTCGCATTTCGCACCGCAAAAAAGGGCTTTTGTGAAAGCCTGGCCCCATGCAGATTCTTCGGTCCGTGGTGTTCGTTTCGCTCGGCGTGGTCGGTATGGTGGCGTGCTCCAAGCCCGAGTCCAGTCCGGCCCATCCCGCGCCGTCGGCTCCCGCGACCCCCACGACCGCCACCGTCGCCCAAAGCGCGGCGCCGCTGGGTTTCGTGGCCGAAAAGAAGGCTCCGCCGAAGCCGTCGAAGGAAAAGACCGTCATCGACAAGGCGACGGGGAAAGCTTACGCGGACGGCCTGAAGAAAGGCCGGAGCGAGACGCTGGCGAAGAACTACGACGCGGCCATAGCTGCCTTCGATGGCGCACTGAAAGCGCTTCCTGGCGACGCCCGCGCCCTCTCCGAGCGGGGCTACGCGAAGCTTCTCGCGGGAAAGCTCGAAGACGCGCGCAAGGACCTCCGTGAAGCCGAGTCGGCCACCAAGGACGCGAAGCTCCTCGGGCAGATCCACTACAACCACGGTCTCGTCGCGGAGAAGCTCGGTCACACCGAAGAGGCCAAAGCTTCGTTCGTGAGGTCGAACTCGCTCGTGCCTACCAAAGCCGCAGCTTCCAAGGCCGGAACCCAGCGCTGCGCGGCTCAGATCAGCACGGCGCCTGGGCGCGTCAAGGTGGTCAAAGACTGGCTCGCGATGTTCGAGGCGCTCCGCACGGAGGCCAAAGGCACGGCCAAGGTCGCCTCGGACGCCGAGGCGAAGACGGCGCTGTCGTCGCGCGTGCCCAAAGAAGCGGAAGGCAGCATCGTGAGCTTCTCGCCCGAGGACGACAGCATCTGGGAGCTTCACTCGTACGTGAAGGTCCCCGAAGGCATGCTCGTCGATGTCGAGACGATGTCGACGTACTACGATATGCCGTGCGGCGGCGACGTGAAGGCCACGGTGACCGAGTCCTCCGGGCTTCGCATCGTGCGTCTCGAGCACGCTTCTGGAATGCGCGTTCCCGTTTGCGAAGCGGATGGTGGCGAGCTCACCGATTGTTCGGACGGTGCCATGCCGGTCTCGTCGGCTTGCGGAACGGCCGATCCTGAAATCGTCGTGGTCGTTTTCGACATCGCGAAGAAGCAGGTGCTCGCAAGCGTTGCCGTGACCGACGACGGCAAAGCGCCGAAGATCACGGTCGAAGGACGCACGCTCAAGGTGACGGGTGCAGGATGCACCACGTCCCAAGAGCTCTGAGCCTGAGTCGAGTCAGCGTGCGGGGGCTACGCCGTCGAGCGGAATGGGGCCGACTTCGCCGTGGCTGCCCTTCACGATGGCGGGGGTCGTTCCCCGCGCGAGCGCCTTCGCGGCCTCGAAGAAATACTTGATGCCCTTGATTCCCGAGGTATCCCAATACTCGGCGTGCTCCGGGCGGAAGCGAATGAGGACGACGTTCGGGTCCATGGCTCCTGCGGGAAACTGGACGTTGAGCGCGGTGCTCCAGAGCTCGCGAGTGCGGACAAGATCGAGCACGATTTCGGCGCGGCCCGAGAGATGGATCCAGCGCGAGCCTTCGTGGGCGGTGATGAACGCGCCGTCCGCGCTGCGGAGGTCGCCGATGACCTGGGTGTCGAGGCCGGTGACGAACCACATGTCCCCGTCCTCTTCGAGCTTGGCTACGTGGAGCGGTCGCGCTCCGAAGGGCGGTCG
>JAYUKI010000270.1:0-18787 GCA_043764595.1 Myxococcales bacterium | reverse complement strand
CATCGTTCAAGATTTCCCCCACGAACCGGCGGTCGAGCCACGATGGTAAAGGCCAGCATGCCGGGATTCAATGGACTTCGCGTCAAGCGGTACCGATCGTCCTCTGGCGCACCTCGGTGGGGGTTTGCCTGGGCTTCGGCGCGCAGATTTGGCGCCCTCCACTGAAAATGCGCGGGCACGAGTGGTCGATCGAGGTTCGCGGAGCGAAAGTCGTGCTACGTACCAGCGATTCACGCGTGGCTCGCTCACTCCGCCTCACCCTGATGAGTGTGTACGAGACGCTGGCCATCAGCGCCCCGACCGTGGTCGATGCGACTCTAGGGCGGACGAGCAAGGCGCGGTGCGACGCGCGGATCGAGCGCTGGTCGGCCCGCATCGTGGAGCAAACGGGCATGCGCCTCGACGTGCGCGGGCGCGAGCACGTCGTTCCGGGTGAGACGTACGTGGTGATGTCGAACCACCAGTCGCACTACGACGTCCCCGTCCTCTTCCACGTGCTCGGCAAGAATCTGCGGATGGTGGCCAAGCACGAGCTGTTTCGCGTGCCCGTTTTCGGGACCGCGATGCGCGAAGCCGGCTTCATTTGCGTGGACCGCACGAACCGGGAGAGCGCGATACGTAGCCTGGAAGAGGCGAAACCGATGCTCCGGGGGGGGACCCACATTTGGATCGCTCCAGAAGGCACACGAACCCTCGACGGGCGGATCGGGCCATTCAAGAAAGGTGGCTTCGTGCTCGCAGCAGATCTCGCGCTCCGCATTCTGCCCGTGACGATCTCGGGCACTCGCGACGCGCTCCCCTCCCAAGCGGCGCTCACCTCGCCAAACGCACTCGTCACGTTGACCTTCCACCCACCAATCGATTCCTCCAAAGGCAGCCGTGACGCCGTGATGCTTGCCGTGCGCGAGGCGATCTCGAGCGCCTATCCATGACCACCACCGCCGCCGATCCCAGCCAGCGACCGGCGCCACGCACCACGACCCCCATTGCCGGCACCGGCCTCGCGATCCTCGTGAACGCGAACGCGAAGCGCGGCGGGCGACGAATCGCGGTCCAAATAGCGCGGCTTCTCCCGGGTGCGTCGGTGCGCCTCACGAAGAGCGTCGCCGAAGTTCGAGGCTGGCTCGCGAGCCTGCACGACGTACGCGCGATCTTCTCCGCAGGTGGTGACGGAACGGCGGTGACTCTCCTCACGGCGCTCGACTCCGTCTTTCCGGGAGACGCACCGTTGCCGCCCGTGGGCGTCCTGCCTCTCGGAACGGGCAACGCCTGGGCGCACTCGCTCGGCGCTCGCAAGCTCGACGCGTGCGTGCAGGCCCTGGCGCGAACCCACGGCCCGCTCCCAACTCGGACGACGCGGGTCTTTGTGTGCGACGGAAAGCTCACGTTTTTCGCGGGCTGTGGTTGGGACGCCCAGGTCCTCGACGACTACCGTAGGCAGCTCGAACAGTCGCCATCGGGTCGCCTCGCGAAGAGCGTGTGGGGGTACCTCTCGGCAACGCTCTTCCGAACCGCGCCCAAGACGATCTTGCATGGCCGACCCGACGTCCTGATCGAGAACCTGTCGGACGAAGCGTTCGCGCTGGACGCCGACGGCACCCCGGTTCGCATTCCCGGGGCGGGGCGAGGCACGATACTCTACGACGGGCCTGCGAGCGTGGCCGGCTGCGCAACCTGTCCGGAGTTCGGATACCGATTCCGCGCGTATCCCCACGCCGAGCGAATGCTTGGTTTCGTGAACGTCCGTGTCTACGACCAAACGCCGATGCGCGCGATTCGCGACATCCCGCGCCTTTGGAACGGACAGCACCCGCTCGACGGCATGCACGACTGGTTCTCCACCCACGTCCGCATGACGTTTTCTCGCCCTTTGCCGCTCCAAATCGGCGGCGAAGCGGTGGGAGAACGGCGCACGGTCGACTACAGGATCTCGCCAAGAGAAGTACGCGCCGTCGACTACCGAAGACTGCTCTAAAGGAGCCCCGTTGGTGCTCCAGAGCCCCGACGGCTGGGCGAGAGAACGGAAAGCTCCGTCGTGGCGAACCGATACGTGGCTCGGCGCGTATTCTCGGACCATGCGCAACGGAACGTCCGGAAAAAACGTGGGGCATGCGCGTCTTCTGCTTCCCCTCGTCTTCCTGGGGGTCTCGGCATGCGCTCCACAGCGTGTGGTCGCGTCCCCTCCCCGCCCCGGCACGAGTCACGCATCCTCGCCCTCGCCCTCGGGCGCACCGAAGGCCGGGGGCGTGGCGTTCGTGCCATTCGACAAGGCCGCCTTCGACCGCGCGGCGCGCGAAGGAAAGCTCGTGCTGCTCGATGGCGCCGCCGAGTGGTGCCACTGGTGCCACGTGATGGATGCCCAAACGTACGCCGATGCTCGCGTGAAAGCGGCCCTCGAAAAGGGCTTCGTGTCCGCCCGCGTCGACATCGACGAAAGGCCCGACATTCAGGAGCGCTACGCCGACTACGGCTGGCCTGCGACCATTCTCTTCGATGCATCGGGCCGCGAGCTCGGCGCCTACCGAGGCTACCTGCCGCCCGATCGTTTGCTCGCGATCCTCGACGAGGCGCGCGAGCCATCCAAAGTCGAGGGATCGCAAGAGAACCGGGTCGCCGTCCCGAGAGACGGCAACGGCGAAACCACCGCGACCGAGCTCGGACGTTACGAAGACGAGCTACGCCTCCGCATGGAGGGCTTCTACGACGAAAAGGAAGGCGGTTTCGGGACGTTCCAGAAAGCCCCGCTTGGCTGGAACAACGCCTACCTCCTCCGCCGTGCGCGCGATCCGAAGATTGCCGAAGACGCCCGGTCCAAGGACCGCTCGCGCGTCACTTTCACCCTGGAAAAACAAGCCAAGCTCATCGATCCCGTGTGGGGTGGGATCTACCAATACTCCGACGGCGCAACGTGGGAGCGCCCCCACTACGAAAAGCTCATGACGTTTCAAGCTCCGGCGATCGAAAACTACGCTGAGCTCTATGCCCTCACGAAGGATCCGACGGCCCTGTCGCGCGCTCGGGCGCTGAAGGGCTACATCACGTCGCACCTTCGCGAAAACGACCTCTTCGGTGCGACGCAGGACGCCGATCTCAACGCGCACGATTCGGGCAAGCCCTACATGACCGGCCACGCGTTCCATGCGCTCGACGATCGCGGACGCCGGGCATTGGGCGAGCCACGGGTCGAACGGCGAGCTTACCCACGAGAAAACGGCCTCGCGATTGCCGCGCTCGTCACGTATTCCGAGTGCACGGGCGATCCCGTGGCCACGGCGGAAGCGCTCGCCACGGCGAAAAAGATCCTGGCGACACACCAGTCTCAAAAGGGGCTCGCACACGAAGCCTCGAAAGACCCCGCTCTCTTTCACCTGGCCGATGCCGCAATCTTTGGTTTGGCGCTCGTTCGCCTCTACGAGCGGACGAAGGACCCGACACTCCTGTCCGGGGCCCTTCTCGTTCGCGACGCACTTTTGCGAACGATGTGGGACGACGAGCACGGCGGCTTCTTCACGCACACGAAGGACCCCGCCGCCGTCGGCGTGTTCCAGAAGCGCCGGATGCCGCTCGACGAAAATGCCTTCGCGGTGCGCTTCTTCACGAGACTGGCACGGCTCGATCCGAAGCTTCGCGCGTGGGCGTTCTCGGACGCGGACGCCAAAGCGATGGGAAAGACGGTCGCTCGCACTCTCTTCGCCGTGCTGACCAAGGAGAACATCGAAGACCGTGGGCGCATGCTCGGTGAGGTCCTCCTCGCCGTGGCGGAGGCGCGCGACCTCTTGTCGTCCGAAAGATAGGCTGGAACGTGTAGGCTCGCTGGCATGCATCCTGGCGAGCTTCCTTGGAAGTCGATTCTCGCCGTCGGCGAGACCGCCTGGATCGTGGTTCTCGTAGGATTCATCCTGCTCGAGCGAAGGCCTCCGGTGGCCACGCTGGCCTGGGTTCTGGGGCTTATCTTTCTCCCCTTTTTCGGGATCCCGCTCTACCTGCTCCTTGGCCCGCGCAGACTGAAACGCCGAAAGCTCAAATACAAAGACAAGCGCCTCGGCGTGACGCGGGCCCTCTCCGACCTTCGTGAGCGCATGCCCGAGGGCGCAGCAAGCCGACTTGCGCACATCGGCGAGCGTTTGCAGCATACACACGTATCGACGGCGACCCGGCTCGTGGTCCATCACGACGGTGACGCCGCATACGACCGCATCGTCGACGCCGTGGAGAGCGCGCGTCACCACGTGCACGTCGAGTACTACATCTACGAAAGCGACACCCAGGGAGTACGTCTTCGGGAGGCGCTCCTTCGTGCGAGGCGCCGCGGAGTCGAAGTTCGAGTGCTCGTGGATGCCGTCGGCTCTCCCGACGCCGGAGACGCCTTCTTTTCGAGCCTCACGCGTGAAGGAGGTCTTTTTCGGCGCTTCCAGCCCCCCCGTCTTGGCCTGCGTTGGACCAGGTTCTTCAACTTTCGCACGCATCGCAAGATCGTCGTGGTCGACGGCACGCTCGGGTTCACGGGTGGAATGAACTGGTCGTCGTGCCACTCGCGGAGAGACTCGGGCGGCGCGGCATGGCGAGACTCGCACGTCGAGCTCGAAGGGCATGTCGTCGCCGATCTGCAGCGCACGTTCCTGGAGAACTGGGTCTACTCCGAAGGCGACTCGCCCACGACGCCGCAGTACTTTCCCGAGGTCGCGCAGGGCACCGAGCTCGTGCAAATCCTACGGTCCGGCCCCGACCGTGAGGTCTTTCCCATCCACACGTTCTTCTTCTCGGCCATCGCAACGGCTCAAGAGCGCGTTCTCTTGACGACGCCTTACCTCGTCCCCGACGGCTCGACCCTCTTCGCCCTAAAGACCGCTGCGCTTCGTGGTGTCAGGGTCGAAATCCTCGTCCCGAAAGGCGGCGACTCGAAGCTCGTGGCTGCCGCGGCCCGAAGCTACTTCGAGGAGCTCATGGATGCGGGGTGTCGAATCTACACCTACAATCCATGCATGTTGCATGCAAAGCTCCTGGTCGTCGACGACGTCGCGGCCATCGGCACGGCCAACTTCGACAACCGGAGCTTCCGACTGAACTTCGAGGTCCTCGCCGTCCTCTACGGAAGGGACCAGGCGACGGCGCTGGCCGACCGGTTCGCATTGGACCTCGAGAGTGCCAGTCCGGTGAAGAGGCGGACGCTTCACGAAGAGTCGATCGCGGTACGCCTCGTGGAGTCGGCCGCGAGATTGGCCTCCCCGCTCCTCTAAGCCGCACCCGCGCCTCGCTGCGAGTGACCGTGCGTCAGAGATGGAGAGTCAGGCTCGCGTAAAATGCTCGTGGCGGGCCCGTGGTGACGTGGCGTTCTGGAATGCGCGACGGGCTCGTACTGCGCGAGAAGTTCGAAGCAAACACGAACTGACCGTCGTAGTAGGCCTGACCGAGGAGGTTCGTGGCATCGAGCGAGAGCTCCACTTCCTTGAGGCGGACACCAATGGTCGCGTCGGTGAGGAGCACATTTTGCCCGAATTCTCCGTAGGGCAGCGGTCTTCGAATCACGCCATCGAGGCCGACGCCGATGCGGCCGACGAGGTCACGGGCCCACAGGGAGCCAAGCTTTTTCTCGATCTTGGCATCGGTGCGCACGACGAGCTGTGGCACGTAGGGCAGAAGGTCGCCCTCGGAGTAGTTGGCCGAGGATCCCGTGAACGATGCACGCGTGTAGGTCGCGCTGCTGGAGAGGAGCAGCAAGTCGCCGGCACGGGCGGTCATCTCGAAGGTCCCGCCCACGCGACGCGTTCCGGGAACGGGCTCGTTTCGTGCGGTCGCGGGATCGAACACGAGGTCGTCCGAGAGGCTCGTGGTGTAGACCGCTGCCGACGCCGCAAAGGCCCTTCCGAGGGTGTACCGCGCACCGAGCTCGAAGCTGCGCACCGTGGTGAATGGCGCAAGCTGTCCGTTCGCGAGGCTTCGCGCTTGCGGCGACCGAAAGCCGTCGCCGTAGCTCCCGAGCACGTGGAGGCCACGCGCCACGAAGGCATCGACGGTCAGCTTCTTTCCGACGTTCGCGGACTGCGACGAACGGGAGGGTCCCGGCTCCGATTTGCGGTCCACGGTCGAGTACGCGAGAGCATCGACCCGCAGGCCGCCGCGGAGCACGAGCCTCGGGTGGACGTGGAGCTCTTCGTCGACGTACGCGGCCATGTCCGTGGCGAGCACGTCCGCATCCACGAGCGTTTCGGTCACGCGGTCGTCTACCTCGCGAAGACGCTTCTGGGATTGCTCGATTCGATCATGACGCGCGTACACGCCGACCTCGAGAGCGTCGTCTTTGGAGAGGAATGGGAGGGACCTTTTGTACGCTGCCGTACCACCGAACATCACCGAGTCCTGGAGCTGCTCGGTGTTGTCCGAGTCGAGCGAGTCTTTGCCGCCGCGCAAAGAATCGGTGAGGTAACCCGTGAAGTTTTGCCGCAGCGAGAAGCCTCGGACGACGACGAACGGCGCGACGTGAAAGCGGCCTTCTGTGCCGTCCCGATGGAGCTCGAGCAAGAGCTGCGTGCGCGTCGAGCGGCCGCCTTGTTTGGGATCCAGCGTGGCGTAACGATCGAGCTTTCCCGCCTCCACGTCACGCTGGGGCACGACCCCCGCCGAGTCGAAACGGCCCGCGTACGTCGAAAAAAGAAGCCTCGTGGAGAGCCCATTGTCGAAGTCGTGCGTGGCTTGGGCGAGCAACGAGCCACGGCGCGCCGCGCGGTTCGGACCGAAGCCATCGGTCGCGTATTCCTCGAACGACGCGAAGGTCTCGTCCGAAGCGTCCTTCGGTCGGTACACCAAGAAGAGACGCCGCGTTCCGAAAGAGCCGAGCGTTCCGCGTGCATGAACGCCAGGCTCGGCATACCCGAGCTTCATGCGCACGGACCCCGCAACGGCGAAGTCCCCCTGGCGCGGATCGTACGTTCCCCCCTGCGCCACGACTTCTTTGACCACTTCGGGCGGAGTGAAATGCAGGTCGGCGTACCCCTGACCGTGCACGTTCGACACTTCGTTCACGGGGACGCCCCCGACCCAAAGCTCGACGTCTTGGCCGTGGACCGCGTCGAACCCACGCATGAAGATCTGGTGGGCTTTGCCTTCGCCGCCGTGCTGGGTAACAAACATCCCCGGCACGACGTTCAAGAGGTCGCTTGCGGTACGGTGGGGAGCCGCACCGAGGACGTCCCTGCCACGCACCACTTCCGAAGCCGACCTCGGCGCGGTTCGCCCCGCGACGCGAACGGTCTCCACTTTTGGCGCGACCGGGGCTGCGGCTGTGGCGTGGGTGTGGCTAGGGCTCGGCTCGGTATGCACGTGCGCGGCGGGTTCGAGTGGCGCCGCCGCAGCCAAAACGCCGCGGAAACGCACGTGGTCACGAATCTTCGAGGAAACCGGTTTTCCATCGCGTACCGCTGGCGAGAACCGAAAGCGCGAGGCGGCGGCCACTGCAGCGTGATCCAGCTCGTGGGAGACCGAAACCTCGACCTCGACGGACGCAACCACGCCCTCGGCGTCGACCGTGAGGAGCACGGGAACGACCACGTCGTGGGCCTCGACGTTCCCTGGCCACACTCCATCCGGATGGGCTGTGGGCGCGGGTGGAAGGACCTCGTGGGCGAACGCCGAGGACTCGAGGGCCAGGATCGCCAAGCCCGAACTTGCAAACCCACGCCAGCTCACGAGCGCACCGGTAGCACGATTTCTCACATTCTTGCCATTCGGTTACGGCAGCGGAGCACCGAGGAGGACGCCGCGTTCGCCGAAGTCGGCGAGCCACTTTGCGACCTCCGTCAGAAGCCCTTCCGAAACCGGCACACGAAGCACCGCAGCGGCCTCACCAATCGCCGCTCCAAGCGTTGCTCCGTTCAGCAGGCGCGCGAGAAGCTCGTCGGCGCACGGTGTGAGCACGACCACCGACACGTCGTTCTGCGCATTTCGATAGAGAAAAAGCCTCGTTTCGCGCTCGTGGACGGGGACCGTGGGATCGCTCGTGGCCTCGTGAACGGCGTGCATCGTGCGAAGACGCTCGTGGGGCCCACGGAGCAAGACCGGCTTCGAAGCGTCGATGTCGGTTACTTCGACGGGCGGGGCAAGGTCGACCTGCGCACCGAGCAAAAACTCCGCGAGCTCGAGACGAAAGAGCTCGACCACGTACGTGGGACAACGTGCATCTTGCATGAGTCTCGGAAGGAGCACGGCACAAAGCTCGCTTGGCACGTCACGAAGGTGCGGCGTGCGTGGCCCGCCGTTCGCGAGGTACACGTCGAGCGCAGAATCCCACGCGCCCTCGGCCACATGCTGGAGATGCGCGTGGCCTCGCTCCAGAATCGCCTCGCAGACGGCGGTGACGTTGCCCCGAACGAGCTTTCGGTAAAGCGAAAGCCGCCGTGGCGACGCGAGCAGCGCTTCACGGTCCGCAGGGTGCACGTCGTGGCGGTCGAGGAGTCGAGCCAAGTCCGCGCGTGCGGTGTCCTCCGCGCCGAAGCAGGCCTCCAGCACGGCGGCATGGAGGGCCATTGTGCGAAGGCTCATCGTGTCCCCGCCGCGACGCGAGGAAGGGAGGCCACGTTGGTCTTTTGGTACCGTGCGAGACCGCGCTCGTACACGGTGGCGAGCCGCGCGACCTCGTCGAGAAGCACGGGCAGCTCGGGTATCGACTGGTCGCGCTCGAGCACGACGGGCACAGGGCCCGTCTTTTCGATGACCTCCTCGAGGAGCTCATAGACGGCCTTGCACACGGCGGCGCCATGGGTGTCTACGATGAGGCGCCCCTTCCCAGCCGCCTGCACGTCCGAGACCTCGAACGAGCTTTCGTCGAAATAGTCGTGCCCTGCGACGTGCATTTGAACGACCCGGTCGAGGGGAACGGTGCGGAGCCAGTCGCGGACGTCGTGTCCGAAGTTCTGGGCGTTCACGTACGCGTTGTTCACGTCCAGCATGAGCTTGCAGTCGGCCGCTTCGCACACGCGCGCCACGAACTCGGCCTCGCCCATGTCGGCTGCGCCTGGATGGAGGTAATAGCTCACGTTCTCTACGGCGACCGGACGGCCAATCGCGTCCGAGACGCGCTTGATGCGATCGGCAATTCTTGCCACTTCGGTCGTGTGGAAAGGAATGGGCAGCAGGTCATGGAGCACGTTGCCGGAGACCGAAGAAAAACAGAGATGATCGGAGTGAAATGGCGCGCGAATCTCGTCCAAAAATGCCCGGAGACTGCGCAAGAACGCCGGATCGAACGGATCGGCTCCGCCGAGGGAAAGCGAGAGCCCGTGACTCAAAAGTGGATACGTCTCCCGCGTTTCACCAAGGAGCGCGCGAAACCTCCCGCCACGCCCGATGTAGTTCTCGGGTGAGATCTCGAGAAAGGGCAAGTCCGGCCGCGACGCGCACAGCTCGGAAATGAACTCCCAGCGAAGGCCAAGACCTACTCCGGTCGGGGATGTCGTGGTCGTGCGATCCTTCATGGTGCGCTCCGCATCGTAGCTCGTAGGCTCGCCGGACCTCGAAGGCCGACGTGCAAGGTCACCGAAAACGAAAACGCCGCACCTCGCATGAAGCGAAGCACGGCGCCCCGGGGTCATCCCACCGAACGGAGCGTGTCCGTCGGGTGGGACGCGCGAGTCACTTCTTCTTCGCGGCGCAGGTGCCCGCGCCGCACGAACCGGCGCCACCCTTCTTCGCGTCGGGCTTCTTCGCCGCGGCCTTGGGATCCACGGCCGGAGCGGCAGCAGCCGCCGCCTTGGTGTCCGGGGTCGCGGGCGTCGCCGCCGCGGGAGCCGCCGGGGTGGTGGCCGCGATGGTCTCGGGAGCCTTGACTTCGTCCTTCTTGCCCGCGCCGCAGGAGGCCGCGCCGCCCTTGGTCGCGCCGCACGAAGCGCCGCTCTTGTGCGCGCCGCACGAGCCGCCGTCCGCCGCAGCTGCAGCGCCCGGAACCGCGTCCGTCGCGTTGACCGCGGGAACTTCCGGGGGCTTCACCTCGCCGCAAGCGGCGACGATGACGGTGGTGCCGATGACGGCGAGTGCGCCCACGATTTTCTCGAACGAAAGATTGGCCATGACGATTCTTCCTTTTCACGCCCGTGCGCCGCACGAGCTCGTTGTTCGGGGCGCTCTGCCCCAGAGGTACTTCTCACCGATGACCGTCATGCCTCTTTCGAGGCTCGAGAGGGTCTCTCCGGGGAATTGGATGTCCGCTTCGCTTGCGGCGGCTTCGGGTCTTGGGGCTTTTCCGTATCACTCAGTGGGAAGGGCTACAAAGTCCAATGAAATCGACGCGGTCTCAGCAACTTTCGTGCCGATGAGCGAGAATGCCGCTTTGGCCACTTTGCCAACGTCGTCCCGCGGCCGAACTTCATGCTCGGCGAGTGTCACTTTGAGTGGGTCTTTTGTGACAATCGCGATCGACTTTGGCTTGTCCGTGGCCGCGGCTCCAGCAGAATGGGAAATCTTTACCGTGAGCGGCACGTCCTTGTTCACCTTGTGGCCGTGAAGCAAGAGCTCACCGTGGGCCACGAGCACGACCGACCGAACATCCATGCCGCCCTCGGTGACGGCCGCGACCTTCGTCAGATTCTTCTCCGCGACGCCGTCGATGCTGCGGATCGCAAACACGGCATACTTGTGTTGAGCCTTAACGTCGTCGGACAGCTTGCTCTTCTCGGCATCGCCAACCTCGAGCCAGGTCAGCGCGTGCATCGTCTGGGTGCCGTCCTTCGCCGCGTCCGCAAAGGTACTGGTCTTGAGGGACATCAGATCGACTTTCACCTCGCCGCGGGTCTGAGTGAGGTCCATGAGGTCCACGTCGAGGTGCCCGGCCGCGACCGAAGTCTGAGCCTTGATCTGCTCCTTTGGAGCCGGCATCTCGATCTTGGCGGAGCCTTTGGCGTCGATCTTCAGCTTCACGACCATGCTCGTGGGGGCTGCGACGGAAGGCGCGAGACTCGAGGCGGCAGGAGCCAGAGCCTTCGGATCCTCCTTCTTTTCGCAGGCGGCAAGGGAGAGCGAAGCCCCCGCGAATGCGGCAAACGTCGCGATGGTGCCGAGTCGAGATGCAGTCATGGGTCGACGAATACCTGTCCGGTTCATGCAGTGCCCTCCTGGGCCGCCACACACTACGCCCGACGCGCTCGCCGGTTTCGAACAAATGTTCGCGGCCTTTCGTCCGTTCCCCGGAGCCCGTAGGATCCCCCAGCGATGCTCGTCCTCGCCGACGCCCTCTCCCACCAGCGCCCATGCCCATGCGGTTGCCACACGACCCTCACCGTCGTGGAGCGGCTTCGCGCCATACGTGCACTCTACAAGCTCGACGACGCGCTCCGCGGAATGGGCTACGTGCCCAACTACGAGCTCCACGGCGATTCCCTCTTTCGCGCGGCACAAGCCAGAAACGACACGGTCTCGAGGGTCGTCGCGGTGCGCTTCGGGGAGTGCATCTACCGACGGCTGGTCGGCAGCATGCTCCACGAAGTCCTGCACGCGCTCTGTGGGGACCCTACCGCGGTCAACTACGGCATTCCCATGGGGCTCCCGTACGGAGTTCCCGAGGGCTTGCCGGAGGCCGAAGAAGCAGAGTACGTCGCCACGTTCAACGTCGGCGAAGCGCGGGCGTTCGCGGGCGTGTGGATCTTGGCGAAGCATCTGTTCCAGATTGCTTGGGAGGTGCGCACGGCTCGTGACGTCGGCACCTATTGTTTCGTCGGGGGCAACGCCCTCGTGAAAGTCCCCAAAGGCTTTCGCGCGGTGGCCCACCTCGACAGGACCGACCACGCAGAGCGCTACTACGCGAAGGCTCGAGCCATCGAGGACGATGCGCGGGCGTGGTTCACGAAAGACAGGCTCGTCGAGCTCGGGCAGCGAATCGAGGCCTACGCGAGAGAGGGCGAAAAGAAGCGCCCCCGGGCTTTTGCCGATCCGAACGCCGTGGTCGCCAAGGTCCCCGAGAAAATCGGCCGCAACGATCCTTGCGTCTGCGGAAGCCCGAAGAAGTACAAGGCCTGCTGCGGCGAGCGGGGCGAGGCAGACCCCGGAGGCACCCCGTACTTCGAGCCTACGAGCGTCACGCGAGGCTGACGGCCAGGTCGACGGGTCACCGAGTGGTCACTGGCGTGAAGGTGCATCCGTCGTGGGCTCGGCGGACGCCGGGGACTCGGTCCGTTCGGATACTGCGACAGGGAGAAGCTCGAGCTCTTCCTCGCCTTCCTCACGAAGGACGCCTTCCCAGCGTGCGACGACCACGCTCGCGACGGCGTTCCCCATCACGTTCGTGGCCGAGCGGGCCATATCCATGATTTCGTCGACCGCCAGGAGCATCGCCACTCCGGCCTCGCCCGGGAGTTGGAAGCTCGCGCACGTGGCGGCGATGATCACGAGTGTCGCGCGGGGCACGCCAGCGACCCCCTTCGACGTGAGCATGAACGCCAACACCATGAAGATCTGCTTGCCAATCGGCATCTCGATGCCCGCCGCCTGCGCGATGGTGAGACTGGCCAGTACGAGATAGAGCGTCGAGCCGTCCAAATTGAAGGAATAGCCCGCAGGCAACACGAAGCTCGCGACCCGCCGAGGCACTCCGAACTTCACCAGCACCTCGAGGAGCTTCGGGAGCGCCGCTTCGCTCGAGGCCGTCGTGTAGGCCGTGAGGACGGGCTCGCGAATGGCCCTGAAGAACCGCAGCGGGCTTACGCGCACGAGCAGCAGAATGGGCACGAACACGAAGACGACGAGTATGGCCAAGGACAAATAGAGACTGCCCACGACGCGTGCGTATCGGCCGACGAGGTAGATCACCGCCGGCCAACCTTCGATCTCGGTACCGTCGGGCATCTTGTGACCCGACGCCATGTGCGAGACGTTGTAGGCCATGGCTCCGAACACGCCGATCGGCGTGAGCTTCATGACCATGCCCGTGTATTTGAACATGGTCTGCGCCACGATTTCGGTCGTCTGCAGAAGTGGCTTTCCACGCTCTCCGAGCTGCGTCAGCGCGATCCCGAACAGGACCGAGAACACGACGATGGGCAAGATGTCCCCTTCCGCCGCGTGCTTCGCCAGGTTCGACGGAAAGAGGTGCATCGCAGTATCCCACCCGGACTGCGCCTTCGCTTTGTCGACCGCGCCGTGCGAGGTGAGATCGATGGGAAGCCCCCGACCGGGCTGGAAGACGTTCGCGACGACGAGCCCGAGCCCGAGCGCCAGAGTCGTGACGACCTCGAAGTAAAAGAGCGACTTCGCTCCCATGCGGCCGACCGACTTGATGTCACCGGTCTGGGCGACACCGACGATGATCGTGGACATCAACAGAGGGACGATGAGCCCCTTGATGAGCGCGATGAACGCCTTCGAGAAGAACTGGAACAGCGCGAATACGTTCGGGTATTTGCTCTGCGGAAAAAAGCCACCGAGCACCACGCCGAGCACCAGAGCGGCGAGGATGACGAGGGTGCCGGACAGCGAGTCCTTTTTGGTCGCGGAGGGCCGCGGCGTGGCGGGCTTCGTGGCGCTCATGCGCCCACGGTATCCGCAAAAGGAGAGCTTGCACGACGCCGATCGCATCGGCATCGACGAAGAACGTCACTTCTTCGGCGGCGGCTTCCAGCCCGGAACCAAGTGCTCGTGCCGCGGAGGCGGGCTTGGGTGAGGTGCACCGCGGACGCAGCGGAAACCGACTCCGGGGACCTGGTACGTGAACTGAGCCGCAGCGCGGTACGTGACGACCATGCCGCCGAACGAGCGGTTCCACGCTCCTCCGCGCAGCGGGTGCATCGGAGTCTCGTTTCGCACGAGCGGGTCGGTCACGTCGGCCGTCGCGAACGGGGCGTACGAGTCTTCCACCCATTCCCAAACGTTTCCTGAGAGATCGTGGACGTGCCCGGACGGCCACAGGCGATCGCCGAGGGGGTGCGTACCGACCTTCGAAGGACCGCCGCCGTGGCAGCCCACGTCGCCACCGGCCTGCGTCTTCGGCGCTCCGAACCGGGTGAAGTCGACGGTATCGCACGAAGGCTCGGGAGCGTTGCCCCAAGGGTATTTGTACTGTTCGGGCCCCGTTGCAGCCCATTCCCACTCGGCTTCGGTCGGCAAGCGCTTCTGCACCCAAGCGCAGTAGTCCTTTGCCTTGTGCCAGTTCACGAGGTTCACCGGATGGTCGGGGAATCCCGGGTACATGGAGAACGGGTCGTGCGTCCATGGCTCCTTGCAGACGTTGGCGTTCACGCAGGACGCGTACTCTTTGACCGTCACTTCGTTCGCATCCATGCAGAATGCATGGGTGAGGACCACGTTGTGGGCGCCCTCCCGTCCCTTCATCATGCGAAAGCCCGATGGACCGGTTGCGGGTACCTCCACTTCGCCCTCGGGGCAGGCACGGGCCACCACGGTGGACGCGGCGTCGGCCGTGTCGGCCGTTGCCGCATCCGGAAGCTCGAAAGGTGACGCGTCGACGAGCCCGACCTCCACGACCGGTGCGGGCTCCGCGACGAGCTTCGCAGCGGGGCGAGCTTCCGACGCCACACGCCCGCCGCATGCACAAATGGAGACCAGAAGGAGCCCGGCCGTCGTCCGCATGCCCCTTCGTACCCGAAGCGTCGGGTCGCGGAAAAGTTCGACGTGAACCGTCACGAACGCGGGTTCCAGAAGAGCAAGCAATGCCTTACCGTGACCCGATGAGGGTCCCCGTCGTCGCCTCGGCTTTGCTCGCGCTCGCCGTCGTGCTCTCGACAGCCCGCTCGTACGCCGCAGCTCGCGAGTCGCAGCTCTGGACGGGTCTCTTTTTGACGGCGAAGGACCCGCGTGACGCGGCCTCGCCGTGGTCCGTTTGGCTCGACGCGCAAGCTCGCCGCGGCCCTTCGGGCACCACCGCCCTTCTGAGGCCAGCGCTCGGTTACCGCTTCTCTCCTGGCTTCAGTCTATGGGCGGGATACGCCTGGGTCGGCTCCTTCGCCGACTCGGACGAAACGAGCGACGTCGTCGAGCACAGGGCGTGGCAACAGGCCCTCTTCGCCGGCTCCGAAGGGCAACTCACCTACCAGTTTCGCCCAAGGCTCGAGCAGCGCTTTCGGGACGACGAGACCCCGGCCCTCCGTGCGCGGATGCTCGCCCGCGCAAACGTAGCCTTGTGGCCGGGCGCTCCGCTCGCCGTGGCTTCGTGGGACGAGGTGTTCGTCGCGGTCGGCGACACTTCGTGGGGCGCGCCGTCCGGATTGGACCAAAACCGCCTCTTTCTTGGTCTCGCGTACACGCAGGGCGCGGTTCGTATCGAGGCGGGTTACGTCGGGACGACCGTGCGGCGAAAGGACGATTCCCTGCTTCACCAGCACAACCCGACCCTCTGGCTATTTTTTACGTACTGACGCGAGCCCGAGATCGTGACGTTCAGCCCGGTAGCCAGAGGGGCTCGTCGTGGAGATCGGGGCGTCCCACGAGCAACTCGTGCGGCCGGTACGCCGACTTGTACGTGAGCGACGCACATCCCTCGACGCGGTAGCCCAGATAGACGTGGGGGATTCCACGCGAGCGCGCAATTTCAATCTGCAAAAAGACGTTCGCCACGCCGAGCGAGCGCTTCGCGTACGCGGGCTCGTAGAAAAAATAGACCGCGCTCCAGGCATTCGGGGTCTCGTCGGCGATGCCGACTCCGACGAGCTTCCCGCCGTCGGCGTCGTCGTAGAACCCGACCTCACGCGCGCAGGGGTGCGGGTACGCGAAGCTCTGGAAGTAGCTCTGACGATCGGTCGGCGAAGGGTCCCAGCCGCGCGCCTCCTCACGCGAAGCATGCCACCGCCGGAAGAGGGCAAGACGCTCTTCGTCCACGCGAGGACGCCCGACCTCGATGCGGAGCCCCGCACAGGCTTTGGCGGCTCTCTTTTGACTCTTGGTCGGGACGAACCCACCGGTCGGAATGCGCAGCGAGACGCACTCGGAGCACGAGGAGCACGCCGGGCGAAAATACACCGGACCGAACCTTCGGTAGCCGCGGACGAGCAGGGCTTCGTACTCCTCCGGGCTCACGTCGATCATCACGCGAACGTCTTGCCGCGCGGTCTCGACGGGGAGATACACGCACTTCCGCTCCGCTTCGACGAACGCCTCGAGCACTCGGGCCATGCTTCGCCCAGACTACTTCCTCCGCGAACGCGCGGGAAAACCGAGTGGGAGGCCAAACCGAACTCGTTGAGAAGTTGGCGCAAAAACGCGGAGCATCACGAGACTCATGGTCGTGCCCTACCCCGCGAGATTGGCCATGACCTTCCGCAGAACGTCGACGTCGCGAACGCCCTCGGCCTCTGCGCGATACGACAAGACCAGTCGATGGCGCATCACGGGGACGACCATCGCGCGCACGTCTTCGACGTCGGCCGCCGCTTCTCCGGCGAGGGCCGCGCGCGCCTTGGCGGCAAGTACGAGAGCTTGGGAGCCACGCGGGCCAGCGCCGAACCGCACGAAGTGGTTCACCGCGTCGGGCGCCTTCTTGTCTTTGGGACGGGTCGCACGGCCTACGGCCACGGCCAGTTCGACGGCCGCATCGGTCACTGGAATCCGCGGAACGAGATCCTGGAGGGCTCGAACCTCTTTCGTGGTGAGCACCTTCGGCACGTCACGGACCTCGGCGCTGGTCGTGCGCCGGGCGATCTCGCGTTCCTCGAGCTCCGACGGGTAGTCGACGTGGACCTCGAGCAAGAAGCGGTCGAGCTGCGCTTCGGGCAATGGGTAGGTGCCCTCTTGCTCGATGGGGTTCCGCGTCGCGAACACCTGGAACGGATCGGGAAGCCGATGGGTGACGGTGCCCACCGTGACCCGACGCTCCTGCATCGCTTGGAGAAGCGCCGCCTGGGTCTTCGGCGGAGTGCGGTTGATTTCGTCCGCGAGCACCAGGTTGTGGAAGATTGGGCCCGCCAAGAAGCGAACGCGGCGCTGCATTCCGCCGCTGGTCTCTTCCTCTTGGAGCACGTCGGTCCCGGTGATGTCCGCGGGAAGCAAGTCGGGTGTAAACTGCACACGTCCGAAGCTGAGGTCGAGGGCCTCCGCCAAGGAAGCCACGAGCAACGTTTTCGCGAGCCCGGGCACACCGACGAGGAGCGCATGCCCTCGGGCGAGGAGCGCGACGAGCATGAGCTCGATGACCCCAGACTGACCAACCACGCGGGCGCCAAGGGCTTCGTGGAGCGCGCTCTTCGCGGCCTTGGCCTTTGCGAGCAACGCAACGTCGTCGATGGCATCGCCGCTTTTTGCCGTCGGTTCCTTGTTTTCGCGGTCGGAGCTCACGTCCGCCCTCTACCACGGGATGGCTCGCTTCGCCGATATCCCGGTTCGCGAAGGCACCGCGAAGGGCCACGAGCCCATCGAGTGGCTCATTTTTCCCAAGGATCGGACCGGGATCGACGGGATCGGTGTGAAATGCAAATGTCGCGTGGTATTTCCCGCGAAACGTGAACGCTCCCCCTTCGACGCCCACGCCCGCGCCCCCACCTGCCGAGCGCTCTCCCGTGGCTTCCGCGCCTTCCCCTTCCACCCCATCGGCGGCCGGCGCCACCGAGCTCGTCACGAGACCGGAGCCGGGGCTCGCGCGCGGCAAGTGGGAAGCCCCGCGCGCGGCCTTTTACGTCGTAATCGTGCTGGTGGTCGCGCTCGCCATCGTGGCCACGCTCCGCAAGCTCGGAGTCTTCGCGCGCCTCGGAAAGAAGCCATGAAGCTCAGGCGCTTCCTCGTAGTGATGTTGTTCGGCGTGCTCGTCTACGGCGGCTACGCCGTGTGGAGCGGCGTCGGCAAGATGCGCGACGCCCTCTCCGGGTACGCGTGGTGGACCTTCGCCGCCGCGTGCGCGCTTGCGTTCGGCAACTATTGTCTCCGCTTCCTCAAGTGGGAATTTTACCTGTCGCGGCTCGAGATTCGAGGCGTTCCGAAGAAGCAGAGCTTCCTCGTGTTCCTGTCCGGCTTCGTTTTGACGATTAGCCCCGGGAAGGTCGGCGAAGTGTTCAAGTCGCTCGTGCTCTTCGAGACCTATGGCGTCCCGATGACGCGGACCGCTCCCATCGTGGTCGCCGAGCGCGTGACCGACGTGATCGGCGTCGTCGCCCTCATCGTGGTGGGGTCTCTCGGATTTTCGGGCGGGCTGATGTGGGCAGGCATCGGTGCGGCCCTGGTGGGCGCCCTCGTAGCCGTGGTGATGAGCGAGCGCGCGAGCCTCGGGCTCATCGCGCTCGTCGAACGCCTGCCCGGACCCGGCAAGAAGGCCGGGGACAAAGCCCGCGCCGCCTACGAGAGCCTGCGCACGCTGCTGTCGCCCGCGAACCTCATCGTCCCGACGCTCATCTCGATTGCGGCGTGGACCCTCGAGTGTCTCGCCCTTTGGATCATTCTGCAGGGGTTCGGCGAGCCCGTCACCATCCCGCTCGCGACTTTCTTCTATGCGACGAGCACCCTCGCCGGAGCCATCATCCCCGTGCCGGGCGGCCTCGGCGTGACCGAGACGCTGCTGAACCGCCAAATGCACGACCTTGGGCACGTGAGTGGTCCGGCCGCGACCGGCGCAATGATGCTGGTGCGCTTCGCGACACTGTGGTTCGCCGTGCTCGTCGGGTTCGTCGCGCTGACGCTCCTCAAGCGCCAGTTTCCTGGCCTGCTCGCCGAAAAGGGCGAAAAGAAGGCCGAAGCCCAAGTCTCGACCTGAGCGACAAACAGGATGACTCCGTTCGGCTTTCGCACGTTTAGCGGCGCTGCGCGTCGTTCCTCCTCCGAAGATAGAAGACTATCCGTCGTCCTCGCGCGTACCAGGTGCGCCAGCTTGCTA
>JAYUKI010000269.1:0-5049 GCA_043764595.1 Myxococcales bacterium | reverse complement strand
GAACCTTCTCTTCTCTCGCAGTCGTGCTCGTGGCCGCGCTCTCGTTCGGCTGCACCAAAAAGGACGACGCGAGCCCGGCGCAAGGCAACGGTTCGGCGGCGTTGACGTCCCCTCTGAGCGGCTCGTTCGAAGGGGTCATCGTGATGCACGTCGCCGGAAAAAAGGCCGAAGCTGGCCCCTTCGATCTCGAGTGCGAGCTCAAGAACGACCTCTTCCGCATCGACGTCCCCAAGACGATGATCGAGAAAGAGCCCCGCTTCGGCACGAAGGCCTGGGCCGTCTTCCGCGCAGGTGAAAAGAAGGCCTTTTTCGCGATGGATCCGTCGAAGCAGGCCTACACGGTCGACTTCGACGCCGCGGGCGACGAGCTCAAGAAATCGATACCCCACGCGCCAAGCGCGCCCGGCATGGCCCCAGCCTCGAAGGCCACCGTGAAGCGCACTGGCAAGAAGGACACCGTGGCCGCGATTCCCTGCGAGGAATGGGAGGTCACCGAGGGCGAGAGCCGCGCGCTCGTGTGCATGGCGGAGGCGAGCGCCGGCTGGCTCAAGTTCCCCACGAAGGCCTTGCCGGACGATCTGGCCCTCACCGCCGAGCTCCTCGACGGAAAGCACTTTCCGCTCCGCGTGATCGGGTTCGAAAAGGGGCAGGAATCCGGCCGCGTCGAGGTCAAGAAGATCGAGAAAAAGCCCATTCCTGACGCAGACTTCCAAGTACCTGCGGGCTACACCAAGATCGACGTCGTCGACATGTTGAAGGGCCTCGGAGGCCTCGCCGGTCCCGGGCGCCCCGAAATTGCGCCGGCGGGAGCCAAAGCGAAGACCGTTCCCACCAAGAAATAACGCGCGCTCTTCGTCGCCACGCGTGCCCTACGGTTCGCTCGGCCGGGGCCGGGCGGCCGAGCTCAGCACCCGCAGAGAAAGTCGCAGTTGCCCGATCCCGCGCGGGCGCAGTCCGCCATGCAGACCGGATCGCAGCCGCGGTTGTTCGGATTGCCGGACGCGCCGGGCTTGGGCTTGGTGGTGTTGCTGATGCAGCGGCCCTCGTTGGCCTGGGCGCAGACCAACAGTCGATTTTGGTCCGCGAGCAGCGTCTTCGCTTGGGTGCAGGTGCGGGGCGTGCCAATGGGGCAGAGGTCCGAGCCACACGCGCACTGGAGGTCGAACGTGCCGCCGGAGACCCGAAAGCCGCAGCCGGGGTAGGCATCCTGGTTCACGACGAGGCCCGGGCACGTGCTCACGGCGGAGCACAAGACCGTGTTGGTCTCCTTCTCCAGGCCGCAGCCGAGGCCACGAACGCTGGAGTCCGGGCCGGCATCTTGTGCGGCCGTCGTGCCTTGTTGGCCGTCCCCCGTGCTGATTCCGGCGCCGGCACACGCCACGAAGGTGCCCGAAAGCACGAAGAAAACGGCCAGGGCGCGGACGTGACGGATCGGCATACCAAGACGCATACGGAAGGCCGACACGAAGGGCCAACTTCCCGACGAACGCGTTCGCCGGTAGCCTCATGCGCATGACGATGGACGCGTACGCACCGGCCGTGGACGAAAAAACGTTGGGGCTCTCGAGGCTCGTGAGCGTGCTCGCGGAAGACGCGATCTTCACGCTCGCCGCCGGCGGGGGAACCCAGTCGCTCGAGCTGCTCGGAAAGCGCCGCGGCGAGGCCTACTCGGCCGTGCTCGCGGGGCACCGCATTCAGACGATGACCACCGAGTTCGATCCGTGGGTCGTCGGGCTCACCCGGGCCATTGCTCCTATCTGCCCGCCGGTCAGCCTTCCCATGGGCGATCTCATCCGCGAGGGCATCACGCTCGAAGCCGGAGCCCGCGGGCTTCGTGCGTTCTTCTCGTCGAAGCCGAGCGAGAAGGACGTGATGCGCGTGAAGCGCCTCGGAACGCTCGCCGCGCGCGCCCTGCGTGCCGTCATGGCGGCCGATGGCACCACCGATCCCGAAGAGGCGCGCACGATCGCCGCATTTTTGGGCTCGCTCGGCCTCCCCGAAGGCGAGACGAACCCCATCTACACCGAAGCCGTGATGCCCATCGCGCAGCTCGACATGTACGGGGAGCTCGAGAAAAACCTGGCCGAAGCGCTCGTGCGTGGCGCCTGGCTCGCCGCCGCGTGGGACGAGATCGATCCGCGCGAAGAGACCGTCGTGCGCACGCTCGCGGGCAAGCTCGCCATGAAACCCGAAGTGGTCGAAGAGCTACGAAACCAGGCCATTGCGCGAGTGGACGCGCGCCGTCTCGTGGGCCTCGCCGCCACGGATGGCCTTCGTTACGTGCTCGCGGATCGTGTCGCGGCAAGCGCGCACGTCCTCGCGCTGAAAACCGCCGAGCTCCTCTTGCCACGAAGGTACCGCGACGAAGCGCTCGGGCCCATCAACCACAAAGTGTCGGCCACGCTGGGTCGTCGCTACACGCAGATAAGCTCGGACGAAAAGCAGCTCGCTTTGGGTGTCATTTGGGCTGCCGCGCTCTGGGAAGATCCGAACTATTCCCGCCGTGCGCTCCTCCGTGCGCGCCACGACAAGGTCGCACAGGACCTGGGGGACGACGGCGGCCGCGCGAGGCAAGGAGTCGAGTCGTGGATCTCCGAGGTGCTCGCGCCCGCCGCGTTTCCTATGGCGTGAGGGAGAATGGCCGAGCCCCAATGGCTCGGCCCAACCCAACCTCGACTCAGCTCGACTTCGCTCGCCGCCGGAGCTCCGCCGGCCGATCGAAGACGCGAGAAATGCCGACGGAACGACTCGCTAGAGCGATATCCAGGCTCAATTCAATCGCGAGCCGCCGAGCGAGAGATACTTGCTCAACGCGTTCTTGAACTGCCCACCATCGGTGGTCACCGTGGTTTGGTTTCCGGCCCCGGTGCCAAAGACGGCACCGATGCCACCCGCCTCCGCGAACTCCCACCCATGCGAGAAGATGTACCGAACGCGGTTGTCTCGGTAACGGCCGGAAGTGCCGCCGGGCGTGTTGCTAGGGACGCCGAGAGGGAGCTGCCACCACAAGAGCGGCTTGCCCGTCACCGTCCGAATGACTTTGGCCCAGGCCAGGTGATCTCTGAAGTTCGGAAGCCGGACGTTCGTTTCGTCCCAGTAAACCGCGCCGGAGCGCTTGCAGTTGGGGTCGGTGGCCGCCTCGAAACAACCTGCGTCGCGATCCAAGGTCTCGACGACGACCATGTCCGATTCGGCGCCTCCGACACGATTGAGGTATTGCGCGACCCGCGCGGGATCGGCGTTTCCCTGGGCGTCGAACGCGCCAAACTTGGAAGCGGAGAGGCCAATCACCGCTTTGGGGGCGAGCTTTCGCCCGAGCCGCACCGCGCACTTGCCGAATCCGGCGACGTTGGCCGGGAGATCCACGCACTCCGGGACGATCGCTCCGACCTTCATCGGCACTAGGGAAGGCTCGTCTCCGCGCTGTTGGGCATATCCCCAAAGATCGGGCTCGAGGTGAACGATCGACGGAGATCCGAGCGCGCCGAGCCGCTCGAACATGGTCCGTACACCACGCCAGTACTTGGTCATGAACCCGGCGTCGTTGAATGCGGACAGGTTGTTTTCACCCCAAGCCGCCGCCTGATAGAGGGTAAACATCGGAACGATGCCGCGACTCTTTGCGGCTTTTGCATGCATCGAGAGATACTCGCCCGACGGTGCATTCCAATCGGTCCATCCGCCTTCTCCGGGCAATCCCGAGAGATAGGTATAATGGATATCGACCTTCGGCCCGAGGGTGTAGGCACTCGCCCGGTTCACGTCGTTGCCTTCGGGATCGTTTCCGAGCCCAATCGCGAATCGGGGAGGCAGACCGAGCTTGGCGGCGACCACGCGCTCGGGTGAGGCTCCCACGAGCGCGCTTTCGGTCTCCGCCGCCTCGGGAGCAATGGACTGCGGGTCCGTCTCGTCGACATTCGACGCGGCCGAGCAAGCGGCAGTCACCGCGAGCGTAAGAGCAAGTGCCACCTTCGTCAGGGACTTTGTCTGGATCTGCATGGTGTTCCTTCAAGGAGCCGACATGCCCGCTCACGAAAACCGTGAGGGGCCGGGAAGCTCGTGGCTGGATTTCGCTCTGCCGCCGGGGGATTCGGGGACTTCGCGCGCAGGGATAGCTCCGCTATCTCGAGCACGAAGGCTCCCGACGATGCGCTCGAAGACGCGAGCCATCGCGACGGAACGCCTAGCTAGAGCGCAATCCAGGAGTAGGGGACGAGTCCGGCCCTCGCGCCGAGATGCCCGCAGAAGTCGGGATTCATTGCGAGGATGGAGCGGGGAAAGCCGCTTCAGCCAATCACCGTCAGGGAAGGCAGAAAGTAAGGGTCTGGTCCCATATGACAAGCGCTACCGTAAACTTGTGGGGTCCTTCCCCCTACGTCCGTCACCAGAGACCCACACCGGCCACCCTGGGTGAGGCACACGCAAGCTTCGCCCCGGTGCCCGCTGCTTTTTGGGATTCGAACCGGCCTCGATCGGAGGATCGAGGTGCAGGCGCTGCACGATGTCCGAGGTGGTCTTCTGCGCCTGGCGCAGACGTCACTTCACGCAACGAACCGAGTTTCGCGCCGTTCGCGCGAGAACGGTGGACTGGGCTCCCATCGACCCAAAGCGCACGGCCCACGCCATGTTTTCGGATACCGCGTGGGGCGTTGCGGTCCAGTAGTAGACCGTCGCAGCGAGGTGCTTTTCGCGAGAGGACGCGTTGGGGAAGGCTCGACGGTCGATTCCTTCGGGTAGGTTTTCCCCCAACCCAAGCAGCTCCTCCTTTTTCGGAAGACGAAAGCCACCGCCGTCGATGGTGAGCCCTGCGCAGAGTGCTTTGGCGTCCGCCCACGCGACACCGCTCGTTTCGGGCATGCGCATCCACGTAAGCTTGGTGGTCGTGTCGACGACCGAGGTCGCCGATAGGGTGTAGCGGCTCGAAGGCGCGAGCTCTGCGACACACCCGCGGTCTTTGACGAACCGCGTTCCCCCAGGGCAGCTCGTGTCGACGGCTGGCTTGTTGGCGGCCGTCGGCGTACCTGCGGTGGCTTCCTTGACGGCTCCGAC
>JAYUKI010000268.1:0-1527 GCA_043764595.1 Myxococcales bacterium | reverse complement strand
TCCCAGGTCGTCCTCGAGCTCCAAATCGACATTCCCGCGGACGCGGTGAAGGCCGAAGTCGAACGTCAGTATTCGACCCTCGCCAAGAAGGCCCAGGTCAAGGGCTATCGGAAGGGCAAGGCCCCGCGTCCCGTCCTGAAGACCCTTTTTGGACCGCAGGTCGACAACGACGTGGCCCAGAGCCTCGTGAACACGACGCTTCCGCAGGCGCTCAGCCAGCAGAACGTGACGCCGATCAGCCAGCCCACGGTCGTGGACGCGAGCAAAATCTCGGGCGACGCGGTCTTCACGTTCAAGGCGCGCATGGAAGTGCAGCCGGAGCTGGAAGAAGTGAAATTCGAGGGCTTCGACCTCTTCCGCCCGAAGGTCGAAGTGACCGATGCGCAGGTCGACGAGCAAATCGAAAGCCTCCGTCAGCGTCACGCGACGTTGAAGGCTCCCGAGCCCGCCCGCGCCGCCAAGACCGGCGACGTGGTCACGATCGACTTCACCTTGAAGGTCGACGGCAAAGACGTGAAGGATGGCGGCGGCGAAGGCATCCAGCTCGAAATCGGCGCGGGCCAAGCGCTCCCCGAGCTCGACGTCGCGCTCGCTGACAAGTCCGTGGGCGACACGTTCGAGGCTTCGGCCACGTTCAACGCCACCCATCCCCGCAAAGACTTCCAGAACAAGACCGGCGTCTTCGCGGTCAAGCTCACGGACCTCAAGGAGCGCGAGCTTCCCAAGGTCGACGACGAATTCGCCAAGGATGTCGGCAACTTCTCCACCGTGGTCGAGCTCCGCGCCGACATCCACACGAAGCTCGAGAAGATGGCCAAAGAGCGCAGCGAGACCGCCGTCGCCGAGCAAATCGTCCAAAAGCTCAACGAGCAGAACCCCTGCGAGGTTCCCCCGTCGCTCGTCATCCAGCAGGCGCAGATGCTTCAGCAGGAGCTCGCCCAGCAGGCCCGCCGCCTCGGCCAGCGCTTCACGCAGCAGCAAGCCGAAGAGCTCGGACGCGCCGTTCTGGCCGACGCCGAGCGCAAGGTCCGTGCAGGCCTCATCATGGCCGGCATCGCCAAGAAGCATCAGTTCCAGGTCAACGACGAAGACATGGAGAAGGGCCTCGCGGAGCTTTCGGCCGAGACCGGGAAGAACGTCGCCAAGCTGCGCGTCGAGTACCGCGAGAAGTCGAAGCGTGACATCCTCGTCGGCATGATCCTCGAAGACAAGATCCTGGACTTTATCGAGAGCAAGTCCAAGATTGTCGACGGCGATCCGCCCGCGCCCGCGCCGACCGCCGAAGTTGCGGCCGAGGCAAAGGCCGAAGACGCGAAGTAAGGCACTCCCGAAACCAGAAATCCCTCGAAAAGGCCCGCGCAGGAACAACACCTCCCGGGCCTTTTCCACGCGAGCTTCGCGACCTCTGCTCGAGTCGAGCATGTCGCGGGCCGCGAGACGCGAACGGCAAGAAAGGCCTCTTTTCCATGGCGAAGCGCCCCGAGAACCGCACCCAAGCGATCCAGTACCTCGAAGCGAACCGTGAGC
>JAYUKI010000267.1:0-5055 GCA_043764595.1 Myxococcales bacterium | reverse complement strand
ACCAAGCGCGAAAGGCGGCTTCGCCAGGCATAAAGCGCATCGGGTGTCATGCCCAGCTCGTTCGCCACGGTCTCGACGCTCTGCTCTTCGACGTAGAGACGAACGAACACGTCGAAGCCTTTGGGGGAGAGCTCCGCACGCAGACGCGAAAGCAGGACCTCGATGGCTTCCGCGGACGCGAACCGCGCCTCGGGCCCATGGATATCCTCGGCGCGAGCATCGGGCTCGGGCAAAACGTCGAGGTCGTCCGACCAAGGGCGCCGCTTCCCGCTGCGAAACACAGAGTGCACGTGGTGATCGGCGAGGAGGCATACGAATGCGCCAAGCGGGCTACGCGCGGGATCCCACGCACGAAGAGCCCGAGCATCGTCCTCGAAAAGCGCCAAAAAGACCCCCTGGGAGAGGTCTTCGACTTCTTGCGCGACATTCCGCCCCTGCCCAGCACCCCGACGACGAAAGAGCGCCTTCGCGATTCGCCCATGCACGATGGGCCCAAGCATCCGCACGAGAAGGCGGACCGCCTCAGGCTCCTTGGCAATGGCGCGCGCAACGAGTGCCTGAGGGTGCTCTTCGTTCGAAGGCACGTGATTCGTCAAAAGGTAAGGTCGACTTCGACTGGAACGTCCACTGGGACGCTGAGGACTTCTTCATCGACCTCAGCAGCGGCCGAGGTTGCCTGCCCCGTGTAGGTCTGCCCTCCGACACGGTATCTGTACCAGGATGGGAATTCAGGGGGGAGAATGGCCCACAGGCGATTTCCGGAAGCGTAGCCGCACACGCTGCAGTGACCGCCGCCGCCGGGAAGAATGAAAAAGGTGGAATCTGGGTCGCGATCGATGAGGCCCTCGGAACCTTCGAGCAAAAGCTTGTCGGTGTCGGGCTTTGTCGTGGCGGGCGCACCGGACGCACGTTGCCACGTAAACCGGCACGAGCGCTCTTTGAGCTCCGTGGGTGCCGAGGCTGCAATCAATAGATAGTCGAGGAGAAAGCGCCCGCCCGTACCATAGAGATACGTTTGACCATTCTCCACGACCGCAGCTGGGAACGCTTTGCAGGTTCTTCCGTCCGGCATGCGACGGCGCATGTCGAACCGATGCGGATTGCCATAGCCTCCTGACTCGAGCAACACGCCCGCGTTCGGGACTTGGGCCACCTCGGCCTGCGGGCGGGTCGTGGGAGGAGGAGCGGCATCTTTCACTCCGGCATCGCGCGGAGGACGGGGCAGGCGCTCGATTGGCTCGATTTCGCGTCGCGCAAGCCCAGAGCTTCCTTCGCCCACGTCCGGCTCCGCGGGAGCCGTCCCACAAGCCACGCCGACCACGGCAAGAAGCGCGGACGTGGCAGTCAGCGCAAAAAGAGGCAACCTGAGTTGGGAAGTATCGGCTCGCATGGGCCGGAGACTGCCATCCCACCCTGGATCACACAAGCCCCTATTGATGAGCTCTTGGGACTGTGCGATATTCCAGAGATTTTGTACGAAGCCTGCCCACTCGCGACCTTTTCAGCGCCGCGAGAAGGCTCGAAACCCGGACCACCAAGGGCGACCGGCACGAAACGCCTTCGCTTGTGCGGCGTGGAGGGCGTCGGCGACGGAGCGCGAAGGACCGCCATCCTCGTTCAAGTGCGCCTCCGAATAGAGCGCTTTGGTGAGCGATGCCGCTTCCACGTCGTCCACGATTTGCACGGGAGCCACCACAGTCTCGGCCCCCGCAACGAGGAAGGCCTGAGCGATACCCGCGACGGCTTCTTCGAACGCGCCCGTTTGTCGCCCCGCCTCGCATCCGGAAAGCACCACGGAGCGTGGACCACGAGACAAGGTGAAAATGTCACCGAGAGTGAGCGCCGAGCCTTGGGCGAGTGGCAAAAAGCTGTCCGCGCCTTCGGGACCTCGGAAAACGCCATGGCCTGCGTAGTGAAAGAGCGCGAGATCGTTTCCAAGCGCAGCACGAACCTCGGGTGCTTTTGCCTCGCGCCCCACGAGAGCCGTTGCATCGTAAGTAGCGGCGATGGCGCCCATGACGTCCGCGCCTTCGGCTCGTGCAGAAGGCAAATCTCCGGTGGGATCGGTCACGACCAACGCGCGCGGCCGACCTGTAGCCATGGGCGATCGCGCGACCGGCGCGACCGGCGCGACCGGCGCGACCGGGAGGTCCATGGCGTAAACCACCGGAACACGCACGCCGAGGGGCTCGCCTTGGACGACTGCGGCGTGCACGTCGAGACCAACGAGGGAGCCGTCGGTCTCGACACGAACGCGTGAGGCGTGCACGAGCTCGGACCACGCCGGAACGAGCAAGGCCTCGCCGACGGCCTCGGGGGGCGTGCCCTTCGTGACCTCAGCGACGCGAAATGCACGACTTCGGAACGCGCCGACGACGAACCCGTAGGTCTCTTTGTGCGGCCCCAGACGCGCATAAACGAGAGTGACCTCTCCCTCCGGACGTGGCCCGATGGGCGAAGGAGCGCTCCCTCGAGACACGATC
This sequence comes from Myxococcales bacterium, assembly GCA_043764595.1. Lineage (GTDB taxonomy): Bacteria > Myxococcota_A > Polyangia > Polyangiales > Polyangiaceae > JAAFHV01. The sequence goes on along the minus strand of JAYUKI010000267.1, from coordinate 2,572 downwards.
GAACGCGCATCGTCGAGACGCGCTCGAAGCGCGTCGAGCTTTGCCTTGCGCGTAACGAAGGCCGCGTCGAGGGCCGCGCGAGACAGCTTCCAGTCCCCCTCGGCCTCGGCATCGATCGACGCTCGGGCGGCTCGGTAGTCCGCAACGCTGCGATCCCACGCCTCGCGTGCGGGTCCGTCGAACGAGGCGATCTTGGCCGAGGTCGCCAAGCTGAGAAGCAACCGACCGCGCGCATGCCGAACCATGGCCAGCGCTTCGTCCGTCTTGCCCTGCGCGACGAGAATGCCCGCGGCGCGACGCACGCCTTCTGCGCCGTCACTCGCCGCGCCCGCTCGGCCCTCGCCGAACGGAACCATCGCGACGACGTCGTCGAGGATCCCTTCGGCCTCGCGAAACGCGGCCACGGCAGCTTCGTTGCGTCCGGATCCCTCGAGCAATCGACCTTTTCCGACCAACGCGCGAACTTCTTTGGTGCGCAGCGCAGAGGCGTGGGCAAGCGCCACGGCGGCGTCGTAGGTCGAAAGGGCGCGCGTGGGCTTTCCTTCGAGCTCTTCGACGTGTGCTTCGATATCGAGCCACGTGACGGCGTCGTTGCGCCGAGGCTGCTTGGCACGCGCACGAGCTTCGGCGAGGTGCTTCTTGGCGGCCACCGGATCGCGACGAAGGACAGCGGCCATCGCGAGGTGTTGGTGCGCCAGGGCGCGGAGGTACGGGTCGGGGCAGCCGTGGTCGAGGACCTCGAGCGCACGCTCGTCCGCGCGCCCCAGATCCGTGGGAACGATCCCGTCGACCTCGGCCACCTCGAGCTCGGCGAACCCGAGCGAGACCAAGAGCTCCGCTCGTTCGCACGCTGGCGCGTCGGCGATGCTGGAAAGCGCGGTGTCCGCTTCGCGCAAAGACGCCACGCACACATGAGAACTGCCTGCGCTGCACGAGACCATCGAGCGAACTTGGCGAGCCAACCGCGCGATGGACACCGCACCGAGTCGCTCGGCGCGAGAAATGGATAGCTCGAGATCACGCATGGCCGCTCGGGTGTCTCCCGACTGCCACGCGACTTGGGCCCGATAGAGTGGTGCGTTCGCGCGGCCCTCTGGATAGGCCACGAGCCAAGGCTCGACCTCGATCAACACACGACGCGCTTCGGCGTACCGAGGGGCTCTTTGGTGGAGAAGGAACGCGAGCGCGAACGCGTCGTCCGCACGATCCGAGAGGAGACCTGCACGCTCGTCCAAGACCATCGCGGCGCGAAATTGCTCGACCGCAATGGAAACCTCGCCTCGACGAAGTGCGATGCGTGCCAGAAGGCCAAGTGCGGCAGCCCGCTCGGTGTCGCGCGGAGCATCGAGTGCGGCATGAGCAAGAGCTTCGGCGCCCGCGAGATCCCCCTTTTTCCTCCGCGTTTGCGCATCGCCGAACCACACGGGCCGTGGCGAGGGGACGAACCGAATCGTCGTCGACTGAAGGACCCGAGACGCCTCCAATCGTCGCACCGCGAGCTCGGTCGTGCCGTCCGGGACGCGAAGCTCGAACCGCACCCCGAACGCCACGGGCGTAGCCGAAGCCGGTAGTGGCGCGTCATGGGTGAAAAACTCGATGCGTCCCGGACCGTCCGCCACGACGAGGCGCAGGCGACGATCGTCGGCCAGCACACAAGAAGGAGCGAGAGCGCCACCATCGATCGAGGGTGCCACGAGCACTGCGCATCCGGACATCTCGACGTCGACCTCCGGAAGGACGACGGCGCGAGACGGCTTCCTCCCCGAGCACCCGACACCCGACACCAACAAGGGGAGCAGGAGGCGTAGAAGGCGAACGGCCGGGCCCCGGTTCGGCATGGGACGGCTCATAGCGCACGGACGAAAAAAACGACGTGGACCTTGTCAGGTCTCTGCCTCGAGCGTCGTACCCCTCCTCGAGACCAGCGAGAAGCCTGGTCGAAAAACCGAAGGGTTCCGTTTCGTTGCGTCGCTTCGTGCACGCGCGACCGAATCGGCAAGACGAAAGGCAACCGTCCTCTCGCCATGCCGCCCGGGCCCCTTTTTGCCCACTCGAACCATCGCGGAGATTCCATCATGAACGCTCGTATCAAAGCCTCTCTCGTTCCCTTTCTTCTCCTCGCCGCCGCGTGTTCCGCCGAGCTCACCGATCAAGGCGAGGGCATGGATGGCAATCCCGCCAATCCTACCGTTGGCGAAACCGAAGAGGCGCTCACCCGCACGACGACCGACGTGGGCGGCACGGCAGGAACGACGGGGTCGACGGCGACAGGGCTCGGCGGGTTCGGCGGAATCGACTTCGCAGGGCTCACCCCGCGAAGGACGCCGCGTGTGATGGCGCGCTCGACGTCGGGCTCCACCATGACCCTCAAGCTCGACCGAGCCGTGGCCGCGGACGAGATTGCGCTGAGCCAGATGAAAGTCATCGTGGTGCGCAAATCGCTCGGAAATGTGGTCCGCCAAAACCTTGCCACGTCCGCTTCGCTCTCGGCCGACAAAACGGCCATCCAAATCTCGCTCAGCGAGCCTGTGAAAGCGGGTGAAATCTATCACCCCCGTGGAACGTGGAAGCC
>JAYUKI010000266.1:0-5056 GCA_043764595.1 Myxococcales bacterium | reverse complement strand
GGAGGACATCGGCATGCGCGCGCTTACGCCACGGGAGCTCTTCAGCTGCCAGGGATTCCCGGCCGACTACATCATCAATCCAACCGTGCGAGGAAGGGGTCTATCGAAGTCCTCGCAGGTTCGCCTCGTAGGCAACTCGGTTCCTCCCATCATGGCCGAGGCGCTCGTCCGCGCGAACGTGGTCCAACAGAAAGCGGTGGCAGTATGAACCGCCTCCGAATCCTCTCCTTCGACCCGGGATCCACCAAGACCGGGTGGGCACGCGTCGAGGTCATGGGCGGAATGGGCAAGCCAATCCAGGTAGCCTATCAGGCCTCGGGCAACATCGACAACGGAGCCATGGCCTTCCAGGCGCTCATGCACGAATGCCCGACCGACGTCGTAGCGATTGAGGAGCTCGAGGCCTACTCCTTCAAGCGCACCAAGGCCGACGGCAGCACGAAGCAGTATGGCTCGCAGATGGTGGGTCACTTGATGAAGGCCCAGGGAGTGGCTCGGGAGATCCACACGGTGGCGACCCTCGGTGGGCTCCAGACCTTCTCCATGACCGCGACGAAGGTTCGCAAAATGATGGTCGGAAAGAGCAATGCCGATGACGCGACGATCAAGCGAGCAGTGCTTAGGCTGGTGATCGGTTGGCCGAAGACGTCGAATTCGCACGAGCGAGACGCGGGGCTTTTGGCGGTGGCAACGGGATGGATACGCGGCGGACGCTGAGGAGCAATATGGGACTCGAGAAATTGCCGAAGGACGATCCATGCTTGGCCATGGATAGACTGTTGAAGAGTGGCGCAGAGCTGAAGGCTGCTTGCGCTGGGAAGGATGGCGCCGCCAGGACGTTGGCGCTCGCGCTCTACATCGACGATTTGCGGGACCTCCACCAGGCGATTGTGGGTGAGGAGAACGTGAAGTTCGCGTTTTGGGCGGAGCCGAAGCGGTCATGAGGCTTCCCAAACAGGTCGTTCGTGAGGCGCGCTTCATTGACGCGTTCCTGCCAACGTGGTTCCCGCGTTGGTCGTTCAGGGCTGGGTCGATGTGCCGTGCGCTCTTCCGCGCCGGCGTCGAATACGGTCGGGGTGCACCTCGATTCCGCTCGCGAATCCGAACGAGGGCGTCATGATGCCAACGGCTTTGGCGGATCACGTCAATCGACTGATGCGGGCCTTCTACACACTCTGGGTTCCAAGCGGGCTCATCGTGTCAGGCCGCACGTCGCGTAGGCTCTGGGCGGTTGAACGGTTGGCTGGGCAAGGCAAAGCGGGCTCCGTCGAATCCGCTGACCTTCGACTTGCCATGAAGCGCTATCCCGGGCTCGTGAAGCCATTCGCCTTGCCGATCCTCAAAGAAGCCAGTCTGTCCATTGCCAAGGTCCTGATGGACTGGGCCGGCGAGCGCACCTCGTGAACGACGAGCAAACCTGCGACCTGTGCGGCGCGGAGTACTGCGACGATCCGTGCTGCTCGTGCGAGGTCGCTGCAACGCGCATGGGCCGAGTCGTTCGAGGCGCACGAGCAAGAGCGCGCGCCCAGATCGTCGACGTCCAAGCCTCGCAGGACATGGGCTTCCACTTCGGAGAGGCACGCCGCATTCGAGCGAAGGGCCACATCGGGGTTCGTCGAGAGATGCTGGCCATCATCCATGGCACCATCGACCGCCCTGCGCGAATCGTCGGCGCCTTGAAGATTCACTAGAGACAACATGTCACGCGGTGTTATGGTGGGCGGTATGGAACGCCTGCGCATCGCACCGAAAGAAGAGGGCAAGGGACGCGTCTTCATGGCGCACCTCCTCGGGTGGGCCACAGCCGATGGGCTCTGGTCCGCGGGAGGCACCACGACGCGTCCGGTCTGGATGATGGTTGCCGGGAGCGACGCGGAGATGCGGCCCTTCGTGGCGAACCTCCAGGCCGGCAACAAGGCCGAGCTCGCGGACAACTACGGCGGCGCGCGTCGAGGAAGCCAGAGGTTCGAGATCCTCCGCAAGGCAGGCTACGCGACGTCGTGGCAGCGGAGCTCGTACGGCAGCGTGGCGACGGTCTACCTGGCCGACCTGTTTCGCATCGATCCGGGCATGGTCGACCCGACGGGAATCCGTTTCGTCGTACTGCCCGAGCGGCGCTGGCTTCCGCCTGCTCGACCGGTCTCCGAGCCTGCCAGCTTCAAAAAGCTCCAGGACAGCTACGCGTTTACGAGCGACGTGACGTGGGTCGACATTGTCCGCACGGCACCGCTCTTCGTGGCGTACCTCGACCGGCGAACCCGATGCCCGATCCTTCCCGATCCCGAATTCCACGTGCGCCTGTTCTGGGCAGCAATCGAGTCGAGGATGGCAGTGCTCAGCAGTCGAAACAACCGCCTCGACTTCCAGATGGATCTCGCGGCCGATGTGGGCCTCGGGACAGGGTTCGCTTTTGGAGCGAAGCACGAGGACCTCGAAGCGCTGCTCGCGAACGAGACGACGCTCTTTCTGTCGAAGGTGGCGGCATGAGGCCGGGGGCGATCGCAGTGGCCGGCTACTATCCGACACCCGCGCGACTCACGCCGAGCATCGCCGCGCTGGTGAACGTGAAGGGCCCGCTGAGCCACTCGTACCTCGACCCTTGCGCGGGTGGAGGCGAAGCGCTCGAGGCCCTCATGCTGGCCCACGAGGCCTCCCGCGGCCGCAACCCGAGCCCGGCGCCGTTCGCCTTCGAGATGGAATCGACTCGCCTCGCCTCTCTGCGCGTCAGGCTCGAAGCCTTCCAACGGGAGCGCCACACCTACTCGTCGTTCGGCGAAACGGCGTGGCATGCCGACGCGATGCTGATGACCTGGCGCGACTACTCGCCGGGCGTGAGCATCCTCTTCCTCAACCCACCCTATGACCACGATCCAGAGATGAAGAGGCTCGAGGAGCGCTTCTTGCGCCGCTTCGTGGAGGCCCTCGCGCCCGAAGGTGCGCTCCTGTTCCTGGTTCCGTTCTACGCGCTGTCGGCGTCAGCCAACACGCTGGCGCGGTGGTTCACGGACATCGCGTGCTTTCGGTTCCCGGACCCCGAGTTCGCCGAGTTCAAGCAGGTCGTGCTCGTCGGCCGACGCCGGCAAACGCCGCTGACCCGACCCGACCCGAAAGCCTTCGCGGAGGTGATGGCGTGGAGCGAGAGCTCCGACGCAATCCCGGTCCTCCCACTTCGCCCGAATGCACTGTTCCACGTCAACGGGCAGGAGAACCCGAAGGACGCGCTTCGAGGTGTCCAGGTCCAGAAGCTTGACGTGCGTGGGCTCGTATCGTCGACCGTCCCGTGGTCGACGACGGACAAGGCTGGCCGCAGCACGCCGATCCCGGGCGTTGCGCTCGAGACGAGCGTCGAAGAGATGCTCGTGCGAGCGTACCCCGTGGCCACGCCGCCACGCCCCGCGCACATCGCCGCTGGCATCGCCGCGGGCGTGTTCAACGGAGCCCGAATCATCCCCGACGCAGCGGACAGCCTGTTGCCTCCCATCCTCGTGAAGGGCGTTTTCGACCGCGACTTTCGCACGGTCGACACGAAGCTGAACAAGGACGGAGACGTGACCGGAGAGGTGCAAGTGCAGCAACCCAGGCTCGTGACGACGGCGCTGGACCTCCGCACGAAGCGCTACTCGACCATCATCCCAAGCAGCGCGCGAACCGAGTCCACTTCGGTCGAGGGCATGACGGTGGCGGACCTCCTCCACCACTACGGGCGAGGTCTCATGTCCGTCATGGTGTCGCGCTGCCCGGTCATGCACGACGCGTCGAGGCCGCAGGACGCCTTCGAGCTCCCGAAGCTGGAGCGCCCGCTCTACGAAGCCCAGGCCCACGCGGTCATGGCGTGCGTGAAGCTCCTCGGAGGCCCCATAGCCTCGCGTCGGGAGCGCCGTGGCAAGAGCTGCTTCGTTCTCGGCGAGGTCGGCGTTGGGAAGAGCTCGTGCGCGGTGGCGACGATCGAGCAAGTGCAGGCGAAGCGGGCGCTCATCATGTGCCCGCCGCACCTCCTGAAGTCGTGGTGCGACCAGGTTCGCCTCGTGGCGCCCTGGATTCGGACCGTCGTGCTCGAAGGGCCCGCCGACGTCGACGCGCTTGCTGCCGACACGAGCGAGGACCAGGTGATCGCAGTCCTTTCGCGCGAGACTGCCAAGCTCGGGCACGCCTACACCGGAGTCTCGTGCTGCAGCAAGTGCGGCGCTCCTGCTGGAGACCCCGTGGAGAATGCACGCAAGCGGGCGCGGTGCGAGGCGACGAGGAGAGTTCCAGTCGCCAGGTCTCCGGGGCGACTCGTGCTCGAAGTCGCCGTGGCCTTGGCGCGCGTGTTCCCAGAGGACGAACGCGCTGTCCAATCGGCCGAAGGACACGTGTCGCCGCGCATCGTCGAAGCATGGCGGAAGTCGAAAGCGGCAGATCCGGCCGCATGGGAGATCGCGGCATGGGCGAAGGCCAGGCCGTTGCTCGGGAGGCTCATGGCGTGGCTGGCTCGCTCCGAGACACACCTCGGCGCCCTGGGATCGCTCTGCGCCGCGCACCCTGACACCAAGACGCTTTGCGGGGTAGCTCGACGCCTGTACGCCATCGAGAACCAGCGTGCCGCGAGGCTCGCGGCCCGGCGTACGCTCCTCCTCGTCCCGCCCTGTCGCGAACTGGACGAGGTCGTTGTCGAGCTCGAGGTGAAGTACCCGGAGCGCTCGTACTACAGCGACGCGTGGAAGGGCTTCCGGATGGACCACGCGCTCCTCTGGTCGGGCACGAAGCCACCAGTCGCGTCGCACACGTCGGAAGGAGTCTTCGGCGGCCCCGTCATCCAACGCGACAAGAGCGGCCGAATCGCCTACGGAACGCTGGCGCTGGGCGACCGGAAAGGCGCACTCGATGCCCTGATGGTCCTCTGCGCGTCGACCGTAAAGGAGGGCTCGCCGTGTGGGGAGCCGCTGTTCCAGGGCATCCCGGAGCCTAGGAGAGTGGCGCTGGCGTCGTACATCGCCAAGCGGCACAAGCGGCTCTTCGACTTCCTCGTACTCGACGAGGCCCATGAGCTTGGAAACTCAGACGCAAGCCAGTCGCG
>JAYUKI010000265.1:0-5057 GCA_043764595.1 Myxococcales bacterium | reverse complement strand
CCGGCATTCGATGGAGCATCGACCTCCCATTCGGCTCCGGACGACATGTACTTCTTGCCAGCAACCTCCGTGAGGTTGGCAGGGACCATGCGTGATGCAGACGGACAGATCCGATGTTGGCCGAGCGCCGTATCTGCGGCCTTCACTGGGCCGTCGGTCCCAGACTCACGCTCGTACGCCGCGCTAGCGAGGTGGCTCAGGTGCCCGATGGTGCTCGTCGCTTCCGCCGTCTTGGAGGCCGACATGTATTTTCGCACGCCGAACACAGCCAAAATCCCCATGATGAGGATGACCAGTCCCAAACCCGCCATCACGATGAGGAGGATGGTAAGCGCCGAGTTGCCCGGCTTTTGCGCGGGCACCGGGGGTGGGAATGCCGGCGGCGGGTAGGGGGCGTTGGACATGTCAGTGGCTCGCGGCTTGCGCAAAAATGCTCGGCGTCCGCGACGACTGCGGAGAGGACCACCGAGGCACGAGCCACTCGCGCACGACGTCGCCGACCATGTGAAGGTGCTTCATGTGGTCGTCGGGGCCCGCGCCGCGGTAGCCGTGCACGTGGAGATCGCCGGTGTCGACGCGGTAGGTTCGCAGCATGCCTCGGCTGTTGGCCTCGCGGCCGCTCTCGGCCGGGTGCTTGTCCGCGCCGACCGCCGCAACGAGCGCCAAGGCCGCGTCGGTGGTGCTCGCGTACTCGGGCGGGATGATGCTCGTGTGGGTGATGACGAGCTGCTTTTTGCCGGCCTTCGCTTCCTGGGCGAAGCGCACGTACGGATCGATTCCGGTGAGCGACACGCGGTCGGGCCCTTGGCCCATGCCCCGTGACGGATCCTTGTACCCGGCCTGCATGGCGTCGAGCAGGATGACGCTGTCCACTTGGGCGAAGTACTTCGGAACGGAGAGCAAACGGCCCACGGCGCCGAAGCCCGCGCTCCACGCGACGATGCCCACGCGACGCACGTGGAGGCCGGGGTGCTTCTTTTGCGCCGAAACGCCCGCGACCACTTCCGAAATCATGCGTCCGAAGCGACCGGGATCGGCCATCGCCTCTTGGTAGGGGCCGCTTCCGAACGCGCCGAACGACGCGCTCACGACGACGGCGTTCGCGTGGCTTTGCTGCCACGAGCGTCCTGCGAGCATGGCCGCATTGAAGTGCACGATGACATCGATGCCACCGTCGTCGCCCCAGAAGTCTCCCTTGGGAGCCAAGAACGCGCCGAAGCTCGTGCCGTGCCAGGTCTCGTAGTCGACCACGTGCGACTCCGCGGCGCGCGACAGGGCGTCGCGTTCGAGCTTCGCGAGGTCGGGGGCCTGCGGACGGTCTCCGGGCAGCTCCGCGCGCACGGGCACGAACATCGGCGACCCGCCAGAGGCGACCGAAGGCTCGCTCTTGACGTCGGCGACGCCGCTCGTGGTGACGACGAGGAATGCGCCAAGGCCCGCGACGAACGGAGTGACGCGGCCTTTTTGACCCATCATGAGAGACGAATCCCGGGAGCGGGGAAACCGTTGCAGAGCTCACGGACTTCGCCCGCGACCCGCGCGAGCAAAGCCTCGTCTGCGGGGGCCTTGGCGACCTCGTCCATCCACGCCGCGAGCTTGTCCATCTCGGACTCGCCCATGCCACGCGAGGTGATCGAAGGCGTGCCGAGGCGAATGCCCGACGGATCGAAGGGCTTCCGTGGGTCGAACGGCACCGCGTTGTAGTTGAGGACGATGCCGGCCTTGTCGAGCGCCTTCGAGGCCACCTTGCCGGTCGTGCCCTTCGAGGTCATGTCGACGAGCATGAGGTGGTTGTCGGTGCCGCCCGTGGTCACGGCAAAACCGCGCTCCACGAGCTTTTCGGCGAGGCGCGCCGCGTTCTTCACGACGGCCTTCGCGTAGTCGACGAAGGAAGGCTCGAGGGCTTCTTTCGCGGCGACGGCGATGCCTGCGGTGATGGCGTTGTGGGGACCGCCCTGCAGACCGGGAAACACGGCCTTGTCGATGGCTTCGGCGTGGGCTTTCTTGCAGAAGATCATTCCGCCGCGCGGGCCGCGGAACGTCTTGTGGGTCGTGGACGTGACCACGTCTCCGATGCCGATCGGGGAGGGGTGCACACCCGCCGCGACGAGCCCGGAAATGTGAGCGATGTCGCAGGCCAGGATGGCCCCGACTTCGTCTGCGATCTCGCGGAACGCCTTCCAGTCGAGCGTGCGGGGATACGCCGTGGTGCCGGCCCACAAGAGGCGAGGGCGATGCTCTTTGGCGAGCTTCCTCACTTCGTCCATGTCGATGCGGTGGTCTTCTGTGCGGACGCCGTAGGGAACGCTCTTGAAGAACTTGCCGGTGATGCTGACCGCGTGGCCGTGCGTGAGGTGGCCGCCCGCGGGGAGCGCCAGGCCCATCACCGTGTCGCCCGGCTTGCAGAAGGCGAGGTACACGGCGAGGTTGGCCGGGCTGCCCGAGTAGGGCTGCACGTTCACATGGAGGTCGCTGGCGTCGCCTTGGGCGTGACGCCCGAAGAGCTCCTTCAAGCGGGAGATGGCGAGCTCTTCGACTTGGTCGATGACCTCTTGTCCCTCGTAGTAACGCTTCTTCGCGTAGCCCTCGGAGTACTTGTTCGCGAGGCACGAGCCGGACGCTTCCATCACGGCGCGGGAGGCGTAGTTCTCGCTGGCGATGAGCCGAAGGCTCTCGTGCTCGCGGCGGTTCTCGTCGGCGATGAGCCGAGCCATTTCCGGGTCGCGGGCTTCGAGGGAGGGGTCGCGGTCGTTCATCGGGGCCGGTTTTAACCGCAGAACCGCCGCGGAGTCACCCCGAAAAGGCTGCCTACATCGACGCCAAACCATCCCTGGTCCGCAACCGTGACGATGCAAATCTCGGTGCCGAATTCAATACATGTAGAATGCAGTGGTGGTCTTTTTCGTGCCTCGGTCTCGTGGGGCCGGCGAGCTCGTCCTTGGGCTCGGTCCCTTTCTCCGCACGGCGATGGCCGTTCGCGTCGGACGCGTCTTTACAGCCGCTCCCGAAGAGGGCAGCATGCCGCGTGCTTCTCGCCCCTGCATATCCATGAAACGACGGCTCTTTTCGACCAACGCCACGCGCTCTGCTCGGTCTTTCGGGCAGCACGCACGTGCGCTCGCTGCGTTCGCGTCCGTGACCTTCGTTGCGGACCTCGCGTCGGCCGACGAGCCCGTGCCCACCGCGCCCATGGCGGGCGCAGAAGCTGCGGGGGTGTCGTCCGCGGTACCGGCACAAGCGCCGACCGCGCCTGGTTCGGACAAAAGCGCGTCGGAAAAAAATCCACCGGAGCCGCCGTCCAGTGCTCTCGTCGTGGTGGCTCCGCCTCCACTTCCTGCTCCAAAAGCCAGCGCCGCGGCTGCCCAGCCTGGCGCGCCTGCTCCGCCCACACTCGATCCCTCGGACGAGTCGGCTCCGGACCGGCGTAAAGTCGTTCACGAGTACCGCAAGGGCTTCATGCTCACGCTCGTCATGGGCGGGGCCATCGGCGCCGGCTCCGGCTATCCAAACGACGTGCAGAAAGATGGCAACCCTGCGTTCTACTCGCAGTCCGCCACGATGCCGGGCAGCACCTTCCAGGTGGTGATCGGCGGGGCGCTCACCGACTACTTCAACTTCGGGGTTCTCTTCGGGGGCACGTCGTTCAAGAGCTCGGACTGGGAAGTCCGCGCGAGTGGCTTCGGGTTCCGGGTCGAGGCCTTTCCGGCCGTGCTCGCGCTGCCGAAGGTGAAGGCGCTCGCGAACCTGGGCCTTGGCGCAGATTTGGGCGCGGGCATGATCAAGGTCCAAGCCGTCGGAAACTACCCTGGCGTGGACGGGTTCCAGTCGATTCTGGGCGTCAGCGCCTTCTACGAGTTTCGTCTCTTCGGTCTCTTCGGCGGGCACGTTTCGCTCTCGCCCGAGGCGGCGTACCACGCGGCCTACGCGACCTCGTCGCAGGTCAACTACGGCTCACTCACGGCGCGCCTCTCGTTCTACGGCGGCCCATAGAGCCCACGCGCTGAGCCCTCGCGTGTAGCGAGGCGGGCCTCGAGCTCGGCGATTTTTCGGTAGGCGGTCGGCAGGTTCTCCCGGTAGGTCCTCGGGCGAGAGAGCCTGATCGTTGGCGCGTTGGCGCGGCGAAGCTAGATCCCGCCATCCACGTCGACATAGGTCGGGGCGGGCACCGTCGGACCTTTGTGTTTTGACCCCTTCGACGCCTTCGTACTCGGCATGATCGACGCGGAGGGCGTGGTGCTGGACGCGGTTGGTTCGTCGGGCGTTGTGGGGGCTTCGGAGGGCGTGGCTGGCGTTGCCACCGGGGACGGAACGTATGGCGCTTCGGTGGGACGCGCCGCGCGAACGGGCACGAGCTCCGGAACGGGGGGCACGGTCTCCGCGCACGCGACGAGCATCAGCGCGCCGGCCGCCACCAACGAAGGATTGAGCCGGCGTATAGCCGTGGAGGGGAAGGCGTGGCCGTCCGCGAGCAAGATGGCGCCGTCGGTGCTTCGAACGCGAAGATGCACGCAGACGCTCTCGCCGCGCGCCTTGGCTTCGACGAGAGCGCTCGCTTCGGCGTGCGTGAGCTTTTGCACGTCGTGCACGGGCTCCGCGCACGACGTGCAAAAGCGGGTGCCTGAGCCATCGTCTTGCATGGTGTCCCACCCCTTCGCACATGGGGTCTTCACGAGCAAAGCGTCGGCGAGGGGAAGGCGGCGCATCCAAAGAGGCTACCTCCGCGACTGGGAATGTCCACTCGGCGCCCCGCCGAGAGAGCCTGTCCCGTCACGCTTTGGATCGCGCGCTTCCCGCGGGCTCCGCCGTCGCGCTACCCTCGCACCATGAAGTCCAGGGAGTGGGCCACGCTCGGGGTGCTGTCGTTCGCTCTCGTGCACTGCTCGAGCGAAACGGCCCAGCCAAACACCGAAGGCGAGTCGGCCGAAGAAGCGCTTCGCTACAACGGCGGAAACACCGGTGCTTTCCTCCGTGAGACCACTCCTGCTGGATACGGATGCATTCTCACGAAGCTCACCGTGCCCGACTACACCGCGGACGAGGCCACCCTCGGCACGCCG
>JAYUKI010000264.1:0-1532 GCA_043764595.1 Myxococcales bacterium | reverse complement strand
CGAGACGGTGCACGCCGTGCTCGGACCGGAGGTAGCCGTAGGCGTTCGGACCCGAGACCGCGATGGACGCGCCGTCGATGCCGGCTTCGTCGCCTTCTTGGTAGTCGAGCAGCTCGCACTTGAAGCCGCGACGCTCGGCCCACCTTCGGTACATGCGAAGCAGCATGAGCGCCCAGTCTTTGGCGTCCGTGCCGCCCGTGCCCGGGTGAATGGCGACGATGGCATTCGCGTGATCGACCGGTCCGGAGAGCATCCGTTGGAGCTCCGCAGCACGCACGCGGCTCACCAGAGGCCCGACCTGGCCGGTCACTTCGGCGACGATGCTCTCGTCGTTCTCGGAGGCGCCGAGCTCGAACATCTCGGCCGCGTCGTTCAGATCGCGATCGAGCTTCTCGAAGTGCTCGATCTTCACTTCGATGTTGCCGCGTTTCTTCGTCGAGGCTTGCGCCTTCTTCTGATCTTCCCAAAAACCGGGCGCCATCGTCTCTTGATTCAGCGCCTCGAGCTCTCGCTTCAGCTTGGGGAGGTCAAAGATGCCCCCTTAGCGTCGTAAGGCGCCTTTGGAGGTCTTGGAGGGTTTCGCGGGTCTCGGAAAGCATGCGGGCGGGATAGGCGGCTCTACCTCCGAAATCAAGCGAACCCGTCTCTTTGGCGTCGTGCCCGCCCGTGGCACACGATTGCACAGTGGCCCAATCTGGACGTTTTAAACAATTTCATAACGTTAGCGAACGCAACGCGCTGGCACGTCGTCTGCAATCGTTGGAGGCACAACCTGGCTTGGAGGCCTCGATCATGCGACTGAACCACCGATTCTTCCTTCTTCCTCTCCTCCTCGGCGCGACGTTCCTCGGTCAGGGCTGTGGCGGGGCGAGCTCCGACGACATCGACAACGGCTTCGAGTCCGACGATCCCCAAGGGGACCGGGACGAGACCGCGTACGGCGGGATGCCGGGCGCGGCGAGCGATTCGAAGAACGGCGCTCCGCAGGCGTCGCCGTCGGCTCCGAACAGCGGGAGCAACGAGGCCACGCGCGCGGTCGAAGAAGCGGACATCATCCAGACCGACGGCAACCGCCTCTACGCGCTGTCCAAGTACGGCGGACTCGCCATCGTGGACACCACGAACCCGGACCAGCTTCGCCTCCTCGGACGCAAGCGCATGGACGCGATGCCGTTCGAGATGTACGTGCGCGACGGCCGCGCCTACGTGATGCTGAACGACTTCGGCCACTACGAGCGAAGCGAAGGCTCGATGTACGGACGCTGGGTGCAGTCGAGCGAGATCCTCGCCCTCGACGTGCGAAATCCGGCGCAAATCACGCAAGTTGCGGCCTTCGACGTGCCCGGCGACATCGCCGACTCGCGCCTCGTGGGCGACGCGCTCTACCTCGTCACGTACGAAAATGGCAGCTGCTGGCGCTGCGCCGAAAAGCCCGGCACCATCGTGACGTCGTTCTCGATCAACGGTGGCATCACCAAGGTCGATCAGCTTCCGTTCACGTCGCCGAACGCGGGCTACTCGAGCTGGAAGCG
>JAYUKI010000263.1:0-5071 GCA_043764595.1 Myxococcales bacterium | reverse complement strand
TCCAAGAACTCGGCCGAGGTGTGCTGCACGTCGTCGACGTAGAGCATCACGTTGTTTCCCATCTCGAAGCCGAGGTTGATTCGCTCCACTTCCTGCCGTGCGGTGAGGCTCTTGCACTCGGCTGGATCGAGCGACGTCACGTCGTGTCCGAGGGCTGGGCCGTTCACTTTCACGAATACGAGGCCAAGTACGCTGGCCACGTACTCCATGAGTGTGGTCTTGCCATATCCTGGAGGCGAGACCAGAAAGAGAAGCCCCATGCGGTCGGTGCGCTTGTTGTTTCCGGACGCGCCTATTTGCTTGGCGAGGTTCGCCCCGACGAGTGGCATGTAGACGTCGCTGATGAGCCGATTCCGCACGAACGAGGAGAGGACCTTCGGTACCAGCTCCGAGAGGCGCATTCGCTCGCGCTCTTTGGCAAGTAGCGTGGCCCGCCGCGTGCGGAACGTGCGGAATCGCGAGGCGGTCACGGTTTCGAAGTGGCGTAGACGAACGAGCATTTCGGCGAGCTCGAGCGTCATCGCTCCGTCGTGAATGCGCTCGTGCGTGCCCAAGAGGCCGGAGACGTCGATACGAGTCTCAGCGGACAGCACGTCGCGATCGACCTTGCCGTCGGTTATCAGGATAGCGGCGATTTCCGGTGCGAACGAAGCGAGCTGCGGGCCGAGCTTTTCCAGGCTTTGCGCGTAGTGCCGCGCGAGGTCCGCGCGCGCCTTCGGCTTGTCGGCGAGGAGCACGAGCTCGTCTTCGAGAGCGCGGTATTCGCCGGACTCTTCGAGCTTGCGCCTCAGCATCTTCGCGCCTTCGTCCGAAGCACGTGCGACCGGGAATCGTGGCACTTTGGCCGACAAAGCTTCCACGAGCACGTCGGACGCGTCGTCGGCCTCCGACGGGCCGAGCGCGAGCCCGAGCGAGGAGGCGTAGGTGGCAAGGAGTGGCGAGAGCTCCGTCTTCAGCGCAATCGTCCCACGCACGTCGCCGAGCACCGTCGCGAGGCGAGCCACGCTTTGGGCGCGGCGAGCAAGAAGTGCCCGCTCCTTTTCGGGAAGATCGCCTGCGTACGCCATGGCGAGCCCACGCGCGCCTGGCGTGAAGCGCAGGGGCCCCGAAGCCTCGAACGCCGGCAGTACTTGGGCGAGGATCTGCGTCGCGTCGGTGTCGTGCACGCCGCGCTCGTAGCCTTCGTCGAGGCGCTTGGCCGCAACGTCCGATACCAGATCTCCAAGTCTGGATTCGCGGGCGGCCTCCCGCAGCTTTGGCATGTCGAGGCCTTCGCGGCCGGCGAGGGCGTCGTCGAGGACTCGAAAGGCGAGGTACTCGCCTCGGTAGACCGCTTTGGACTCGGATGCGAGCGACTGGTCCCAGACGTCCGAGAGCTCGGAAAGCTCTGGCGCCTCGAGGGTGTCGTAGAAGTCCGTCCCGGTAAGGTGAAGGGCGAGTCCACCCTCTTTTGGCACGACCACGAGATCGACGGCACTCTTGGTGACCGAAAAGGAGAATCCACCGAGCCTTATGCCTTCGCCATCGGCGAGCTCGCGTTTGTCACGCAGCTTTCGGACGGCATCCTGTTTGGCCACCTTGAGCTGCGTGGAGAGCTCGTCGGCGCGCACGTTCTCGCCGAGCTCGGCGAGCTTGGTGGCCGAGTCGCCGACCTTCTGAACCATCGGATCGCTCGCGAAATACGCGAGAAGGTTTACTTCGTCGTCGAAGGTCGCCGACTTTCGAACGATGCCCTGGAGCATGCGTTCTCCGGCCCCCGCTAGCGCCGCGGCGCGCTTGTGGCGCTCGTCGGCCAGCGTTTGCCGACGGGAGCCAAACGTCTCGGAAACCTCTTCGCGCTTTTGTTCGATCTCGACGGCGAACTCGTCGAGCTCCCCGAAGCGACCCGCGAGCTCCTCGAGGCGCATGAGGAGCTTGCCGAGCTCCGCGTCGCATTGTTCGGGGGTGGCACAGGCGGACACCGCGGCCCCGACGGCCTGCGCGAACACCCCGAGCTGTACGGCAAGCTCGGCGCGCCCTTCGCGTCCATAAAGCTCTTTCCGTTTGGCCTCGAATCCGGCCCTCACACGGTTCAGTGCGGCGAGTGCTTTCGAGAGCTGCTCGAGGACTCGTGTTCGCACCGTGGCATCGTCGACTTCGAGGCCGGAGACCGTTTCCCCGAGCAGAAGAAGCTGCGCGTGAAGCGTGTCGAGCCGCTCCTTGTGGGGAGAGAGGTCGACGGCTTTGGACGTCGCATCGATCTTTCCAGCGAGCTCCTCCAGACCCGTTTGGACCGGTGACCACGCCGGCTCCGACTCGAAATACGCGACACACGAGGTGCGCACTTCGACGAAGCGTCCGTCCACGGCCTTTTCGAGGAGGTCGACGGCGGCGAGATCGACGTAACGAAGCTCACGGAGCGCGACGAGCTTTCCCCTTTGGGCCCGGAGGGCGGCGAGAGCGGATAGGTAACTTTCGGCCGATGGAGCGTCTTCGGGCCGCTGGGTCCGAAGGAGGTCCTTTTGGGCGGAGTCGGCCGCGGAAAGCTCCTTCTCGGCCTGGGCACGATAGGCCTCGACCTTCTCGAACTCCTTCAGAATGGAGTCGGCGCTCTTGCGTACGTCTCTGAGCGCGCCTTTGAGGTCGAAGGCCTCGGAGTGGCCAATCCAATAGTGGTCGTCGAGCGCCCGGGCGACCTGGGAAACGAGCTCCTCGAAGGTCTTGCGCGTCGGTGACTCGGTTAGCGCGAGCTTGCGTACGGCGAAGGCGTCGGAGACTCCTCGGACGAGCGCGGGATTCCCCACTTTGGCGAGGTACGAGCCCGCGCCTTTGGATCGGCCGGTGAGCTCTGCGGCCTCGAGCGTGGAGAAAGGCGTTTTCCAGAGCTGGAAAGGGTGGACGCGAGTTGCTTCGGCACCCTCGGGCGCGCGGAACACGGCCATCGTGCCGTCGTCGAAGAGACTGTAGCCGTGGCAGCGAACGGGGGCCCCGAGCTCCTTCGTGATGAGATTGTACGGGAGCTCGAGGTAGAGGCCCTCTTCGTCTTGGTGGAAGAGGTAGAGAACATCCTCGCCGTTCGGTGCGCGGAGCATTCCTTCGTAGCGCATTCCGGCCACGGCCGTGTCGACCACGCGGGCTTCGTCGGCGGCGACGTAGTGCCCACCAGGAAAGAGGATTCCCTGGTCTTCGGGGAGCGCAAGGCACGCCTGGCCGATCGCATCGATGCGTATGACGCTCTTCTTTAGTGTATTATACACAAGATAGCGCGTAGTCTCTTCGCGGTAGGGAAGGACCTTGAGCAAGATCAAGGCCCCGATTTTGGCGAACGAAATCTCCGCGTCGTCGAGGGTTTGGTTCGGGTCCGCTACGGGCTCACGGTAGACGCCGCGGCCGTCTTTCGTGTTGTTCTCGATCTTGATCGTAAGATCGCCGTTTACGGTCTCCACGAAGACTTCGTCGAGCACGTTTACGTGAGGGTGCGCCCCCATCACTTGCTGCTCTCGTCCGGTGCGTGTCCACGTGAAGTCGAACCCTTGGGGTGGAGCGGCGTCCTCTTCCCCGCGCGAATCGATGTACGAAACCAGTCCTTTCGCGTCGATTCCGAAGCGGAACACCTTCACGTCCGACAGTCGTTCGCTCACTTGAACGACCACGAGGAGGCGGGTTTCGGTCTTTCGGAGCTTGAGAATCCTTGCGGTCCTCGCGTATCGGAACGCATTCACGAAGTCCGACTCGAACGTCGGATTGGCGAGAAACGTGCCTTCGAGTGAAATGGGCTCGAGGCCGTCGCCTTCGGCGTTCGGGTCGAGCTTGTAGAGCGCGAACACGTCCGACACGTTCGGGACCGTCTTCAGGCCGAGCGTGACGTTGAAGGCAAAGAGAAGCATCCCCTGGACGGAGACCATGTCCCGCGCTTGTGCCGCATTTTCGGTCCGCACTCGACTCGTCTGTACGAGCTCGAAGGCCGACGAGCCGAATACCTCTTTTCGGGCAGCATTCAGGAGCTCGGCGCGTTTGGTGAGCTCGTCGACGTGAACGACGAGTCTCTGCCGAACGACCTCGTAGCTGCCCGCATCGAGACCGCCAATGCCGGTCTCGTCCCCGTTTTCCTTGTCCGCCATGGTTCGCCGTTCGAAAGAGAGGGAATGGGGTGTCCAGAACGAGCCCGAGCACGAAGTCTCGACACGCTTGAGCACCGGTCACGTCGAATGCCGAATCAGGCGCGAGCGTGCGCCCGTGCCCGATTCAACCGTCCCGGGAGGTGAGTCCGTCAGGTGGTGTCTTTTTTGACCATGCCGAGCAGTTTCTTCTGGGCGTCTTTGTCGCCCTTCGAGAAGCGATCGATGAGCCCGGCGAGCTCTGGATCGAGGGAGGAGTCGTTCGTGAAGTCGCGTGCGAGCTTGCGCAACGTGGGGCTCTCGCCGAGCGCGCCTTCGACCGATTGGCCTAGACCGATCGCCTTCACGTAGCGATCGAAGAAAGCTCCGTCGCCGCCGACGATGTTGAACTTGGTATTCGCGAGCGACTTGCCGAGTACGTCGGCTTGCGCTTGCGCCTGTTCGCGCCTGGCCTTGATGGTCTCGAGGGCCACGGTCCGCTCCTTTTCGAGCGTGAGGCGGAACTCCTCGTGCACCTGCGAACGCTCGTCGAGCACGCGCATGGCATCGGCCTTTTCACGAATACCGGTGGCTTCTGCGGACATGCGCTCCCGCACGACCGAAGCTTCGGCAGAGCCGTGCCGCTGGACGGCGTCGGCCTCGGCCTGGCGGACTGCGACCTTCGCGAGGCCTTGTTTTTCCTCGCCCTGTGCGATCGCCGCGAGCTTCTCCAGGCTCACACGAGCTTCGACGAGGCCTTGTTTCTCGAGGGCGACCGCGTCGGCCTCGCGTACGCGGGCTGCCGCAAGACCCTTCGCGGCTTCTTCGGCTTGCACGCCTTCGGCCATACGAATCTTGGCTCGGGCGACCTTGTCCGCCGTCTCGAGGTCGGCGTCGGCGCTGATGACCTTCTCGCGCGCCTTGTGCTTCGCGGCAGACTCCTGAGCCTCGGCGGCCTTCACGAGCTTCACGAGCGTCTCTTGGGCTTGTGCCTC
>JAYUKI010000262.1:0-5078 GCA_043764595.1 Myxococcales bacterium | reverse complement strand
TTCGCGGCCCCGAGCTGCACCGTGACGCCGAGCTTCACCTTTACGCCGGCGCAGTACTTGGAGTCGCCCGCGCACATGCACGCGTCCATGTCGGCGGCTTTCTGGCAGCGCTTGCAGAGCTCACTCGAGCCCGCGCCGAAGTCTGCACAGTCGAGCATCTGGTCCGGGGTCTGTGCGTGGGCCGGAACGAGCGCGAGAAGAGAGACCGCGGCGCATGCGCCCGCGGCGAGAGCGGCACGAAGAAGGCGAGGCATCGGCGCGCGGGCCATGGATACACGCACTGCAACGCATGTGCCGTGCTGGGAAATACCGAGCCTCGAGGCGGATACGCGCAAGGGCTGCGCGAGCGCGCAGGCTACGCCAAAGCGTACGCCACTTCGTGCGTCAACCCGCTCGGAGCGCTTCGCGGTGACCGCGCTCGACGCTACGCTCGTGTGCATGATCTCTTCGTTTCGGTTCGCAAAGGCGCGGCATGCTGGCTTTGCCCTCGTCGCGCTCACGCTCGGTATGCTCGGGGCGAGCGCGTGCAGCGCCGAAGCCCCCGACGAGGGTGGAGCCGACGAGAGCTACCAAAACCACACGGTAGGCCAGCACATCCAGAAGAACTCCAGGTACCTCTGGGTCGACACCACCTACGAAGACGCGGAGCGCGTGCGCGGGGCCTTCGGTGAGGAGCAGCTCCCCACGGTGTCGGATGGGGATCCGCTGACCGTCTGGCTCCAGGCCTGGACCGACCGCATCGACGCCGTGGTGCGCGCCGATCTCGAGCGCAAGACCGGACAGAGGCTCGTCGCGCCGAAGCCCATCGTGAAGGTGCTGAAGTCCACCGCGACCTTCAACGCCTGGGTCACGTCGCTCCCGGCGTGCACCGGCGTGCCCTTCAACCTCGCCTCCGGCGAGACGGCCCCGGGCGTGGCCGCGCACGTCGACACGAACAGCGTGCAGGCGGGCGACGTGCCCTGCGTGAAGACCAAAGGCTGGGTCCCGAAAGAGCTGACGACCGTGTTCAACACCGGCAAGCCCGCGTGCGAGCTGTCGTACGACACGAGCTTCCACGCGAAGCCCGGCTGCCCCGGCGCCGAGGCCAAGGCGGAGGACACCACCATCCTCGCCACCACTCCGCACATCCGCTTCGCGACCGATCTCCTCGCCCGCTTCCGTGACGAGCGCTCGGCGATCGTGGTCGTGGCGCACGAGCTCGCTCACTACTACCGCTCCCACGGGAGTGCGATCTTCGCCCACAAGTACGGCTTCTGGTACGACCAGGGAGCGACCGTGGCGCGGAGGCCCGTGCCCGCGCAGAACGCCGCCGAGCTCGAGGCGCTCTACCGCGAGGTGCTCTCGGGCGCGCGCCCCATCGGCGGCGAGACCTGGCAGACCAAGGTGTCGGCCCGCGTGCGCCCGTTCCTGCTCGAGGGGCTCGGCCACCTCCTGGCCCAAAGGGCAGACGCCACGTTCGTGTGCGCCGAAGCCGCAGGGCTGGCTCGTGCGGGCTTGCCCACGCTTCGGCCAGGCGAAGAAGCCACCCCAGCGCAACAGAGCGCGTACGTCACCTACGAAAACGCGCTCCTCGGGTGCGCGGCGAAGTGGCGAATCGTCGAGGCGAGCCCCGGCCCGAACGATGTCACCGCCGAGGAGCTTCGCCTCGCGATCGGCCTAGGCCAGGCCGTGCCTGCCGCGATCGCACCTGGAAAGACCGTGGCCGACGTCGTCTCGGCGCTCCAAGCCGGCGCGCTCGAGAAAGACGCCGCCGAGAAAAAGCTCCTCACGAAGCTCCGCCAGAACCGCATCGGCCTCTACACGACCGAGCAAGAGGCCGACGATCTCGCCATGGAGCTCTCGGTGCGCGTAGGTCTCGACACGTCCGACGTGCTCGCGGGGTGGGTCGGCTTCCTCGACGCGATCGAGAGCTACTACTCGGACGCCGGGCTCTCGCGCGAAGAGATCCTCGCGCAGCACAAACAGACGGGCGACATCGACGCGACGACCTGCAAGGCGTACCTCGACGCGGGCTTCCTGCAAGCCGACAAGAAGACGCCCATCACGGTCACCATTGGAACCATCGAGAGCAAGCACCACACCTCGTGCTACCGGCTCTACAACTTGTGGCGCGAGGCTCGCGCCCACAAGTACGTCAAGGGCCCCGCACAGGCGAAGCTCGCGCCCGACTGGGAGACCCTGCGCAAGAGCGCCGAGGTGTACTCGAAGGCCCCCGCACCGCCTTCGTCCGACGGCGGCGTGGACGCGAGCCCCCCCACGGAAGCCGGCCCGTTCGATGCTGGCCCGTTCGACGCCGGCCGCGACTGAGCTCGCGTGTGCATCCCGACGCGTTCGGCGCATGCGATGGAGGCCGCACATCTCTGTCGCGCCGCGGACTTGCGTAAGCCTCCGAGGCTTCACTCGCGCGCGAACTGCTCGGTGACGCCGGGGAGGCCCGCCTGCGACGGCGCCACGTAGCGCTCCCAGCCGGCGACACCCTCGACGAGCCACGGCCAATCGCGGCGCATGGACTGCACGACCTCCGCCCACATCCCGTGCGACGTCGTTTTGGCGTCATTGAGGCGTGCTGGGACGCGGTTTCGCGCCACGGCCTTGGCCGCGATGCGGTAGACGCCGGGGCAGCCAGGGGTGGTGCACAGGAAGATGGCGCGCTCGCCACCGCCCTTGGCCCACGGTCCCGAGAACGTAGTGGCGGCCTCCGGTGCGTACGACGACTCGGCGAGCACCACGCGCGGATAACGCGCCGGATCGCTCGCGGCCAAGAGCGCGGCCTGGGTCGCGCCCATCGAAAATCCGACGAGCACGGTCGGTCCCGGTGCGATCCAGTCGGCGAACCTGACGCGCGCGGCAGCGACGGCGCGGTCGACGCGCATGCGTGTGTCGGCCGTGGACGACCACCCGAGCGCGCTCTCGCTCCCTGGGCCCCGCGGGCAGACGACGAACGCGTGACCCTCGGAGATGCTACGCCATGCCGAGCACGCCCACTCGGGCCGGTCCGAGCCGCCGTGGAGCGCGACGACGAGCGGCCGCGGCTCACGCGCGCCGAGCGGCACGGTGACCATGCCGTAGCGCGTTTTGTCCTTTGCTCCCGCGGGAGGCAGGAGGTCGAGCTCGGCGGGAAATCCTCCAAGCGGCACCCGCGCGTCGAGCGCGCTCGCGTCTAGGTTGGGGGCGTTTACCACG
The DNA here is from genome assembly GCA_043764595.1 of Myxococcales bacterium. GTDB lineage: Bacteria > Myxococcota_A > Polyangia > Polyangiales > Polyangiaceae > JAAFHV01. The sequence goes on along the minus strand of JAYUKI010000262.1, from coordinate 1,895 downwards.
TCGGGGCGTGTCGGTGTCGGCGGCACGCCGATCGGGGGCCCCTCGATTGGCTCGCGACTGCACCCGCCACTCACCGCGACAGCGAGAGCGAAGAGGGGAGCGGTGAGCAAGTGGGAGCGCGTGACCATGAAGCTCTCCAAATCGTCGTGCGGGCGCGATGCGCAAGGGAGACGCTATAACGAAGCCGGGCGGCTCGGTCGATGGTCGAAGAGCTCTCGAGGGGAGGGAGGATGGCACCGGCGCACGGGCGACGAAAGCTCGAGTGGCTACGAGCCGTCCATGCGGTCGGCCACGAGCGCCTCGAAGCGCTCACGATCTTGCAGCACCGAGCGTCGTTTGATTCGGTACTTGAGAAACGATGCGGCAACGAGGACTCCCGCGGTTCCGAAGCCCACGATCCCGCGCCAGGGCTCTGCCGTGTACACCGCCCAGCGTGCCACGAGTGCCCAGATCGCCCACGGCACGAGCAGCGCCGTGAGAATCTGCATCGCCCGCGTAGCGAAAACGACCCATCGCAGATCGTCGTCGAGGCGCCTCCGTGTGAGCTCGACGAACGTATCGAGCCCTTCCGTTGTCGCGCGCAGCGACCCCTGACGGAGCGCAACGATCCGGCTCGTCCAGACGCCGGTGAATACCAGCACGCCCGCGCATACGACCGTCGTCACGGCTTCGCCACGCATGCGAACGACGAGCGCGATCGAGAGCCCCACGGCGAAGAGCCCGCCTGCGACCTCCATCGTGAGACTGCGTCGAATGCGCTTCCCGTCTCGCACGACGCGCGTCGAAAGCTCGCTCGCGAGGCCTTCTTGACCGCCCATCGATTGCCACTCCAATTGCCAGCGCGAAAGCTCATGATCGTCGTTCATCGTCGTGTCTCCCCTGCTCGGTCGTCCTCCAACAGTGCCCGCATCGCAGTCCGTGCGCGGCTCGCGCGCACGTTCACCGCGTTTTCCGTCGTCCCGAGTACCTCCGCGATCTCGCGTTGCGACAACCCTTCGAGGAGCAATGTGACCACTTGGCGATGCCCGAGCGGCAGCGCACGAACCACCGCCAGGAGCTGGCTCCCGCGCTCCTTTCTTTCGTAGGCGATGGCTGGGTTTTTCCCCGTCGTCGCGACGACGCTGCCCTCGTGGTCGTCGAGGGGCTCGGAGCCGGGTCTCCGCCGCGCCAAGAAATCGAGCGCGCGGTTGTGGGCGACACGAAGCGCGAAGGCTCGCTCGGAGCACTCTCCGCGAAACGTAGGGAAGGCCTTCCACAGCGCAAGGGCGAAGTCTTGGAGCAGATCGTCGCGGTCGGCTCGGGTGCGGGTGAAGCTCGCCGCGACCCGCTCGAGCGCGCCGGCGTGCGTGGCGAGGATGCGCGCGAGCTCGGCATCGGGATGCGCGGTGGCGGTCTTCGGCGAGGTCAAGTTCGGCTCGTCCCGGTCGGGAGGCTCATGCCGCCCGAGCACCATGGTGTGTCTCATGATTGGAGAGTCGGCGCGACGGACCAATACCTGACAGGCCGCGAGTCGAAATCGGAAGAATGACGGAATTCGTCCGTCGTTTCGGTCCGCTGCGTGGGCTCATCCAACGCGGCAGGGGTGGCGTCGAATGCGAGCCCATTCGCACGACGCGCGATCTCACTCTCGTCCCAACCCCCGCGTCGACGTGCCATACCACCTTCGGAACGCCCTCGAGAGCGCCGACGTCTCCGAGAAGCCAAGCAAAAAGGCCGTCTCCGTGACGGTGCGCTTTCCTTCGAGCAACTCCAGCGCCGCCTCGCGTCGGAGGTCGTCCAATAGGGCTCGATAGGTCGTTCCTTCGTCCGCCAATGCGCGTCGCAACGAACGCTCGGACATGCCCAGATCCTTTGCGAGCTTTGCCGCCTGCGGTGGCCCCGAGGAGAGACTCTCC
>JAYUKI010000261.1:0-18926 GCA_043764595.1 Myxococcales bacterium | reverse complement strand
TCGGCCGAACGCCGCGCTCGGTCCCGGCGACGTTTCTTGGCGTCTGGGACGAGGTGCGAAAGCTCTTTGCGGCGCTGCCCGACGCCAAGATTCGAGGGTTCGCCGCGGGGCGTTTTTCCTTCAATTCGGCCTCGGGAGGGCGCTGCCCGGCGTGCGATGGTCAAGGCGCCGTGGTTCACGAGATGTCGTTTTTGCCCGATGTCGTGAGCCCTTGCGAGACCTGCGCCGGGCTTCGCTTCGAGCCTTCGACACTGGATGTAAAGTACAGAGAGAAGTCCATTGGCGACGTGCTCCGCATGTCGGCGCGCGAGGCGGCGGAGCTCTTCTCGGCTTTTCCGAAGATCGCGCGTCCTCTAGCGATGCTGGACGAGCTCGGCGTGGGGTATCTCGGGGTGGGGCAGGGGTCGAACACGCTCTCGGGCGGCGAGGCGCAGAGGCTCAAGCTTGCCTCGGAGCTGACCGCGACTGCCCACCACACGCCGACGCTCTACGTGCTCGACGAGCCTACGACGGGCCTGCATGTGTCGGATGTCGCGCGTCTCGTGGGGACGTTCGAGAAGCTCGTGGCGCGTGGGGATACCTTGGTGGTGATCGAGCACCAACCGGACGTGATTCGCGCGGCGGATTGGGTCGTCGAGCTCGGCCCCGAAGCGGGGGAAGGGGGCGGGCGCATTGTGTTCGAGGGGCCGCCGGGTGCGCTTGCGAGGGCGGGTACGGCCACGGGGGTTGTGTTGGCGCGGGAGGTGGAGCGGGTTCGTGGGGCGGGGAAGGTGGTGGCGGACACGGTGAGCCCTGTGACGGCCAAGGCGAGCCCGCGGCGGGCGGCCGGGAAGGTGGCCGCGGAGCCTCGTGCGCGTCGTGGGAAGGCGAAGGAGGGGTGATGTTAGCGGCTTGAATCACGCGAAACGTGATGAGGGTGCGGAGCAAGCAGCGCCCTTACGGATGGGGCCGTGATCGAGACACACGAGAAAACGTCTGGGACAGGCGAGGTGAGCGCAAGGTCGCGGGATTGCAGGGAGGAGGCGTGGGCCTCGGGCTTGCTCAGCGGCCGACGTGCCTTCTCTGGTCTACGACCCTCGAAGACCGGAGACCAGCACGCTCTACCATGTGGTGCAGGAGAACTTGGACACGCTGTATGGCGCGGTGGACGGGGCGCTCGCGATCGCCTTACCCAAGTTCGTGAGGAAGGAGCTCGAGGGGTATCTGGCGTGCGGACTGCTATGCCATGGCTTCGCACGGCTCAAGTGCGGGAGCTGCGACGAGACGCGGCTCGTGGCGTTCCTCTCAGAGCGAAGGACTGCACTACGAGCATCGCGTCGAACAGCGCCTTCCGGCGTTTGTGTACAATGGCCCATGCCCTCTCGTCGCGCCGTCACGTCGATCCTGGGACTCACCGTCACGCTGGTGGGACTCATTCCGGCGTGCTCACCACCAAATCTCGCGGGCGATCCGTTGAAGGGCATCAGCACGGGAGAGGCGTTCGCGGGTGTCCAGTGCTCGGCGGTGCGTCCGCAGACGGAGCCGGATCTCATGGCGTGGGACTCCGGCTCGCGCTCGAACCTGAACCGTCTGCGCCGCAAGGGCGTGGTGGCGGTGCGGTACGAGGCGAAGGGGTGCAACGTGGAGCTCGAGCTGCTCTCGAACTGCATCGCACCGGGAGCGACCTACGAGTTCTCGCCGTACAGCGCGAACGAGCACAAGCTTGCGCGGAACGCGAACGAGCTGTTCGCGCAGCTTCCGGTGGGGGCGGCGCGGCTGAGCGGGAGCCTGAAGCGGGATCGAGTTCTCCGTACGGACTACATGCTTGCGGGGCAATACGCTCTTCCACCGGGGACGACGCTTCGAGCGAGCGAGCTGAAGGGAGACTGCGCGCGAGCGACGCACGCGGTGAGCGCGGTGTACGTGGGCGCGTTCGCGATGGGTGCGGGGGAGTCGCGGGTGATGGAGGGTGGCGTGAGCCTGCTCGGGGCCGGCGGCGGACTGAAGAGCAGCGCGGCAGTCGAGTCGCTCGGCGACGAGGGGAGCGCCGAGGCGTGCAAGGTGTCACAGGAGGCCGCAAAAGAGAACGAGCGATGCTCGGTCCCGCTGCGCATCGGGCTCATCGCTCTCGAGGGGCGCGCGGAGGCGGCGCCTGCTCCGGCAGCCGTGGCCCGCGCGGAGAGCCCACGCCCCGTGGTGGCGCCTGCCTACGTCGCGCCTTCACCTTCGCCCGTTGGGGGCGCCGAGAGCGGGGCCATGGTGAGCGTCCCCGCGGGGAGCTTCATGATGGGCTCGGACAACGAGGACGAGAAGCCGGTGCACCGCGTGAGCGTGGCGGGCTTCGCGATGGACGTGACCGAGGTGACCACGTCCGCGTACGCCGCGTGCGTGCGAGCCGGGAGGTGCAGCGCGCCCGACACGGGCGCGTATTGCAACTACGGGCACAGCGACAAGAACAACCACCCCATCAACTGCGTGAACTGGGACCAAGCCACGGCCTACTGCGCAAGCGTGGGGAAGCGTCTGCCGACGGAAGAAGAGTGGGAGTACGCCGCGCGCGGGACCGACGGGCGGAAGTACCCGTGGGGCAACGAAGAGCCCGGCACGAGGGCCTGCTGGAATGGCGAGGGGAACGATCTTGGCAAGGGCAAGCGCCAGAGTACCTGCTCGGTGGGCAGCTACTCCGCCGCCGTCTTCGGGCTGAAGGACATGGCCGGGAACGTCTGGGAGTGGACCGCCAGCGGCTACTCCGATGACTACAACAAGAGTCGTGCCAACTCAGCCCGCGTCTTCCGCGGGGGGAGCTGGAGCTACGTAGACGCGTCGTTCCTGCCGTCGTCGAGCCGCTTCGGGAGCGCGCCCTCGCGCAGCGACTACGACCTCGGCTTCCGCTGCGCCCGATAAAGTTCTCTTGACCCTCGACTCTCTTTCCCTCGCTCTCTCTCTCTCCATATGTGCTCACTCCGGCCGCGACAAGCCCGGTCCCCGCGGGTAGAGTCGCGCATGCGAACAACCCACGCGGTGCTCCGCGTCTTGACCGTGGCCGCCCTCGTCGCGGGATGCGGTGCCGCGGCGCCACCGTCCGCGCCCACCACCGCGAAGACTGTGGCCTTCTCCCTCCCGAGCGACGACGGCGCGCTCGTGAGTGTCCCGGTCTCCGGCGCCCGCGCGACGGTCCTCGACTTCTTCGGCCCGACCTGCGAGCCGTGCAAGACCACGGTCCCCGCGCTCGAGGCGAAGCGCGCCGAGCTCGCGGCGAAGGGCGCGAAGCTCGTGCTCGTGGGCGTCCTCGCGGACGGCGAGTCGACCACCGACGCGAAGCGCGCGCTCGCATCGTGGGGGGTGACCGCGCCGTTCTTGGTGGACAGGGACGGCACGGGCAAGCGCGAGGCCGGCGTGGTGGGCCTGCCCGCGACGATCGTCATCGACGCGAGCGGGACCGTGAAGTGGGTCGCGACACCAACCGCCACCGCGGACAACGTAATCGCTGGGGTGCCGTAGGTTTCGGACGCAGCTGGCAAGGTTGCGCTACTAGGGGACTGCCAGGCGGACACGCTTGGGTACCCGAAGACCGACAAACGTTCGTCCGAGTGACCCCACGTCCAGACCGTCGCCGTCGTCCGCCGAGTCCGATAAGACCGTGACGGCGCAGGCATTTCACTATCTGCTGGCGTCATGACGTGCTCGTCGAAGCCGTGGATCAAGACGCGATCGACGTTCGTGTCGCGTGCCTCGACGGCGAACGTGCCGGCCACCCGAGATTGTGGGGGACCTCCCGGCTAAGAGAACCTCGTCTTGGCCTTGGCCAACTCCGACCATCCCGAACGTGCCGAGCTCCGAAGGTGGGTCGGACGCGGGTACGATCCCGAGAAGCTCGACCTCGCGCGCGTCAACAACAAGGTCGCGCTCATCGAGAGGCGACTTTCCACCGCCCGCAAGAGCGCGATGAAGGTCTCGCGCGGGCGCTGAGGTGACGACGCCGGAGGTTCTCGCGGAGGTGGCGTAGCTGGTGCCTGGAGTTGGAGCCCGTTCGGGCCGCTCACGGCTTCTTCGGCTTCCCCGCCTTCTTCGACTTGGCAGTCGCCCACTTCTTCGCAGGTTTCGGCTGCTTCATGTCGATCTCCACCACCTCGGGCAAGAGGTCGCGGTGCGCATAGACGATCTTCACCGGGTTCGGGCCGGTGAGCGTCTTCTCGAATGGGCGGTAGTTCTTCTCAAGCTCAACCTCGGTGTGAGGCTTCTTGCGGAGATCGACGAGCAGAAGAAATCGTCCCTTCGTCCCCTTTCCCTGCTTGGAGAGCTTGTTCAGCTCGGACTCGTTTGCTGAGGCGTAAAGCTGGGTCTTGTTTGGAAGGGCACGTCGGGACGGAGCTTCCACGTCGCCCAAGACACGCGGTGCCACGGCGAGTTCGAGGTAGGCGGGGTTCGTCGTCTTGGCGATCTTGAAGTCGATCGCTTCACGGCCTCCAACAGACGCCTCGGCTTGAAGCCCGTTGAGTTTCCAGGACAGGAACGCCACCACGAGGGGATAGAAGTCCCTCTCGGTGATGAACGTCGTCGGATAGCGATCGGCAACATCGATCAGGGCTCCCGCCAGACTTTTCACGTTCGCCAGGGTCAGCGTTGCCGAGTTCGCCTTCTTCTTGGCGGCCTTCTTGGCCCCCTTCTTCGCAGCCATTCGATCACCCCTTGGAGAAGAGCTTCACGTCGTGCCCCAACGACCGCAGGGCCTTGTTCGTCCGGTTGTTCCTCGGCGGGTAGTTGTCGGGCCGCGCCCAGCCAACGGCTTCACCGAGGGTGCTCTGCCCGAAGTGCGGAAGGCGGTAGTCCTCGCCCCAGACCCCGAGCCAGAGCCGCTGCTCCATGTCCGACGGCGTGGAACCCCACAGCACGAACTCCATCACGTCACGAACCGTCTTGCCGGTGGTCGTCCTCTGGTTCCAGAGCCACTCGCAGAGACGATCAACCCGTTGGTCGATCGTCTCGTGATGATTCGCAGGAAGGCCGAGGTCGACGTTCTTCACCTGACGGGCGTGCATTCGGAAGGCGTTCACGTAGCGGACGGCCTCACGAAACGAGGCGAGGTCCATCTTCTTCAAGGAGTCGGCGGAAAGGCGCTCCTGCATGGCAGGAGCGGTGTCTCGGATGAAGAGTTCTTCGCCGTATCGGTCAGCCGGCAAGGAAGCCCACCACCTGACTGCCTCTTTGAGGGCACCCGCTCGGTTCGGTGAGTTCTTCACGAAGAAGGCTTCAACCTTCTCCATCCCCGAGAGTTCGTCATCCTCCACGTCGGTGCCGCCGCGAACGTAGTCGTAGTAGTAGGCATGAAGGAACTGATCGAAGTGGACGGCTGGGTGGGCGTCCTGATCGACCCAGGCAGGCCTGAGCCCGAAGGCGGCGAACTCTTTGGCGAGCCCCCGCATGAGCTGAAGGGTCTGCATCCACTCGGCAGCGAAGCGCTTCTGCGCCTTGTTCTCCTTTTGGCCCTTCGGTGGCGAGACGGTCAGCGCGGCGTTGTCGGGGAGGTGCCCGAACATCTGGTCGAACTTCGACCGCAGCTTCGCCCTTTGCTGGTCAACCGAGACCCGTCGTTCTTGTGCGAGCTTTTCGAGCTTCTCCACCAGCTCGGTCGTCACCGGGAGCGAGTTCTTCGCGAGGTGCTCGAACATCAGGTCCAGCTCCGCCCCCATTCCGTTCGCCATTAACTCCGCCTCGTCGAAGAAGACTCCCGCCTCGACGTTGTGGAACCACGCCTTGTGCGTGAGGTTGGCCGAGCCGACGTAGGCACCGAACCCCCGCCACCAGATGACCTTCGTGTGGAAGTTCCCCTTGAGGAGACGGGCCTCAGCCAGAGACGGGCCCCATGCGAGCAACTCCTTCAAGAGCGCGGGAGACACCGCCCCATCTTCGTCGAGGAGCCCGTAGAACCTGACGTGCAAGCCCTTCGCCTTGCATGTCTGGAGCAGCGGATGGTCCTTGTTCTCGGCGTAGGCGACGGCCACGTCAACTTCCGAACAGAACGACGCAGCTCTCGATGCGAGGTTCAAGAGCAGCTCGTCGTTCAACTTGCCGAGGATCGCCTTCACGTAGCGTGATGCTCGCGCGACACCAGGCCGCCGTACAGGTCCATCCGCGAGATCTTCAAGGTATGACCGCCCCACGGGCTGAGCGAGAGAACTACATCTCCCCATCGACGACAACTAGATCGCCCCATCCCGGCGGGGCGCGACGACGACTCGGGTACGCAGGAGAGCGAGATGTCGACGGACGGTAGAGCGGGCTTGCCGCGGCCCGCACCTTCGCGCGCTGCGAATGGGTCGTCGGAGCGCTTTGGGCGCCCTCGTGATCGGAACGGCCTCGGCCCCGAAGCGCGAGAAGCGGGAGGGCGCATCGTGTTCGAAGGGCCGCCGGGTGCGCTTGTGAGCGTGGTTACGGCCACGGGGCTCGTGCTGGCGCGGGAGGTTGAGAGGGTTCGTTGGGGGGAAGGACTACGGAGACCCGGCAGGTGGTGGACGCGGGGACGGCCAAGGCGAGCCCACGGGGAGCGGCCGGGAAGGCGCCTCGTGCGCGTCGTGGGAAGGCGAAGGATCGGTGACGGGCGCGGCGAGGGTTTGGCGGGCACCGCCGTCGCCGAACGTCAAATAGCCGCGGCGAGCTCGGCCAACAGCGCGGTCAGCCCGTTGGTCTTTCCGCGTGCTTCGAGGACTTCCACAGGGGTCGTCTCACACAGTGGCTCGTAGGCCTCGTCGCCGCTTCCGAGGAGCGCTTCTAGCACCCGTTTCGCGCTCCGGCGTGCGGTGATGTCGGACGCCTCGAGCTGGTGGGACTCCAGCCGTGGATCGAACCCGAGATCCCGCCGAAGGTTCTCGAGTGAGCGCTGGAGGGCTTCGTTCGCGCCAACCTCGATGGCGCAAATCGCCCACGCTTCCACCTTCGGTTTCGCGACCCCGATGGCGAGCTTGGTCGGCGAGGGGAGGAGCACCTCGGCTCGCGCCTGGGCCAGACCGTCGGCGCGCTCGGGTTGTTTGTCGATGTCCCGCTGAAGGACGACCAGGTCGGCGCTGTTCGAACCCTGTTTGAGCCACGATCGAGCGACGAGCAGCGCGTTCGCGGCCGCCCCTCCGTCGGCGGCTTTGGGCTGCTTCCCGAAATGACCGTGTCTTGCTTTCACCCCGTGATCCTTCATGACCTTCGGGAGGTACTTCCAAGCCACGAAGCAGGGATCGTAGCCGGTGCTCGGCCCGACCAGATCCACCTGCACCTCAGGCCCAATCTTGGCGTCGCCGACCCGCTTGATGAGGCTCTGCACGACCCTGGCGTCACGCGCGGCCTCGGCGACTACGAATACCGCGATTGTCACGGCGCTCCCTCGAGCACCCAGGACTCGGGGTCCATCGTCCATAGCTGGCCCGTGGTGATGCCCTCCGTCTTGGCGTCGGGATGTTTGGCGAGCGAGCGCACACGGGCTGCGCCGTCCTTCCCGCGCGCGAATACAAGGACATCCTCCGCGTCGACCCCGTCGACGACGTACGGGGAATGCGTGGATGCGACGATTTGGAGCTTTGGGTTCTGCTCCTGAATCTTCCTCAGCAACGCAACCAGCTCGCCCTGCGCCGATGGGTGCAGCTCGGCACCGAGGTCGTCCAGAAGGACGAGGCGCGGCTGTGGCGCGGAGTGGAGGAGCACCATGAGCGAAAGCGCCACCAAGGTGCCTTCGCTCACGAGTGCGGCCGGGACGTCCTTCGCGTCGTCGAAATCGACCGAGAGCGCGAAGCCATTCGTGCCATCGGGTTTCGTTGCGACCGGCGTTGCCCGCAGCGCCCGCACCTGCGGAACCACCTTCTGGAGCGCACGTGTCGCCTGGCCCAGTCGTTCGTCGTCGCCTAGCTTCCACGCTGCAATGACCGCTGCTGTATTCGCGCCGTCATGCTCCACCCGTGGACCGCCAGGCTTGACGGTGCCCGTCTGAGCTATCGCGGTCGCCGAGAGACGAAGCATCACGGCGGAGCTGGCTTCGCGAACCAGCGGGTGGCGGCTCTCGGCCGCGTCTGCGAACGACTGCCCGCGCTCGAAGGTCGTTCCTCCAGGCTCGACGAAACCGCGCGAGAAAAAATCGATGCCGTCGGGCTCGACGGTCAGCCGAACGTCGTTCTCTTCGCCGTCGGCGCGTCGGAACCGCTCGCCAAGGACGATCGGCGCGTCGGTGTTGCGGATGAGTCGGTTCGGGTCCCAGGGGCCACGAAGGATTTGGGAGGTGGGCTTCCGCATGCACTGCGCAACGATGTGCAGAGCCTCCAGCATCGATGTCTTCCCGACTCCGTTGGCTCCGACCAAGACCGTGAATGGTCGGAGCGCGACGTCGGTGTGCGCGTGCGCTTTGAAGTTGGACATCTCGAAGCGCGTGATCATGATGGCGCGAGAGTAGCATGAGCGATCGACTCGGCGCGGTCGCTCGGGCTGCGAACCGGGCGACCAATGCTCGCCACAGCTGGCGAACCAAACCGTCCGGCGCCAGCGCGTCGAACCGAACGTGGCGGCCGGTCCCGAGGGGGCGGGCGCGCAGCGACGTCGGCGACGGATTCTTGTCCGCGTGCGTAACTTCGATTCGTTCGGGGTATTTGACGCCCTCCGCGCAAATCACGCCACAAGTGGCGCGATTTGGCCCTCGGACAACGCCACAAGTGGCGTGATTTCTCATCGAGTGCGGGCATGTCGGGAAGCCGGGTCCGGGCCTCGGACCCGCAGAACGAATCGGTGCTTTGCCCCCACGGCCGCGGATCGCCACGGGTATCGTGGCAAGCGTGACACCTTCCACTCGAACGTTGCTGGCCGAGCTTCCCAAGGCTCGTCTCCTCGATCTGGCTCGTGCGTTCTCGGTCAATGTGCCTCCGACGGGCACGAAAGAGGGCCAAGTCGAAGCGCTCGTTCGCTCCGGGGCGGTTCGCTTTCGCGAGCTCCTTGGGGCTTTGGGCCGCGACGAGCTGAAGGCCATGTGTCGGTCCCATGGGCTCGACCATTCGGGCCGCGCTCGTCCGGTGCTCGCCGCGCGGCTCCTGCAAGCGCACGGCGCGGCGGAGAGCACGCCGCCCAAGCCCATCTTCGTGGCGAACGAGCTTGCTCGTGATGTTCCACGGCCTCGCGACATCGTTCGTGTGCGGCATCGCCAGTGGCTGGTCGAGCACGTGGCTCCTCCGCCCGCGGAGGGCGAGGCGACGTGCGTTTCGCTCGTGTGCCTCGACGACGACAACCAGGGTCGGAAGCTCCAAGTACTTTGGGAGCTCGAGCTTGGGGCCAAGGTGCTGCAGCCCGAAGCGCACGGGCTTGGCTCTCTTGGGCACATGGATCCGCCGCGCCACTTCGCGGCCTACCTTCACGCGCTCAAGTGGAGCAGCGTCACCGCTACGGACGCGAAGCTCTTTCAGTCGCCGTTTCGCGCCGGAATCAAGCTGATGGTCCATCAGCTCACGCCGCTTCGGAAGGCGCTCGCGCTCCCTCGCGCCAACATCTTCATCGCGGACGACGTAGGTCTCGGAAAGACCATCGAAGCGGGGCTCATTGCGCAGGAGCTTCTGCTCCGCCAGCGCGTCGAGCTCATTCTCATCGTGTGCCCAGCCTCGGTGTGCCTGCAGTGGCGCGACGAGATGCAGAAGCGCTTTGGTCTTCACTTCGAGGTGATGAACCGCGCGTTCATTGGCCGTCGGCGCCAGGAGCGGGGTTTTGGCGTGAACCCCTGGAGCACCCACACGCGCTTCATCGTGTCGCATCCGATCCTTCGCCGGCCCGAGTACCGCGATCCGCTGCTCCAGCACATGGGGGAGCGCGCCACGAAGAGCCTGCTCATTCTCGACGAAGCCCACGTGGCCGCGCCCGCGGGCTCGAATCGGTACGCGGTGGACTCCAAGATCACCGAGGTCGTTCGCGACATCGCTCCACGGTTCGAGAATCGCCTGTTCTTGAGCGCGACGCCCCACAACGGTCACTCGAACAGCTTCTCTGCGTTGCTCGAGCTCTTGGACCCGCAGCGTTTTACGCGCGGAGTGCCCGTGCGAGGGCGAAAGCAGCTCGACGCCGTCATGGTGCGTCGCCTGAAGGAAGACCTGCGTCGGGACGGCCACGCCGACTTTCCAAAACGCCAGCTCGTGCGCGTCTCGGTCGGTGACGCGGCCTCCCCTGAGCTCGCGTTGGCCGCGAAGCTCGCGGAGTACACGGCCCTCGCCAAACCCGAGCGTGGGCAAGGTGGGCTCGTGTTCATCAATCTCCAGAAGCGTCTTCTCTCGAGCGTCGAGGCGTTTTACCGCACGCTGGAAGCGCACCACCGCGCCGTGGCCGAAGGTCGCGCCAAGGTCGCGGTCCCGCTACCGCTCCCGGCACTCAATGACGACGACGAGTACGGCGTCGACGACGACACCCTCGACGAAGCGGACGAGGCTCGGGTCGAGGCCGAGTCCCACGCGCTTTCCCCTTCCGAGGCGGCGCGCGCGCTCTTGGAGGAGATGCGGACGCTCGGCCGGCAGTACCGCGGCGCGGCGGACGCGAAGGCCGTTGCTCTCGTGGACTGGATTCGCCAAAACCAGTGTCCGGCCTTTGCGATTGGCGGGGCGAGCACGAAGGCGTCGAAGGCGGACCGCAAGTGGTCGGACCGTCGTGTTCTTGTGTTCACCGAATACGGCGATTCCAAGCGCTACCTGCGTACGCTGCTCGCGGCGGCCGCGTCGGGGACGGACCAGGACGATGCGCGCATCATGGAGTTTCATGGTGGCATGTCGGACGAGCAGCGCGAAGAAGTGCAGCGCGCGTTCAACTCGCCTCCGGACAAGCACCCCGTGCGCATTCTGCTGGCCACGGACGCCGCGCGCGAAGGCGTGAACCTCCAGGGCCATTGCGCCGATCTCTTTCACTTCGACGTGCCTTGGAATCCGGCGCGCATCGAACAACGGAACGGTCGCATCGACCGCACGCTGCAGCCCGAGCCCGAGGTGCGCTGCCACTATTTCATTTATCCGGATCGCGCCGAAGACATCGTCTTGGAGAAGCTCGTCGCGAAGGTCGACGTCATTCAGCGGGAGCTCGGTTCCATTGGCTCCGTGCTTTTGGAGCGCTTCGGAAATGTGATGGAGGGCGGAATCGATGCGAAGACGGCCTCGAAGCTCGAAGCCGCAGAAGACGCCGGCGCCCTGAAAAAGACCTCGGTGGAGGAGCTTGAGTCGGAGCGCGGGGACCTGGCCACCATTCGGCAAGACATCGAGGAGGCTGGGGTCATCCTCAACCGCTCCAAGAAGGTGATGGAGTTCGACTCGGCCCTCTTGCGCGACGCTCTAGACGTCGGCCTCGAGCTCTCGGGCGCGCCAAAGCTCGCGCTCGCAAAGGACGAAGCCGTGGAGGCGTGGTCGGTGCCCGATATGCCCGAGTCTTGGCAAAAGACGCTGGACCATCTTCGGCCCGCGCGCGGACGGAACGAGCCCCTTTGGGAGTTTCGGAAGAAGCCCCCGATGCCGCTCGTGTTTCGGCCTCCGCCCAAGATGAACAGCGATCTGGCGCACGTGCACCTTCAGCATCCGTTCGTGCAGCGCGTGCTCGGACGGTTCCTCTCCCAAGGGTACAGCGCCCACGACTTGAGCCGCGTGACGGTCGTTCGGACACGGCACGACGCTCTCGCCCGAGTCATCGCGTTTGGGCGCCTCTCCCTCTTTGGATCTGGCGCCGTACGGCTCCACGATCAGCTCGTGTCCGTGGCGGCGCGTTGGATCGACGGCGCCGACGCGGACCTTCGCCCGTTCTCCGACGAAGCGGACCGCAAGGCCATCGAGATGCTCGAGCAGGTTTTGGCCGAGTCCCCCACGCTCGAGGGCGTGCCGGAGACCGTGCAAGCCAAGTTGCTGGCTTCTTCAAAGGCGGTGTTCGCTGCGCTTTGGAAGCACATTCGCGACGAAGCGGACGCGCTGGCGCACGAAGCCGAGCGGAAGCTCGAGCAGCGAGGGCAGGAGGAGTCGGAGGCGCTTCGGGCCATTCTTGCCGCGCAGCGCACATCGATTGAAGCCGAGATCGCGCGGCGCTCGCAGCTCTCGTTCGACGACCTAAAGCTCGACAAACGCGAGCTCGATCAGTTCAAAAAGGAAAAGGCGTTCATGGAGGACCGACTCGAGGCCATCAAGCTGGAGGGCGAGAAGGAGCCCGAGCAGCTCCGAGCGCTCTACAAGGTGGTCCTGCCGCGCCTCGAGCCCGTGGGCCTCGTGTTCCTCTGGCCGGAGACCCGAGGATGAGCGAAGTCGACCGACGCTTTCATGAGACGTGGCTCGGGATGGTGCAACCCATCGACGGCCTCGTGCTCTCCATTCCGGTGCTCGAGGACGCGCAGTGCATGGAGCGCCAGCCGCCCCACGTGCAAGCGTTGCTCGTCGAGCTCTGCCCTCCCACGCGCCAAGGCGAAGCCGGCCCCGAGGGCTACGCCGTGGCCCATCTCGAGCGCCTCTTTGCCGAGCTCCTTGGGTATGCGCCCGAAGCGTTCGACGCCGGCGAAACGCTGCCCGAGGCGCTCTCGCTCTACGTGCCGGAGGGAAGGCAGATCCTGCGGCCCACGATGGCCCTGAAGAAGACGGACCCTTCGGGCAAGGCGGAGACCGCGGACGCCACTCCGGCGACCACCGCGGGCGCCGCGTACGAGATGCTCGTGTGGCAGGTGCCCGCGGGCCTCGATCTCGACAAGGCCGAGACCGTGACCGGACCTTGGGAATATCCGCCTTCCGCCAAGATGGACCGGCTCCTCCGGCACTGCCGCGTGCCGCTTGGTCTCTTGACGAACGGCGCCGTGGTGCGCCTCGTGTATGCGCCTCATGGCGAGTCCTCGGGCGCCATCACGTTTCGCCTCGATGACATGGTCAGCGTGGGTGGCCGGCCCATTCTCGACGCGTTCGTCATGTTGCTCGCGGCCAATCGCTTCTTTGGCGTGACCGAAGAGCGAACCCTGCCGGCGTTGCTCGCGGAGAGCCGAAAGCGCCAAGCGAACGTCACGACCGAGCTCGCCGATCAGGTGTTCCAGGCGCTGCAAATCTTGCTTCGAGGCTTTGAAGCGGCCGCCGAGCGGGACGGGCGCGACCTCCTGGACGACGCGCTCGCGCGGGAGGGCGACCACCTCTACAAGGGGCTGCTCGCGGTGCTGTTGCGGCTCGTGTTCGTGCTCTACGCGGAAGATCGTGGCCTATTGCCGGTGGACCATCCGCTCTACGCGGAGCATCTTTCGGTGCTGAGCCTGTTCGAGCAGCTTCAGGCGGACCAGGGCGCGTATCCCGACTCGATGGCGCGAAGGTTTGGCGCGTGGGGGCGTCTGGTGACGCTGTTTCGTGCTGTGTTTCTTGGCGTCTCGCATGGCGATCTCAAGATGCCGCCGCGCCACGGCTCGCTCTTTTTCCCGCACACGTACCCGTTCCTGGAAGGGTGGGGCCCCGCCGGAAGTGCGCCCATCACGCAGGCCGACGATCGCGCCGCGGTGAAGCTACCCACGGTGGACGACGCGACCGTGTTTCAGGTGCTCGAGAAGCTGCTCGTGCTCGACGGACAGCGCCTCTCGTACCGCGCCCTCGACGTGGAGCAAATCGGCAGCGTGTACGAGGCCCTCATGGGGTACCACGTGCTCCGCATGCCCTCGGAGGCCGTGTGCATGCGCCCCGACAAGCTGTGGGTGTCCGCCGAAGAAGTGCTCGAGGTCCCCGCAGGCCGGCGCGCCAAGTGGCTCAAAGACACGATTGGACTCTCCACCGCGCAAGCCGAAAAGCTGGCCGGCGATCTTGCGGACGCGAGCGGAAGCGCCGCGGTGCTGGAGTCGCTCGCGAGGCACTCGGTGGGTGGCAAGAAGGCCGATCCTTCGCTCGCGAAAGCGCGCCCCGCGCAGCTCGTGCTCCAGCCCGGCACCGAGCGAAGGCGAACCAGCTCGCACTACACGCCGCGAAGTCTGTCTGCGCCCATCGTGCGTCGAACGCTGGAACCCTTGCTCGCCGTGATGGGCGACGCCCCCGCGTCCGAGCGCATCTTGAACCTGAAGGTGTGCGATCCCGCGATGGGCTCGGGCGCGTTCTTGGTCGAGGCCTGCCGCTTCTTGGCGGACCACGTGCTCGCCGCGTGGACGCGGGAGAACAAGATCGAGACCCTCGCGACGGAGCACGGCGATCCGCTTCTGCACGCGCGGCGTCTCGTGGCGCAGCGCTGCCTCTACGGGGTGGACAAGAACGCGGCCGCGGTGGAGCTGGCGAAGCTCTCGCTTTGGCTCGTGACGTTGTCGAAGACCTTGCCGTTCACGTTTTTGGATCACTCGCTTCGCCATGGCGACTCGCTGGTCGGGTTGGACTTCGATCAGATTCGGGCTTTCCATTGGAAGCGTCCGGAGAAGGCGCAATCGCCGCAGCTCGAGCTCTTCGGGCGTGAGATCGCCGTAGCGCTGGACGAGGCGATTCATCTTCGGCAGCAGATTGGCGATCTTGGGGACTCGCCCGCGGAGGACAGGGAAAAAGCGAGCCTCTTCTGGAACGCGCAAGACGCGCTCGACCGCGTGCGCTTGATCGCGGACGTGGTGGTGGGCGCCTTCTTTGCGCACGAGAAGGACAAGGACCGCGAGGCCGAGAGAGCCCGGCGCGAGGCCTTGGTCCGGGCGTGGTTGCCCACGGAGACGCCGCCGACCGACGAGCTGCTTGGGATGCAGCGGGAGAGTCGGGCACGGGTGCCGTCGTTCCATTGGATGGTGGAGTTTCCGGAAGTGTTCTACGCGGAGCGGCCGGACCCGTTGGAGGACGGGGAGGTGAATCGGGCGGCGTATATGGATGCGTTTGTGGGGAATCCGCCGTTCATGGGTGGACGACAAATCTCTGGTGTATTTGGCAATGCCTACCTCGAATGGCTTCTCACGAGCCATGAGGGTACCCACGGAAACGGAGACCTTATCGCACACTTTCTTCGGCGGTCTGCACTCCTAGTCGGAGTTAACGGAACCATGGGCATGATCGCTACAAATACCGTGTCTCAGGGGGACACGCGAGCGGGTGGTCTTCAATCCATGCTGATGCGCGGATGCGAACTCTACGACTGCACTTCTAACCTCGTTTGGCCGGGTGGAGCGTCCGTGGAGGTAACCATCCTGCACGTCGCTCTGGGGACGGTCCTGCGAGGAGTGGGAACACGCCGACTCGACGGGCGCGAGGTTGAACACATCAATTCGCGCCTGGAACCTCGAAGCGAAAAGCCAGATCCCGCTCGTCTTCACGCCAACGGCGGGGTTGCGTCACTTGGATCCAGCATCTACGGTCAAGGGTTCCTCCTAGATAGCGCCCAACGGGAGAACCTCCTCTCGCTCGATGGTCGCAACGCCGCCCGCATTTTCCCATACCTCGGCGGCGAAGAGGTGAACACCCATCCGCGCCAGGAGTTCTCGCGCTATGTGATCAGCTTCCACGGGATGTCGTTGAGTGAGGCGTCAGCGTGGCCGCAACTGCTTGAGGTTGTGAGGGAACGTGTGAAGCCTGAGCGAGACCTGCTCCGCCTCGACAATGCCAGCGCGCGCGTCCTTCGGGAGCAGTGGTGGCGCTACCAAGCTCACCGTCCTGCCCTCTATGACGCGCTCAAGCTCCTTGAACGGTCGATCGTAACCGCTCAGGTCACGAAGCACCTGTGCTTTTCGTTCCAACCAACTGGGCGAATCCTGAGTCAGAAGCTGTGCGCGTTCACGCTCGACTCGTTCACGAGCCTCGCTGTACTTCAGTCCCGGATTCACGGCCACTGGACCTGGCTCCTGTCTTCCACGATGAAGAGCGATCTCAACTATTCGGCCACCGACTGCTTCGAGACCTTCCCCTTCCCAAAGCCCGATCCCCGCACCGTCCTCCCCCCCCTCGAAGACATCGGCCAGCGTCTGCACGACTTCCGCGCGAAGTACATGGTCGACGAGAACGTCGGACTGACCATCACGTACAACCGCCTCAAGGACCCAACGTGCTCCGAGTCGCGCATCCTTGAGCTCCGGAAGCTCCACGAGGAAATGGACCAAAAGGTTCTCGAAGCCTACGCCGAGGGCGATCCCGAGGGCCGCTGGATCGAGGTCGAGGTTCCTCCGTATTGCCCCCTGAACGACGCGGACAAGACGGAGGTCGAGGCCTTCGAGGAAGCCGTGATTGATCGGCTGTTCGTGCTCAATGCCAAGCGTGCCGCGGACGAGAATCGGAAGGGCCTTGGTGGCAAACCGGCCGGGAAGGGGAAGGCGAAGTCCGTCCCGGTGAAGGCCGATGTGGCGCCCGCGGAGCCGGTGGTGAAGAAGCCCAAGCGTGGGAAGAAGGCTGCTCCTGGGCAGGCGTCGCTCGGAATGGGCGAGCCGGAAGCCAAATGAGGGACTGCGGGTGACCAACGGAGGGGGAATGAGCGAGAAGAAGGGCGAGACGAAACGGCAGCACTACGTTCCGCGAATGATACTCCGGAACTTTTCCGAGGACGGAAAGCGGCTCTCTCTTGCTGCAAACGGGCGGATCATTCACGAAGCGGCCCTCAGTAAGCAGTGCTACGAAGACTACTTTTACGGCGAAGACAACGTGGTCGAGAAGGGATTTGCTGAGGAGGAGGGGAGGGTCGCGGCCATCCTTGGGGATCTCGATCTAGAGCGCCTCTCAGCGCTGGACAATGGCGACCTATACCAGCTCAAGAAGTTCGTTCACTATCAGTATGCGCGTACCCGAGGCGCTGCCGAAAAGCTCAATCGGATGACGAGTTCCTTGGTGAAGTCGCTTCTTCGAACGTCTGCACGCGTTAATGGGGCCGCCTCCCCGTTCACGGAGGCGGATGTCGCGGAAGTGTCGGTCGGCTTGAAGCGGGCGCAGGACATGAATTTGGCCCAAGCAGTAAAATCGCTGCCGATACTGCTCGATATGGAGGTTGCGTTCTTGACGGCCGCGAATCGGTCGGAAGGTTTCGTGATATCGGACCACCCGGTCGTGTTGTACAACCGATTCGCGGAAAGCCATCCTCGGTTTGGAAGGTGGCCCGCTGGTGCGGGCGGCGTGGCATCAAAAGGGGCGCAGTTGTACATGCCTCTCTCTCCGGATGTCACATTGGCGCTATTTGATCCTAGCTCGTACGCTTACGCGGCAAAGCGGCGTACTTGTCGCGCACGACCGTCGGACGTCATGACGCTGAACAGGATGCAGGCGATCAACGCGATGCACTGCTACTACTTCAATCGAAATCGGTTCGGGGCGACGACTGCGGGAAGCTTGGCTGCCGCGCGGGCTGGACATCCATCGATTTACGATAGCTCGGTTCATGAGGGCCCGTTCGTTCCTACTGGCGAAGACAAGGCGTCGCAGTTTGTTGCAATCGGCGGGACGGGCATCCGCCTCGATGCGGGGCTCAGCTTTGTCTCGGTGACGTGTCACGACTCTTATGACGGGTACGACTTCGCAATGCTCCCGATCCGATCGCCAGAGGTATTTCAGTTTACGGAAGACTATCGGGCGCACGTCGAGAGTCGAGCGCAGACCGCGGGGGCTGCGGATCCGCAACAAGAGTGAGTTGAGCTAATTCCTTCCCCCGCATGGTTCACGCAATGGACGAGCAAACGCACCAAACCTGGCTCGGCATGGTCCAGCCCACCGAGGGCCTGGTCGTATCCATCCCCGTGCTCGTCGAGGCCCAGTGCTTCGAGCGTCAGCCCGCCGACGCGCAGCGAAAGCTCCACGCGTGCACAACCCAAACAGCCGACGGCGCCCACACGATCCCGCAGATCGAACGCCTCTTCCTCGACCTCCTCGGCTACCCACACGAGTCCATCGAGACCGCCGATCTCGAGCGTCACGAGCTCTACGTGGCCGAGGCGCGCGACAGCCTTCGCCCCACGTTCGCCCTCCGCGAGCCCGATACCAAACAAGACCTCGTGCTCGTCTGGGAAATCCCACAAGGCCTCGCGCTCGACGAGCCCGAAGAGCAAACGATCGCCTGGCGCTACCCGCCTCAGGCGAAGCTCGACAGGCTCCTGCGCCACGCTCGTGTGGCGATCGGCGTGCTGACCAACGGCCTCGAGGTTCGGCTCGTCTACGCGCCGCCGGGCGAGGCCACCGGATCCATCACGTTTCGCCTTTCGGACATGCTCTCGGTCTCGGGTCGGCCCATCTTTGACGCGTTCGTGATGCTGCTCGGCGCTCAGCGGCTCTTCGGCGCTTCGGTCGAGCGCTCCCTCCCGCGCCTCCTGGAAGACAGCCGCAAGTGGCAGGCCACGGTGTCGGACCGGCTCGCCGAGCAGGTGTTCGATGCTGCGACGCTGCTCTTGGACGGGTTCGAGGCCGCGAGCGTTCGCGACGGAAGCACGCTCCTCGCAGAAGCGCTCGAGTCGGGCGGGGAGCACGTTCATCGCGGCATTCTCACGACGCTCCTTCGCATCGTGTTCCTGCTCTACGCCGAAGACTCGGGCCTGATGCCGATGCGAAGTGTGGCCTACCGGGAAGGGCTCTCGGTGGGCTTCCTCCACGAGCAGCTCCGCGCGGACGCGGGCGCCTATCCAGACAGCATGGGCGGTCGCTTCGGCGCGTGGAGTCGGCTTGTGTCCGTCTTTCGGGCCGTGTTTCTCGGCGTCGAGCACGGCGACCTCGCCCTGCCTGCGCGTCGTGGTGCCCTCTTCGATCCGCATCGGTTTCCATTCTTGGAGGGATGGGGTCCCGCCGGCGGGGCGCCCGTCGTGGACGCGGACGCGCGCGCGAGCCTTCGGGTTCCCACGGTCTCGGACGAGACGGTGCTCGCCGTGCTCGAGCGGCTCGTGATGCTCGATGGCCAGCGCATCTCGTACCGCAGCCTCGACGTGGAGCAGATCGGGAGCGTGTACGAGTCGATGCTCGGCTACACCGTCGAGCGGCTCGCTTCGGACGCCGTGCGCCTCCGCGGCGGGCGGCGATGGGTGCGCGTGGACGAGGCGCTGGCGGTTCCGGCCG
>JAYUKI010000260.1:0-1538 GCA_043764595.1 Myxococcales bacterium | reverse complement strand
CTCGTCCGTGGGCTGCAGGCCACGCATGGAGAGAAAGCTCACGAGCGCTTGCTTCGATTGGAGGTGCGGGTCCTCGTCTCGCTCCTCCTCGGCGACCGAAGCGAGCAAACTGCCCGAAGGCTCTACAGCAGTGCTCGCACCTGCTGGTGCCATCCACTCTCGATTCGTGAGGGAAAGGCTAACCTGTACCGACCTCCATGAACGACAGTAGGCGGAAGGGGCCGTGGTCAGCCCACAGCGCGGCGGGCTCGGAGTTACGCGCGACAACGCGGTCAACGGGGCGGCGTGCAAGCGCAAGGTCATCGGCGCCGACCACCCATGCGAGATGGGCGAGCCAGCCGAGAGCGCGTGTGGGCAGGTGTTCCTTTCGCGCTCGTTCCCATGGCGGAGTCCGGTCTCCCATGGCACGGTGCTGAAATGCGTACTTGGAGGCTGCTACTCGCGTTCGGTCTCGTCGCATGTGGAACCGCGAACACCTCCGACCCAATGTCCAACCCGACATCGGGGATAAGCGACGCGGGCGCAAGCGACGACAAGCTTCCGCCCGCCCCGTCAGAGCCAGGCTGTGCGATGACGATCGATGGGGAGCCGCTTCCGCCTTCGCCCGGGAGTGCGAACCTAGGGCACCAGGGCGGGCAGCCCGCGCTCACGCTCTACTGCTCGGGAGTGGAAGTGGAGCTCAGGCGACCCGACGGCCCAGGGGAGTACGAGGGCATCATCCGGTATGGGCACGTGCCTCAACCCGAGTACATGGGCTACCGCTGCACGATTCGGCTCGATCGGCTCGCGATCAAGGACCGCGGTGGCCTCGCCGCGCGCGTTCGCTGCGATGTGCCTCTCATCCGCGATCTGAGGGGCGTATCTGCGAAGCTCAACGTTCGCATCGAGGGATACGTAGTACTCCCGCCCGCCGGGCCCCTCCCCAAGGGCGGGGGCGAGCCCACGGGCGTAGGCTTTTGCACGTACTCCGTCACGGGAGAGTACACCCTCGAAGGTCGCGGCCATTCCACGAGCTCCAGATGTTTTGACGAGCACTTTGGCCTCGATCTCGGCGTCCCCGTCGCTTCGATTTGGGGCACGTTTTGCCCCACGTGCGCGACAGACTACTCTCGTGGGGAGTGCTCGCAGGCCACGAACGTCGTCACGGGCGACCAAACGGTGGCCTACGATATCTCCTGCGCGCTCCACCACGAGCTCTCGGGTGAGCTGCGTGTCAACGCCCACATCGACGGGCCTATCGTCCTGACTCCATGAGCTCAGGATGACGTTTGGAAGCCCGGACTCGCTGGTGTTCGCAGCGCCGAACCGAGCGGACGCGACCGTGGTCGTGACGGTCGTGATCACGAAGGGGAAGTGACCGAGTCGAGGACCGCAGCCACGGACGCCGCATCGACTGCCCGGCCGAGCCAACGACCGACCTCGGCGCCGTCACGGCATGCCTCGATCCTGGCCATCTGCTCGTCCGTGGGCTGCAGGCCACGCATGGAGAGAAAGCTCACGAGCGCTTGCTTCGATTGGAGGTGCGGGTCCTCGTCTCG